>VGKS01000001.1 GCA_016866935.1 Candidatus Pacearchaeota archaeon
AATAAACAATACTCAAGATAATACTGAGAAAATAGTAAAGAATTTTATTAAAAGAGCTAAAAATGTTAGTTATATAAAATTCAAAAAAGGTGGCAAGGGCTTTGCAGTAACAGAGGGTTTCAAATACCTTATAGCAAAGAAGTTTGACATGGCTGGTTTCGTAGATGCCGATCTAGCTACCTCCCCGGATGCATTTTATGATTTAATAAATAATATTAATGGTTACTCCGGAATAATTGGAAATAGATGGTCTAAAAAGTCTAAAATTTATAGAAAGCAACCCGTAATTAGAAGATTGGCAAGTAGAATATACAATTTCTTGTTAAGAATAATGTTCTTTATGAGATATAGTGATACTCAATGTGGGGCAAAACTGTTTAAAGTAAATGATTTAAAAAAAATAGTGAATAAAATATTCATAACTCAATGGGCTTTTGATATAAATATATTATATCTTTGCAAACTATATGGACTTAGAATAATTGAGTTTCCAACTGCATGGACTGATGAGGAAAATACAACTGTTGATACAATAAGAGCTTCAGTAAAAATGTTCTCTGGAACGTTAAGACTAAGGCTTATTTATTCTCCTTTTAGCTTTATTGTAAGAGCATACGATAAATTACCAAGAATATTAAAACTAAATCACTCAATCATAGAATAATGGAAGAACCTGAGATACTTATCATCCATTTGAATGGTGAGAAAGTAATAGACAACTGTTTGAATTCAATATACGAAGATGACAAAAAGGCTAAAATAAGTTTACTTTTTAATCAAACTACAGATAATTCTATTAATATTGTCAAAATGAAGTATCCTTCTGTAAAGATATATTTAACTGATAGGAGAATGGGGTTTGCAGAGGCATCTAATTATTTAGTAAAAAGATCTAAGTCAAAATACATTATATTTCTTAACAACGATACTGTTGTTAGTAAGAACTGGAAGTCTGAAATGTTAAAGACTCTCAAAAGAAATAAAAAATGCATAGCAGTTCAATCCAAAATAAAATCTTATTACCAAAGAGATAAATTTGAAAATGCTGGAGCTGCTGGAGGTTTTATAGATAAATATGGGTATCCATTTTGCAGAGGAAGATTGTTTAACTCTGTTGAAAAAGATAAAGGTCAATATAATGATGAAATAAGAATATTCTGGGGGTGTGGGGTATCTTTGCTTGTAGATAGAAAAGAATTTATTAAACTCGGCATGTTTGATGAAAAGTTTTTTATGTATGCTGAAGAGCTTGATTTTTGCTGGAGGGCTAATAATTCTGGGAAAGAAATATGGTTTTGTCCAAAATCTACAGTATACCATATTGGGAGCTTTAGTATAAAAGAGGAAAAAATAAACCTCAAGAAAGAATACCTTATTTCCAGAAATCATTATATTGCTTTAATGAAAAATAGCCATTTTCCACAAAGATTGTTGCTTATTTTCCAAAAAACAATGCTTGAAATTATTTCATTGGGAAGATTTCCTGTAAAGAGAGGATTACCTTTCTTAATCAGCGTGCCTTATCTTGCCCATTACTTAATTTCAGAGCATAAGAATATGCAACACCATAAAATAAGAGAAGATGTTAAAAAAATGATTTATCCAAGAAGTATAGCATTGGACCATTTCTTAAGAGGTAAAAAGACTTTTAAATCACTGAATTTTGCTTGAATTTATGAAAGATCTCACAATAGTTATTCCCACATACAATGAATCAAAAGATATCGTAGAATGTCTTGATTCTATTTCTAAACAGAAATATGATAAAAAAAAGTTTGAAGTAATAATAGTTGACAATTGTTCTACAGATAAAACTGTAGAAATTGCAAAAAAATATTCAAAAAAGATAGACTTGAAAATAGTATTTAACAAAATAAAAGACGCTGAGGTAAGTAAAATGGTTGGATTCAAAAAGGCTAAAGGTCAATATTTTATGTATATGGATGCTGACATGGCTTTTTCTGATGATAGGTTTATAGAAAGAATGACTTTTCCTTTAAAACATGATAAAGAAATTGCAGGAGTCTTTGTTAAATTTTTAGTAAATAAACAACATCCACCTTTAACAAGAACATTATCTTATGATCCATGGCAACGCGACCCCATATTCAGATTCTTCACAGCTTCTCCAAATAAGATAATAACTGAAAAGAAAAGTGGATACTTTGTATGCAGGGTAACAAAAAATACAATACCTCCTCAAGGTTTGATGATTTATAGGAAAAAGATAATAGAAGAATATACTAAAGATAAAAGGCAACTAATAGATAATGATATACCTGTCGCAATTTTTAATGAAGGTTATACTAAGTTTGCATATGTACCAGAAACTGGGATATACCATAAATTATTGAGAAGTTTAACAGAGCTATCAAGAAAAAGAATAAGAAATCTTAGAAGAACTTATTTTCCCAATCAAGAAAAAAGATTGTTCAAATGGATTAATTGGAAAAAAGATTGGTATAAGGCTATGACATGGTTAATCTACACTCACTCTTTCCTTCCATTTATAACGGCAATATACAAATCTTTAAAGTATAAGGATCTTGCTTTGTTGAATGAACCTGCAATAAATATAGTGTCCACATATTCTATTGTTTGGGCAGTCTTAGTTAATTTGAAAAATGGAGAATAAAAATAAACTTTATGGTAGAGAAAGGGTATGTGCTTCTATAATTGATAATAAAATTAAAGGAAAAACTTTGAATATAGGCGCAGGTGAAATGCAATGGATTGAAAATATACTATTTATAAAAAATAAAAACTTCTTTTCTTCTGATTTGGACGATAAAAACCTTGGAGTGGAAAATAAAGCAATTAACAAGGTTAAGGCAGATGCTACCAAACTGCCATTTAAGGATGGATATTTTTCTCAAGTAATTATTTTGGATGTACTTGAACATATTAAAGATCATCATAAAGCACTAGATGAGATAAATAGAGTACTCAATAAAAATGGAAAGCTTGCGATTTGTGTTCCTAATGATACTTTTCTAAGTTATTTTAATCCTGTGCGCTATGTCCAACATGAAAGACATTATACTATCAAAGATATTACAAATCTTCTAACTAAAAAGGGTTTCAAAGTGAAAAGGGTTTTTGCCGGCGGAGGGATATTTGAATTAGCTGCCCTATATATTCATTTTTTCGCAAAGTATTTCATTAAAAAGAAAGTAAGCCCATTTTCAAAAATAATAGATAAAGAATATTTCAAACATAATCAAAAAGGCAATGAAATTGCTATTCTTGCTATAAAGAATTAGACTCTTTGGTAGATTATTACTGCAGGCCGCTGCTGATTGACATCGAAATAAAATGTCTTTATAGGTATCAGGCCCCCTTGTTCAACAATAGGCTTGAAGTGAATCAAAACCTTTTCATTTGGAGGATAAAACACATTAACTATCAAGTAATCTGCCTCAAGAGTGAAGTTTGAAAAGTCCGCATCCTGCGGGAATGCTTGCACTCTTCTTTCTGCATAATAGATTGTATATGGCTCTGTCCACTCTCCTGCAATAATAGAATCTTCTGGAGTATTGTATCTTATCCACTCAAATGCTTCTTTCATCTGCCCATAAGATTCCTTTTTCTCAATCATCATCGTATTTGCAAAAGATAGATTTGCAAAAGCAACCCATAGAACAAAGGCAATACATACAATCATAGCAAATTTCTTTTTGTTATTTGCCAAGTAATCGTAAATAACTGAAACCACTAAAGCAGGCAAGACAAAAAAGACAGATGATAATCCAAGTAAGTATCTATCTTCTGAAGCTTTTATTACAAAAATAAAGAATGAAAGAACAACTAACAAGAGAATCAAATTAAAGATATGCATCCTGGATTCTTTATGCTTCGAAATGAACCCATAGGACATAACTGTTCTAACTAATATAATTATAAGACTTGCATAGAAAAGAAATACTAAAGGCGATTGCAAGATATGATTGATGAATCCAAGAGTATACCATGCAAAATCTTGTTTTTCACCTGCACTAGATGCATAAGTACTAGTTGCAGGTAATATAGAACCATAAGCAAATAAATTTATTATGAAGAATAATATTAATGGGATAGCTCCAATAACTCCGCCCATCCAAAAGTTTTTACTTTTAACTAATTTTACTTTATGAACAAAGATTAAGAAAAGTATAAAGGCAAAGGCAAAAACTGCGTGAGAATACCTAAATAGGACGGCAAATGACAGACAAAATACAGAGATGGTCCAGTTCTTAATATTTAGAGATTCATAAGACTTAACAAAAAAGTATATGCTTGCGAGTATCAAGCACATTGAAGGTATATCCGTCATTGCTCTTGAAGAATAAAATATGTATATCCAAGAAACTGAAGAAAGAGCAGATGCTACCAATCCTACTCTACTACCGTACATCTCCTTTCCTATTAGGAAAATCAACCAAACTGCGAGAACAGAAGGAATTATGTTTGTGAAAACAATCAGGAAATAATCTGAAAATCCAAACTTTAACATCCAGCTCCAAATAATGGGAAAAAGCGGCGGACGTATAATTGTTTCATTAATTATGAATGGAGTTTCGTCCCATAAGTGATAAATCATGTTTTTAGCAAGACTTCCATATGCCAAAGAGTCCCACCAATGCGCCTGATTTTTTACTATATTAAAAAAATAAAACCTTACGAATAAAGCAATTGCTATAATTCCGTATAAAGCAAATTGCAACCTATTGATTTTTTTGTCTGCCATTGTTAATTCTTCAATTCGTCCTTTATTATACGATCAAGTCTAGAAGTTAATAAATCCCACTTAAACTGCGAGGCAAATGAATGAGCATTCCTGCTTATATTTTTGAGATTTTTATTTTTAAGACTTTTAACAGCTTCAACCAAAGAATCAGAGACTCCTACTTTAAAGATCAAACCATTTTCATTATTTTTTACTAAATCTCTTATTCCTTCTACATCAGACCCTATACAGATTCTTGAGCGAGCCATTGATTCTATCAGTGACTGAGGCATACCCTCTCTTTTGGAAGGAAGGATAAAGATTGACGAAGAGTCGAGCTTTCTTATTTTATTTTTAGAGCCATATATTGCTCTAGAGAATGTTACTCTTTTGGACAAGCCTTCCTTCTTTATTAAAGATTTTAGATATTTTTCGTAATTACTTTCAATTGGGCCAACTAATTCAAGAGAATAATCATTTAATTTGGTCAAGGCGAAAATGGCAGTTTCTAAACTCTTAACAGGGGCTATTCTTCCCAAAAAGAGCATTTTATTATCTTTATTAAATTGAGATTTTGACTTAAAGAAAATTTCAGGGATACCATTTGGCACGTAAGATAATTTGGTTTTGCTTGTACCTATTTTCAATAAATAAGGTACCTCCCAATGTGAAATTGTTATTATTCTATCAAACTTATTTATTTTTCTCGGACCAATAAATTTATCATAGAACCATACCGATAATCTAGCGGGTAAGCCTCTTTCAGAATTATCTTCATTAAAAGGAGCGTGGGTTACCAGTATTACTACGCATTTCTTTCCCATCCTCTCAAGCTTTTCTTTTATTTTTAAAGCCGTTGTAGTATGTATGTGCCTATAGACATGAGTAATGATTACATCAGGAGAATATTCAATGGCATCGTTATAAAAATTCCAAAACATAAAAGATTCTCCCCCTAATCTGAAGTAAGGGAAGCGCCTAACTTTAACCTTGCTTATAGTTTCACTAATGGGGACTTTTTCTCTGCTTCCTTTTATGGCTCTGGAAGAAAAAACCTGTACCTCATATCCTTTTTCGGATAGACGAACAGACTCTTCTCTGACTCTATTCCAAACTCCGCAAATTCCGGATGAAAAGTGACAAAGCTCCAAAATCTTGAGTTTACCCATAATATTGTGAGGAATTTCCATTTAAAAGCTTTTAAACCAGATAGTTAATTAGAATATATGTCAGACAGATTAGTTTCAGTTGTTATTCCTATGTATAATGAGAAAAAAGACATCCCTTATTGCATTAGAAGCCTTAAAGCGCAAACCCACAAAAAAATAGAATTAATATTAGTTGATGATGGAAGTACCGATACTACCATACGGGTGGCCAATGACACTGCCAGAAAAGAGAAAATTAAAATAAAAATACTGAACCAAAAACATGGAGGGCCTGGAAAAGCTAGGAACTTTGGAGCAAAAAACTCTAAAGGAGAAATCCTGATATTTGTTGATTCTGATATGACTTTTGATAAAGATTACATAAAAAATCTCATAAAACCTATCAATAAAGAGGTAATCGGAACAACCCATGATAATGAAATAGTTCTTAACACTAAGAATATATGGAGCAGATGCTGGGGGCATATACGAGTCTCACCTAAAGATGCAGATAAGGTAAAAATATTTAGAGCAATTGACAGAAAGAAATTTTTAGATTTAGGAGGATTTGACCCAGATTACGGATATGCAGATGACCAGACTTTATGGTTCAAGCATAAAGTCAAACCGATTGTAGCCAAAAATACGGTATGCTATCATAAAAACCCTGAAAACCTTAAACAGATATATTCCCAAAGTAGATGGATTGGAGCTTCCATAGATAATTTATTTACTAGAACAAAGATAGTAAACAAGTTGTTTCCATTTTTTCTCTATTTAATTTCCCCTATTGCTATTCCAACACTGTCTTTAATGAAATCTATGAAATTAAAGAAAGTTTCTGTAGTCTTTCCAATGTTTGTTTTTATGACAATAAGGTACTTTGGAACAATATCTGGAATAACAAGAAAAGCATATCTGGACATAAATTACAGGTAACTTTATAAATTACTATTATAAAGTAAAAACATGTTTGTCTTAGGACTTAATATAGGACATAATTCTACGGCATGTCTGCTAAAAGATGGAAAGATAATTACTTGCGTGAGCGAGGAGAGATTTTCAAGAATAAAAAATCATGCAGGCATACCTTTCGCAGGAATAGATTATATCTTGAAGTCTAATGGGTTAGAAATTAAAGACTTGGCTACGATTGTATTGGACGACCATTATCCCATAATAAATGACCCTAAATTTGTGAAACAATTCTTGGAATCTTATATTCGCAAACCTCTTCATAAAAGAATTTTATCTAAAATTGGATATAATTATCCAAATTTTTACTATAATTATAATTTAATGAAAAATCCTAGATCTTCAAATAAAAAAAGAAGAAATGAAGTAAGAAATTACCTTGCAAGAAAACTTAACTATCCAATAGAAAAGATTATTTTGATAGATCATCATTACGCTCACGCGCTTGCGCCTTGCTTCAATCTTAACAAAAACCAAAAAACTCTTGTTTTTACTCTGGACGGGGAAGGAAGCGGAACTTGCGCTACTGTAAATATATTTGATGGTAAAAATCTTAAAAGAATAGCAATGACAGATAAAAGCGCTTCTTTAGGATACCTTTATGCAATAACTACTATTATTTTAGGAATGAAACCTCTTGAACATGAATTCAAGGTAATGGGGCTGGCTCCATATGCAAAGACAGAAAAAGTAAAGGAAGTTTATGAGGAGCTCAGAAAGATAATATGGGTAGACTCCTTAAAATTTAAGTCAAAATTCAATATGCCTTTTGTAGACAATTATTTGCTTGATAAAATGAAGTTTGTTAGGTTTGACACATTAGCAGGTGCTGTGCAAATGCTTACTGAAGAGCTAACACTGGAATGGATAAGAAATGCCATTAAGGCCACAGGAATACATAACATTGCTTTGGCTGGAGGGGTATTTATGAACGTTAAAGCAAACCAAAGAATAGCTAATCTAGACGAAGTTCAGAGCATTTTTGTTATGCCGAGTTGTGGGGATGAATCTAATGCAATAGGTTCTTGCTTTTTTGGATATAGGGAGCTAAATAAGGATAAAAATATTAACTTTAGAGCCATAGAAGACTTATATCTTGGACCAGAATGCGACAATAAAGATTTAGAGGATTATCTCAAGAAAAATAAACTGAAAAATTATACTGTAAAAAAAGTAAAAAAAATAAATAAAGAAGTTGCAAAACTTCTTGCAGAAGGGCAAATAGTAGCAAGATGCAGTGGAAGAAGTGAATGGGGTGCTAGATCACTTGGAAATAGGGCAATACTTGCTAATCCTAGTGACCCTGAAACAATAAGGATTTTGAATGAAACAATAAAAGACAGAGATTTTTGGATGCCATTCACCCCCAGCATTATTGAAGATGATGCTCATAAATACATAAAAAACCCAAAGAAGATAAAAGCTCCTTATATGACTCTAACATTTGACTCTACAAAACTTGCACAAGAGCATTTATCTGCAGCTATGCACCCATATGATTTTACACTTAGGCCTCAAATAGTATACAAAAACTGGAACAAAGGATATTATGATCTAATAAAAGAGTTCAAAAAATTAACAAAGATCGGAGGAATATTAAACACTTCATTCAACCTCCATGGAGAACCTAATGTATTAACTATTAATGATGCCATTCACACACTAGATAATTCGGCACTTAGATATCTGGCAATTGGAGATTACTTAATTAAAAAGAATTAGTAGTACAATACATTTTTATCTTGAAGTGGCAAAATAACACAAGACAAATGCTCTTCGGTTGACTGCCCTATATTTATCTCCCCATTTAAATATTTCTCAATGCTTATATTAAAGTTTAAATTTTGAGGCTGCCCTCTTAGAGTAACTTCGCTATCTTCAAGAGTCAAGTACATTTTATTAAAAGGTACAAATGTTGCATCATTTATTGTGAGGCCATCTGATTTTATAATAGCATTAACTGAATCCATTCTAATTTTTAGAGGAGTATTGCAGCTTTCTTCAGGCGTTTGAGGAGCTATATAAAAAGTAGGATTGATTAAATCTATTTTTCTAAAGATTATTCTTTTATTTCCACTTATCATAGCAGTAATAGAATCTAAATAAGATACATCCAAGTCCGCTCTTTCGGCTTCAAAAACCTTATTTTGTGTATTATTTACAATTAAATTTTCTATAACTACTTTTCCTGTAAATATATTAAACTTTACATCATCTATGGAAAAGTCAGCGTTAGTTCTTTCCTTTATTATTTTAGAAATATTATTTACGTCTGTAAATGAATTGACTGCTACATAGAATAGTAAAATAATCAACAATAAAATACAGATTATGGTTATCTTAAAACCGATATTTCTCAGTCTACTCAATATTTTATTTATCTTGAATTCAAGTCTAGGCAATCTATTCTTCCTTTGAACAAATAAAAACAAAGACACTCCAATAATTAAAACCAAAGGAGACAAAATTAAACCTAAATAAAATTGTTTTGCTACATACTTTAATTCTATCGAATTATCTCCTTCTGGCGCTTCAAATACTATTCTTCCAAATTCATCCGAATAGATTTCTTTTTTCTCATGATTAACTTTTAGCACATAATTATCTTTATGCAATAGGTTGATAGTTACATTTTTAGGCTCAGAAAATACGGTGTTAAATTTCAGGCCATTAGAAAGTCTTAAGTATTCTATTTTTATTTCACCTGAAAATACATAACTTTTATATTTGTTTTCAAAGATAATAAAATGTTCATCTGAATAAACCTCATTTAAGCCAGCCAGTTCTTCATGATAAACAAGGCTATCGCGCGGAACTAATACCCACCTTACCCCATACTCTCCAAGACCTGACAGATTAATAGTTACCTCTGATAGGCCATATTTTGACACAGGTATTCTTTCATAAGTTAAAGTATCTTGAAATGGTTCGTAAGCAAAAACAGAGTCTATCCCAAAATAAGTTGGAAAATTATGTGTAAGTGGCCCAAAATATTTCATTTCATTAGAAGCATTTGAATATTTCACGTTAGTAGGGTTATAGGTGCTGTTGGTAAACACTCCGATAAGTCTTCCCTCCTTATTTTGCAAAGATTCGTACTTATCCAGGTTTAGAGGAAGACTTTCCTCAAACCTTGGCCCTGACAGATTAACTGCTATAAATACATGATAAACTATAAGAATAAGAAACAATAAAGAAAAGAGAATAAAGATCTTATTTCGATAACTAATATTCAAGTTTTCATATGCTTTGTCAAGAACTATTGCTCCGAATAGGGCCATGAATATATTTGTGAAAAGAGTTATTTTCAAAGGATAACTAAAGTTACTTAGGATAGGTAAAAACGCTCCAAAAGTATAGATTATCCCATAGTAGCCCATGCTTAGCAATATAGCTAGTATTGCAAGGAAAAATAAAGGATGGATTTTCTTTAAAGACCTCTTTCTATATTTGTATAATCCATATAATCCCCCTAAAAAGAAGAATATTGAAAATAAGCCTCCTGCGTAATATATTGCTATAACATCTGGTCCGGAATAAAACAAAGGATTATTAGACTTAACAAGTGGAAAAGGAAGAATAGATCCTTTTACTATATCTATAGGAGAACTCGGAGGGCTTATAATATAATTAATTAAATTTAAGTTGCCGCGCGGAGATTCTGAGGCAATATGCAATTGTGAAAGAATAAGAGGTAAAGCCACATATACTGTAATCAGCATAGATAATCCGTACCTACTAAGAATAGAAGCATAATTTTTAAATTCATTTTTATGCATTAATAACACCAGATAGAGAAACTCGAAAATAACTGAATATACAAAATACTGGGCATTTCCGGAATAAAAATAAAGCCCTCTTATCATCCCTGAACTAATGAAAATCTTTTTTGAGGAATCTTTTATCAAAGATTCAGCGAAATGAAGAAGAAGCGGAAGAAAAACAAGCGTAGGAATCAAATAAAACCAGCTTGAGGAATAAATTAAGATATATCCTGAATATACTACAGCAACACTTGCAAGCATTGAAATGAATTTTCTTTTTACTTTGTTATTAAGAAAAATGTAGATAACAAGAAAGCCAATTATGAGGTGAATGAAAACAAATATTTCCATAAATAAGAAAACGTTTCCAAAAACATAATTTGAAAAAATATAAGCCAAGATACTTATTGGATAGAAGAAAGGGTATGTCCCAACCTCCAACATCGGGGAACCTAACGATTGATGCATATTTAATACCGGAAGATCAAAATTGAACAGTTGGTCAAAACCTTCAAGCAAAACAGGAAGAAACTGCTCTATATTGTCTCCTTGAGTAAAGTTATATGGATGCAACGATTCAATATAAAAGAATATTGCTATGACAATTAATATCCCTAAAATGGGGTAGAAAATATCTTGTTTTTTCATTAAAAATTAGATTTATAGCGGTTTAAAATCTCTTCTGTAAGAGGTTAGAGCTTTACCACTCCTGATTTTTCCCACTGTTCTACATATTGAGCGGCTGTCATTACTGCATCCAGTTTAAATCCAAGAGACTTAAGCCCTTCAATATACTTAGGGATGTCAGCAGGTCTTCCCCATCTTTCAGGACAAACAAGACAAGTCTTGAATTTAGAAAGGACAGAAATATCTTCTTTGGTTATAGGAAGTTTTGTATTTGTATCAATCCAGACCCAGTTAAGCATTGGATTACCATTCTCATCCAACTGAGCACCCACATACTCTATTGGCTCTGCTTCGCTAAATCTTATTGAAACTCTTCTCATTCCTTCTTTTCTTGTTGCTCTATATATATAAGGGAATTCAGCGTCTTGAAAGAACCAATCCTTGACATTATATTTATGCATTAAATCAATAATCCTTTTTTCATAACCCATTTCCTTGATGTTAAGCACCATCACTCCAGAATGCCTCCAATGCTTAAGATATTCTTCAAAATCGGTGTAAGTCGCCAGTTTAGAATCCTCAATAGGATCATGAGTCATCAGTAGCTTATCCCCATACCCTCTTAAGTCAAGCTCGACTCCATGGCTAGGATTGACTGTTTTCAAAGCTTCTATCGTGTTTATACGATGCCTTATAATTCCCATAAAATTGTATAAAATAACACTTTATAAATTAATCTAAGATCATTTTACTTAAAATGCCACACACTTTATAATTTGCCTAATAATTAATTTAGTTTTTTCTTTAACTCGAAAGTAAACTTCATTGTTCTTTTTATGAATTTTATCCTTGCTTTCCATCCTGTATTCCAGGCGCTTTCTCCAAAAATCCTCTTTCCAAAGTAAACAGGGAATCTTTTTACCTCATATCCGTATTTCTTAGCAGTATAATATACGAATAAGTCAAACGCGAAATCTTTTGGAGGATTGGATAGATGCTTCATCAAAGATTTTGGGAAAATATTTGGCTGAGCGTTTATATCATACATAAAACTTCCCAGAACTACTGTTTCAAATATAGACATACCTAAAGTATTGACTAATTTATCAGCTAAAGGCCTTCCATAACGTTTTCCCTTCAAAAATATTTTTTTATTTTTGGAAGACTTTATTATTTCTAGAGCCCTAAAAACATCTTCTGGAGGAGTCTGCATATCTGCATGGGTCCAGCCTACAAATTCTCCTTTAGCAGAAGCAAGGCCTTTCCACAGAGCTGCTCCGTAGCCAGGTTCAGGTTGGAACACTGACTTTGCAAAAGAATACTTTTTTTTCTTAAGAAGACTCTTGAGAACCTCTTTTGTTTCATCTTTTGAATTGTTATCTACGAGAATTAATTCAATATTTGGATTATTAAACTTAACAAAGGCATTACTAAATTTCTCTAAAACTATAGAAATATTCTTTGCTTCATTATAACAAGGCAAAACTATTGAGAGATATGGTTTTTTCATTATTTTTTACCGAAATAAGAATGCCAGAAAGCATATTCTTTCTTTTCTTTAGCTTCTGGGTTTTTTTCTGGCAGAGCAATTGCTTTTTCCCAGTAAAGGTATTCTTCATAATCTGCAGGCACTCCCCATCCAATATATTTTTCTACCGGGAATGAAACCACTTTGTAGCCCATTTCTATTGCCACTCCAATCATAGAATCTATATAATATTCTCCCTTTACTGTTACTCCCCTACGCATCAATTCTTCTGCAATCTTTAGAAATTCTTTTCCGCTTTTGAAACTGAATGAACCCGTAATAGCATAATCATCGTAAGGATTATTTGAAATTGGAACCTTGACTGAAACTCCTTTTATATTATGATCTTTGTCGATCTTAAGCCAACCCCAGGCCTGAGGGTTTCTAGTCAGGTTAGGCTGTTTAGTGAAGCTCCAGGAAATCATGTCAGGACTTTTAGATTTGATTAAATTTTGATACTTATGAAGATCATAAACCATTCCAAGGTCACAAGCTCCTACAAAAATAGGCTCATCATAGTCATAGAATTTTCTTGCAACAAGACACGAATTTAATTGGCCTATGGGATTTGGGTCAACTATTATTTCCACATCTTTAGATACAGACTTAAGAGCGCTAATTACTTCTTTTTCCTCTAAATGTTCCTGCCTCACTACAAAAACCCACTTGTCTGCCGGAGGCATTGATTTGACAGCCTGAATAATCATTGGCGCTCCAGAAACAGGGATAAGTGGCTTTGAAAGTTTGTAACCAGCATCGGTAAAACGTTTTCCACTTCCGGCCATTAATACCACGTTTATCATTTTTTACCCTGACCGTAATAGGCCCCTTTACCATGCTTACGATTGTAGTGTCTTTCAAGAAGTGGTTTTGGGATGCTACATGGCATGCCCCCAAGCATATTTTTCATGCTAATTGCCATTTTAGATACTTCTTCAAGAGCAATAGCATTCTCCACTGCATCATCAACACTTTTTCCCCATACAAAAGGACCGTGATATGCAACCAGGCAAGCTGGAACCTCGAGGTGATTGACTGACCCAAACGCTTCCGCTATCGCTTTGCCCGTGTTTAATTCGTAATCTAAATTAATTTCAGCGGTGGAAAGGTCTCTTGAAACAGGCACTGTTCCATTAAAATGATCTGCATGGGTTGTCCCATAGCAATGTAGAGGCATTTTAGCTTGACAGAAAGAAGTAGCGAAAGGAGAATGAGTATGGACTATTCCCTTTATGCCTTTCAAATTCTGGTAGAGATAAAGATGGGTAGGGGTATCTGAACTTGGCTTATGTTTTCCTTCTATTACAGAACCATCTTCCACATTCACTACAACCATATCATCAGGAGTTAAAGAATCATAATGGACTCCGCTTGGCTTAATTGCAAAGTATTTTCCATCATCACTTAACCCGCTTACATTTCCAAATGAAAGCTTAACTAAACCTTCCTTAACAATTCTTTTGTTAGCTTCTGCAACTCTTGCCTTTAGATCTTCAAACATTTTCGAAAGTGAACTTTTTAATTATCTGAGGTTTATTTTCCTCCTTATATAAAACTATAGAATCAAATACAAATTGACCAGCTAGATTTTGACCAAGTATAGTTTTATGAACAAGGTCAAAAACCTTTTGATCTATGGAAGCCAAACTTAAATGAGGTATCCAGTTTTCCCCTACAAAAGGAAATCCATATTTGATAATATTATCTTTCTCTATTTGCCCTGATTTCTTAAAGACATCTGACTCGGAAGAGAAAAACTTCATTTTATCAGAGATATTAAGGGAATCTAAAAATTCAACCTGCAAGTTCTTAAGATTTTTTGTTGCAAATGATGAAAAATTGTAAGTTATAGTATTTCCACCTGTCTGGATATCATTATAGAAGACATGCATTCCTTTTATCTCTGAATTTATCTTTTTTGTTTTTGAAACAAAAGAGCTTATTTTTTCTAAAATAATCTTTTCACCATAATCATCCAAATTTAGAAGTACAAGCGTGGTATGGGGGGAATGAGACAGAAACTTTTGGTCTCCAACTAGATTAAAAACAGTTTCTTTATGATCCATTATTTTTTCATAAACTTTTCTTTCAGGTTCAAGTGCTATGAAATATTTCATTATAATTTAGAGAACATCCTTTCAATTTGATCCCTATTTAACTCCAGAAAAAACCTTCCATCTTTAGAAATTACTCCTTTTATCTCATCCAAGTGGTCTATTTTAATTTTATGCCAGTCCTTAACTGGAATATTTGAATAAGTTCCAACAAGAGACCTAAGGAAAACATTATGAGTACAAACAAGGATTTTTTTGTGGGAGTATCTTCTAAGGTCTTTAACGAATGAAAACATCCTTTTTTGAACATCTGCATTATTTTCACCTGAAGGAAATGCGGTATCTTCCCCTAGATCCCATGAATCTACTATTCCAGGGTAGTTTTTTTGGAGAAAAGAAAAGTCCTTACCATCTACTAAACCGTAGTCTACCTCTATAAGGCGTTTATCTTTTTTAGCTTTTTTTGCTTTGGAATGCTCCAAGGTTTCTAGACACCTTTTTAATGGTGATGAAAATACCAGATCAAAATCGCTAAAATCAAGTTTCTTCTTTAAGTTCTTTATTCCAATGTCAGTTTTTTGACCGAGGAATAATCCTTCTTTATTCATTTCTGTAGGTGCATGCCTTATGAAAGAGATTTGTTTTCCTGAATAAAAGTAATCTTTAAACTGGCTCTCAAAATCCTTCAAAAATTTCTCTAAAGAAGATTCTATGCTTTTCTCAAAACCAAAGTTTCTCTTGAGCTTATCAGAATACATTTTTTCGATTAAAGATCTGTGCCAGATTGCGTTTTTCTTAAATATTTTGAAATAATTGTCAAGCATTTTATCGAAATCAGGCTTACTGTTTCTTCTATTATATAATTTCAGGAAGTTTAAGATCAAAAACTTGCATATATGGTAAGAGAATTCTATTTTATGCCGAGAATCCATCTCTTTGAAATTCTTTTCTTCTACCACATTACCTTTTTTATCAAATGCGTATGACCTATAAGAGATATTACCACTCTTTAAGTCTTTTAGGTAATCTGAAACGCTTCTTCTTGAATTAAAGAAAAAACTAGGCTGCAATAACTTAACTGAATAGATTCTTTCGATAGGTTTCTTTGAATATTTCCTGGATCTTTGCCAATCAAAACATGTAAATGGGCTATCCAAACAATGAAGTCTATGCGATTCTATATCGTAAAACATAAGGTGGAAAACTATACACCTATCATTGAATTTTAATGGTCCAAGAGTGTTATTTATGAGAAATTTTATACCATATTTAGATTCAAGACATTTTGATAAATCTTTAAAGTCATTTAAAACCTTTAGAAAGTTATCTTTTGAAAGTTTATCAAATATGATTACTGTATCTATATCACTAGCTCCTTCTAAATCATAAGTTTCTGCAAATGTTCCTACTAAGTTTCCAGATACCAAAAACTTATTAGACCTAACAATCTTGTTTATTTCATCCACTATATCCTTCCTAATTGTTTCAGATAAGGATGAATACCTTGCGCTAGTCTTTAATTCCATAAAAGATTTAATAGGATCATCTGAATTTATCAAGCTAGAGGCTGAAACTATATACCTAGCATTTATCTTTTGGATGTTTGTTGGCTTTACCCCTCCATCAAAAATAACTTTTATTCCATTCAGATTAAGAGAGTTTACTTTTTCTAATAGACTCAATGAATCTATGGTGAAATTTTGACCTGATTTACCCACTTCTTCGATACCCATTACTTGAATGTAGTCTATTTTTTTGAGATATTTCTTGAGTTTATCTAAATCTGATTTTATTGTAATGACAATACCGACTTTTTTATTGAAACTTTTGCATAAATCTATTACTTCATCCAAAACTTCATTAACTTCTAAATGAACCGTTATTACATCAACATACTTATGAAGTTTCTTAATCCAGATAGAGGGTGTCTTTGACATAATATGCAACTGCTTTTCAAGAAACCAAACACTGCTTATCTTTTTTATTAGAGGTAAATCTATCTCTTCAGCCTCTTCACTCATTGATTTATCTACAAAGTCTATATGGATAAAATCAGAATAATATTTTATTTTTGAATAAACATCTTCTATTGACTCGTCTTTCTTAAGGTAAACTGCGACACCTACTTTCTTCACGAAATCTGTGAAAGTTATTTTTCTATGCGCAAAATAGCTCAGTAGAAATACTACTCCTGCAGTGAAAAGCCTGGAAGGGCCATAATTTGAGTTTATTCCTCCAAAAAGAACAGACATTATTAGTAGATTAAGAAGAAAAGCTACGACTGCTATTGATAAGAAAATACTAAAAGTTTTTGCATTCCTTCCTTTTGGAACTCTAAAATTAAGCCTGGAATTGAGAAGGAAACTTATGAAAACTCCTGAAATGAAGCCAAGAGGGATGCTAATAAGTGAAGGCGATTCTAGAATATTAAGATAATGAACAATTAGGATTTCTAAACCAACCGAGAAAAGGCCTATTATTATGTAATTAATAAGATATCTGAACCTATATAGTAAAAACTTAGTTTCCCTTCTAAGACTCTGAGATTTTAAGATTGCCATTTATATTATCAAAAATATTGCTCCGCCTATGCCATATCTTCCAAGTTCTTCTACTACGAGCTTATTTCTTTTACAGAACTCTTTAAATGCTTTTCTCACTCCTCTTTCTACCCCTCCTAAATAATTGAAATAATCGTCTAAAATCAGTATAGTTCCCTTTTGGACCACTTTATCTATAAACTTGAAAGCTTGGCTCGCAGAAGAATGCAAATCGCAATCCATCATAATCATTGCGGCTTTCTTAATCCCGTATTTTGAAGGGCCTTCTTTAAGAGTGTGATTGAAAAAGCCAGGGACCAGTTTTACTTCAGGAAAATTCCTAAACCTTTTCTTGATTTGGTGAAAATCTGTTGAAAAGTCAAAGTTTGTATAAAATGGGTGCTCATCTCCTTTTTCAGGGCTCATTCCTTTGAAAGAGTCAAAACCGAAAAACCTCATATTTTTTCCACCCCCTATTTTTCTCCAGTAGGTAGCTGCTCCCTTTATGCTGGTTCCTTCATACACTCCAAATTCCAAGTAATCTCCTTCCACCCCTTCTATCTTTTTGTAAAATAGGAACTTCTTTAGAGATTCATGCTTCTCATTATTATGGATTATTTCAGGACCAACCAAATTACTTATTTTGATATAGATGTCTTGCGCAAAAAGAAATAACTTATGTAAAGATTTCATAAAAAAACCCGCTATTTAGGGTATAAATAGATTATTGTTTAATTTTTAGATAATATTTTTCCAACATAACCCTTCTTGAAATTGGGTTTTAGTTCTTTGAAGATATACTTATTCCACATTCCTTTTAGATTAAGATTGCTATCAAAAACGCTTTGTATGAATAGCAAATATGTATATAATGAAGAGTAGATCTTTTTCTTCCATCTTAATGACCTAAGGACGTTTTCATAGAGTGGCAAGAAAGAATGCTCTGCTAATTTACTGTTTACTTTAACCCCTTTTATTTTAACAAATGGGTATGAAACAAAAGATAGATCACCGTATATCCACCCTAGACCATCTTTATAATTTCTAAATTTTTCATAGTTTTTTATGAAGTATTGCTTTCTGACAAGCAGAGTTTCAATCCTTAACAGATTAACAAATTCTTTTCTTTCGAGAGTTTCATATGAATGCTTGGTTTGAAGGACCAAATAATTGCCTAGAAAAGATGACTCAACATAATAATCGCAGCAGCTTGCATTTTTCTTGCTATTATTTAAAGACAGCACCTGGAAAGTTTCCTTGAATTTAAGGTCTTTTGATTTCTTGCTTGCAAAACTTACGAAATCAGCCCCGTCAAGCTTGGGAATTATTTTATTTAGATCTTCATTCAATTCAGAAACACTTATATGCGCTACATTCATTTCAGAGGATGTTGGATAAGCAAACTCTTTTTTCTTGCCTTCCATTATTATTTTATTGAATGCGTTTATTATCAACGAAACAAGAGAGTAATTCTTTAGACTTTTCTCATAGATATTTTTAGCAATTCTTTTCCTTTGAGGTTCATTTTTAAGATAGAACATTATCTTTTCAAGCAAATCTTCTTTTGTCTGGAAGGTAGCTATATCTTTTCCTTCTGTAAATAATTCGTAATAACCTTTGCTAAATTCTACAAGTGAAAAAGATTTCGTGAAGCTTATTTCAGGAAGCCTGTCTAAAACATGAGTCTTTCCCTGATAATTCTTAGAGAATACTATATTTATTTTACTCTGATTGATTATTTTCTTGAATTCCTCATCTGAGACTTTTCCGCCCCAGATTTTCTTGAATTCCTCGTATTTCTCCCAGCCACTTCCAAATATCCTTACTTTAATCCCATTTTCTACCAGGTATCTGATATACTCTGCCCTGTCTGATTTAACTGTTCCAACAAAAGTTACATCGTATATCCTTTCCAAGTTTAAAGGCTTAAAGACCTCGGGATCTGCTCCAAACATCAGAAAAGCTTTCATCCCGCGTGAAGAATATTCCTTTAGATAATCTGGCTGTGTGGTAAAAAAATAATCTATTAATGGAAAAAACAATAGATTATAGTCATAAAACATGTTGTCATCATCCCCGTTAAAGTTGATGAACTGGGTTTTTGGAGAAACTTCTTTTATCTTTAGAAGAGTATCTATATAAAATTCCTCATAAATCAACTGGGTAAAGAGGTAATCTGGTTTCTCTTTTTCAATCACTGCGAGAAACTTTCTGTTCATCTCATCCTTGCCTTCATTGTAAAGCACTTCCTGAGGATCAAAACTTACTACTTCACGAAATAGTTTTCTAAGAGGAGCATCCCACATCTGATACATATGATAGAATTTGTTGTGGCATGTCCAAACAGCAAACATAATCTTCTTGTCAAACTTCTTGATCATATTTTTTCGATGGTTTATCATTTGAATACCCTACTAGAAAGTAATTTAAACGTTACCATACAGTGTGGACTATGCCAAAATTGACTAATTTTCTTAAATTAACGAGATCCATACATAATTGGCCAAGCTACCTTATAGATTACTGGTTTAATAAGAAAGGAGTTTTTTCTTACAAAACAACTGATGGAAACAAGTTCTTTATAGACTCGCGAAGCGACGATAGGTTCATACTAAATGAAATTTACGTGCATAATATTTATACCAATGGAATATTTAAGATAAGAGAGACCGATACTATTGTAGATATAGGAGCTCACATAGGCATATTCTCTATGTATGCTGCTAAAAAAGCAAAAAATGGGCTTGTTTTCTCATACGAACCTGCTCCTAAAAACTTCTCTCTTTTAAAGAAACACACTGAAATCAACAATATAAAGAATATTAAAATATTCAATTTAGCTGTTGACAATAAAAAAGAATTAAAGAAGTTCTATGTTGCTAGAAGTGATAGGCATAGCGGAAGACATTCATTTTACAAGCCAGAAGAGATTTCTGATGAGATAATTGTAAAGTCAACTACTTTGGCCAGCATACTAAAAGATAATGGAATAAAAAAAATAAACCTCCTTAAATTTGACTGTGAGGGAGCTGAATATAGAATACTTCTAAATTGCAAAAAAGAAACTTTGGACAAAATAGACAGAATAACAATGGAATACCATAACCTGGATCAAAAGAGAAATGTATCTGTACTTTCTGAATTCTTAGAAAAAAATGGATTCAAAACATTCAAACCAAAACAAGTTTATCCTACTGGAATGTTTTTTGCAATAAAAAGATACTAGACTCTTATTTGCTTTATTTCTTCGTTTATTACCCAATTCCTATCTAAAAATATAGCATTATCCGTGAGATGAATGAGACATAGAATCTATATTCTTTTCATACCAGTTTATTGTTTTTTTTAAACCTTCTTCCAATGTATGCATCTTATTTTTAGAGGTCCAGCCAATTTCATTCTTTGCCTTGGTTATGTCTAGTACTTTATTTTTTACACCTACAAATCTGTTTGTATTATAAACTATTTTTCCTTGATAACCTGACATTTTCTTTATTGTCTCTGCAAGCTCTTTTATTGTTGTTTCAATTCCTGTTCCTATATTAAGTATATTGCCTTCGAAATTTTGAGCAGCCATGAGCAATCCATCTATTTGGTCTTCTACAAAAATTAGCTCTCTTGTCTGAGTTCCATCTCCCCATACTTCAACTTCAGGCAAGTTATTCTTTTTAGCATTACAAAACTTTCCTACTAAAGCAGCTACAACATGAGCAGTCTTGATATTGAAATCATCGTGAGGGCCGTAAAGAGTTGCAAACATAGGCATTGTACCCCTCAATTTGTATTGATCTTTGTATGCCTCTATTCCAACTCCCAATAAAAGCTTAGTAAATCCATAAGAGTATACGCTGTCGTGCAAAGGTCCATGATGTAAATCTTCTTCTTTCAGTTTAGGAATCGCTCCAGGATAACAACAACTGCTTCCTACTGCCACAAACTTTGCCTGTGACTGAAAATTTCTCCATGCTTCAAGAGTATTAACGTGAATTGCATTGTTTACATGAAATTGCAAACCCGTATGATGCATAGGCCAATCTGCTGCGTGCTGAAGTGCAGCCATATGGATAATGAAGTCATATTTTACCCCTTCATGCTGCATAACTTTGTCTGCTTCTGCCTGCTTGGTCAAATCAAATTGTATTGGACCAGATTTGCTTCCAAAAACAAAATAATGTGCTCCAAGATCTTTTAGTTTATTTGTTAGATTTTTGCCTACAAAACTAGTTCCTCCGGTTATTAGAATCTTTTTTCCTTTCCAGAAACCTTTATCCATAAAAAGATATTTAGACATCAATATATAAAGTTTATTATAAATTAAAATTACTTGCGGATAGGCTTATAATCAAACATTGGATCTGATTCGTAATCTGCATATGATGCCCTGACTGGAGTTACAAGCCTGACTGCACTGGATCTTTCTGGATGCATTATAGGGTGACTCAAACCAAGAAAGTTGCTCATTACGAAAGGAGTTGTATGCGCGGTCAAATAAGACTTATTTCTCTCTACTTCTCCTTCTATCCCGTTAACTAATTGATTCCTTGTAAGGACTCTTGATCCTCCTTCTGTTACTAATCTCATACCCTTTGCCAAATAGTGTTTAACTCTTTCAATTTCTTCTTGAGGGATTACAGAATGAAATATGCTAATAAGCTCTGCTTGGGCTCTTGTTACTAATCCCGTATTTTTTAATTCCATTCTTTTCTTTTCTGGCAATGAAGCTACAAATTCTGCTTCTTTCAGACCCTTTCCAACACCGCCAAGATACTCTGCTAAAGAGATTCCACCGTTAGAAACGTGGAAATCAGCGTAAGGTCTTGCCCCTGCTAAAATTGCATCTCTTATTCTGTGAATTTCTTCCAATGGTGCAAAAGGAGTAGTGGTGTCTCTCAAAGTTTCGCCGTGTGGAGCTTCATTATGAAATTCTTCACATACTTCTCTTTGCCATGTTTGCCATGGAGTGGTGTCTTTAGGAGTGGGATTACCTCCAATTACATTTGCAGACAATCTGTAAGGTAAAACAGGATAAGTGAGGTCATAACGAGAAAATAGAAATTCGTCTGTTTCTGCAGATTGTACGACTGCGGCACTTGGATGATAATTAACTACTAATTTGTGCATAATTGATTGCGCTTATTTTGAGTTTATAATCTTTTCTATTATTTTTGAAGTAGAGATGTTTTCGAAACCTGCAGGGGCTATCCTATTAAGAACAACTATTGAAACACCAAATTTGTCTGCTATAAGTTTTCTTCCTTCGATATCAAAAGAGTCATCATTTATAATATAACTGTTTGGTCTTAATTCCATAAACATCTTTTCAATTCCCTTATGACTTTTTGGAGCATCTGAAATGTTATCCAAAAGACAATAATCTACTGGTTTGAAGGAATCTACAGTCTTTAGACGAATATTTTCATTAAGAATTGGTCGACTATCCCCTTTATTCATTTTTGTTAATTTGTCTGATCCTACTAAAACTACCAAAATATCCCCTTGGGATTTACAATCTTCAAAAAAGAGGATGTGGCCTGCATGTGTTAAATCAAAACCTCCCGAACATGCCACTATCTTCTTTTCAGGGTATTTTTTTCTTAGACTTTTTAGCTCTTCAAAACCAGATAAGATCATAAAAATTTTACCTGACAATCATTTATAATGTTTACGGTAACCAATTAGTTTATATACGCTTATTTCAGATTAAAATCATGTTTAAAGAAAAGGTATTAATCACCGGAGGAGCTGGCTATATAGGAAGCGTTATTACAGAGCATTTACTATCTGCAGGATACAAAGTAACATGCCTGGACAATTTAAGCCTGGGACAAAAGTCACTATTTTCCTATGCACATAACCCAAATTTTAATTTCATTTATGGAGATGTAAGAAATAAAGAATTGATGGAAAAAGTAATTCCTGAATTTGATGTAATCATACCCCTTGCCGCTATTGTGGGTATGCCTGCATGCGATGCAAAACCTATGGAAGCTAAGTCAACTAATTATGAGGCAATTGTAATGCTTGATAAAATTAGAAAACCTCATCAAAAGATAATCTATCCCACTACAAACAGCGGTTATGGAACTAAATCAGGAACAGTATTCTGCACGGAGGAGACTCCTTTGGAGCCAATATCATTATACGGAAACACAAAAGTGAATGCTGAAAGATATTTGCTTGAATCAGGAAAGAATGGCAAGCCGGCAATTACATTGAGACTTGCCACTGTATTTGGGACTTCTCCAAGAATGAGGACTGACCTCTTGGTTAATGATTTTGTTCTGAAGGCGATGAGAGATGGGTACATTATTATTTACGAAAAAGACTTCAAGAGAAACTATATCCACATAAGAGATGTAGCACGATGCTTTGAGCATTGCATCAAAAATTTTGATGCTATGAAAAATGAGCCTTACAATGTAGGACTAGACGATGCGAACCTCTCAAAGGCAGAACTTGCTGAGAAAATAAAAGGATATATAAAAAAGTTTGAGATTGTATACAAAGAAGTTGGAGAAGACCCTGACAAAAGAAACTATATCGTATCAAATAAGAAAATAATTAATGCGGGATTCGCTCCAGTTTATTCATTAGATGACGGAATAAAAGAGCTTATCAAAGGCTATAGCCTTTTAATGAAAAATGATCCTTACAAAAATGTATAATGGAATCAACACTACAGGATAAACCCTCAATAAGATCTGCTTTAGAAGAAAAGAATAAGAAAAAGTTAGATGTAAGTGCCTTAATACTAGCAGGAGGATTTGGGACAAGGTTAAGATCTGTAGTAAATGATGTTCCAAAGCCTATGGCTTTAATTGCAGGAAAACCATTTTTAGAACACCAAATAAGATACCTCAAAGAACAGGGAATAACAAACATTGTTATTGCAGTCCACTATGAATCTGATAAGATAAAATCCTATTTTGGAGATGGAAGATTATGGTATGTTGATATAACTTATTCTGACGAGGATATCCCGCTAGGGACTGCTGGAGCAATAGCAAATGCAAAAAAGTATTTTGATGATACATTTATAGTATTAAATGGAGACACTTATTCTCCGCTTGACATCGAAAAGATGCTTGAATTTCACAAAGCTAAGAGAAGCAACTTTACCATGGCCCTTCACAAATCCGAAGATGTTTCAGAATATGGCAAAGTATTGCTTGAAGGGAACAAAATAACTGGATTAATGGAAAAAGAGCATATAGGAAACGGCTTCATAAATAGAGGAATTTACATTTTCGAACCAAGGATATTCAATTATATAGAAGAAGGAAAAAATGTTTCTTTAGAAAAAGAGATATTTCCTTTGATAATAAAAGAAAACTCTCTATTTGGATACTTTGACGAATCTTATTTTATAGATATAGGGAGACCTGAAACTTATTACAAGTTCAAACAAGATATGATAAAGTCAATTTTTGTCAAAAAAGATTTGTCTATAAAAGATGCACTCTACAAGATAGGGGAAACAGGAATCAATCTTATACTTGTAGTTGATGAAGAAGGAAAACTAAAGGGTGTATTCAATGAAAGATTTGGAAGAGATCATTTCCTAAGAGGTGGAAGCGTAAACGACCCTGTTGAAAAAGCAATGATTATCGATCCAGTTATTGGCCGAACAGATGATGAAAAGTTAAAAATAGATGAATTATTAATGTCAGGAATAAACCATCTTCCAATTGTAGATTTAAACGGTGTTGTCAGGGATGTAGAATTCAGAAAGGAAAAAATTACAAATTCCACCTCTACCCCTATAGTAAGGGGTCGTGCTCCATTAAGAATAAGCTTCTCTGGAGGAGGAACTGACCTCCCTAGCTTCTTTGAGAAACATGGAGGGGTTGTAATAAGCGCAACAATTGACAAATATTGCTATGCTACTTTAGTAAAGAGGGCTGATTCCAAAATAATAATAGATTCTGACATGACTGAAGAAAATGACGTATTTGTGGATAGTATAAAGGACCTTAAATATGACGGCAACTTTGACCTTATCAAAGCAATAATAAAAGTTATTAAACCTGATTTTGGATTTGAGATATATCTCCATAATGATGTACCTCCTGGAAGAGGCCTTGGTTCCTCTGCAAGTCTAAGCGTTTTATTGATAAGTATGTTTGCCCAAATGCAGGACTTAAAATTTGATGATTATAAGATAGCAGAGCTTGCTTACAAAGCAGAGAGAGAAGAACTAAAAATAAAAGGTGGATGGCAGGATCAGTATGCTGCTATAACAGGTGGTTTCAATTTCATGGAATTTAATGGTGACAAAACCATAATTTACCCTCTTAGACTTAAAGAACACATTACGTACGAGCTAAATGAAAGAATGATGCTCTGTTATGTTGGCAACGACCACAGCTCTGCAGAACTCCATGAATCCCAACAGCAGTCGATTCAACAAAATGAAACAGAGATTGTAAACTGTCTAAATGAAACCAAAAAATTTGCAGTAGAGATAAAAGACTATATCCTCACTAACAATCTTGATGCAATAGGAAGCATACTCCATAAATCTTGGATGAATAAAAAGAAACTTTCTAACAAAATGGCTAATCCAAGAATAGACAAGTTGTACGAAACAGGCCTAAAAAACGGAGCCCTTGGCGGAAGGCTCCTAGGAGCAGGTGGCGGAGGATACCTATTATTTTTCTATTCTCCAAGAAAGAGAAACCAGTTAAGGAGAGCTTTAGAAAAAGATGGAGGAAAAATACTTGACTTTAATTTTGAATCTGGCGGAACAGTAGTTTGGAAGGTAAAATCTAAATTTTAAAATCTATTTAATTATTATTTAAATCAAAACTAGATTTTGCTTAACTTCATTTTTTTAAGAAAACTTTTTACTAATGACAAATCGTAGCGGTCTAGGCTTCCTATGGCAAATAATGCAAGGAAATAAATTAAAGAATAAACCACTAACATCATCAGTGAAGGAATTATGGCACTTATTCCAAGATAATATTTAATGAATAATAATAGGATCCCCATAATCAATGCAAGCCCGATTACTCTTATAGATAGTCTTCTGGCCAGCTTTATTCTTACATAATAATAAGACTGGAATGTGGCTAAAAAGAATAAAATTATCCATACTATGCTTGTTGCCCAAGCTACTCCAGTCATCCCGTACTTTGTTACCAGAATAACCCCTAAAATTAGATTAATAGATCCGATAATTATAAGATTAAACAAGATAGTCCTTGATTTACCCTTCATAGAAAGAAGGTTTGTAGATATACTTGTTAATGAAGAGAAGATTCCTCCTATTGCAAGAATCCTTAAGGCAGGACTGGCGGACAAATACATATCTCCGAATAGAACAGATACCAAAGTTTCTGGGAATACAATCATCGCAGTGAATATAGGAACATTAAGAATTAATATCCATTTAGAGATCTGTTTGCTAATTTCTTCTATAACATTATCATTTTTCTTTGAATATTCCTTAAGAATTAAAGGTAAGAAGAGCTGCATGAATAATTCAGGCGCAACCCCTAAGAGAGATACTATGGTAAATGCTGCCCCATAAATTCCTACACTAGAAACATCTAAAAAGTAACCTAAGACCAGGGAGTCTATCCAATAAACAAGAGATGCAATCAAACCTGCAAACATCATCGGCCACGAATAAGAGAATAGAGCTTTCCTAATGGGGGTTGTTTTTTCTTTATCAAGATTTTCTTCAGAGTATATCTTCTTTAGCATAACTCTTACAGTAAAATAGGCGAATATTGCCATTACAATTACCCCTATCATATAAGATCCAACTATGGCTTGACTTCTGAAACCAAGAGATATAAGAAGAATTATCCCTAAAAGTTTTGAGAGATTGTGTACTACGTTTATTATCAAGGTGTAGCGGAATATTTGTTGTTTAGCCCTTATTATAGAAAGAAAGATATTAGAAACCAGTGTCAAAATTATTGTAAAGCTAAAAGCTTTAAGAAAAGGAGTAAGTTTTGGATCCCTAAATAGAGTTTCTGCGATATACTCTGAGGAAAAAAACATCAATACAGTGGCAACTAATGCAGAGATTAGAGTAATATTAATACAAATCCTAACCAGAAACTTCAATTTCTTGAAGTCTTTGCTGTAAATTGAAAAATATCTCAACAATCCGTCAGATAACCCTAATGACGCTGCAGTAGAAAAAAGAGTGACTATTACAATCGCAAGGGAAAATATACCATAAGATTCAGGACCGAAGTTTCTTGCAATAATAAATTTGTATATGTAAGTAAGCAATTTTGATAAAAAGACTCCTACAAATACTATTACGGATCCTTTTGCAAGAAGAGCCAGGGATTTACCAATTTCTTCTCCGTCTTTAGTTACCATTATTTATTTAATTCAAGGAGTTATTTAAAACCCTTTAGGACTAGGTTTTAATCATTTGATATAATATAACAAATAAAGATAATATGGAGAAGATTATTGCTAAGATAATGATTGTAAAAGAAGCATTATCAAGAAGACTGGAAAAAGGGTCAACAGTTTTATAATTAAAGGTATAATCATTCATATTTTTATACAAATAAGGTACGAAGTAAAAGCTTTGGGACTGTTTAATTTGTTCTAGAATGTTTTGAGGTATCCTAAGGTCCGCTGAATAAACCTTATAGTATTCTTGTGGAATTCCTGTAAATAACTCATTTCCATTGAAACTAGGAGATTCTATTATTGAAACAACATCCGCTGTTTCTGCAATTGAATTAATAAAAGACTCTGAAGATGCGTTTAAATTAGGATTATTTGCCACCCATCCCCAGCCACAATCCTCTACAACACATTCTATAAAATAGACCTTCATTGGTGGAACTGCAGACATATTTTGTGCGAAAACTTGTTGAAATAAGGGAACTGATTGCTCAAAATTCAAGTAAGTTTTATCTGTAGCCAACCACATTGAACGGGCAGTATAAATTCTAGAGTCAAATATAATTAAACTTGAGTCGCTTACTTTATAATTAATTAATGATTTAAGTTCTGCATTGGGTCCCTTGGAAAAATAGTGAGATGGGGTTCCGTTAGAGATACCTAAAAAATATATTGTAATAAGTAAGAATCCAAATAAGGCAATTATTTTTAGATTTTTAGTCTTTAAGTTGTTTAATGAATTACTTAGACCAAGGCCTGCTGGTATTGCTAGTAGAATATACATAAATGCAAAGTGTTTTTGCAAAGGTGCTCCTGCACTTTGAAGGATAAATGGAATTAATAAGAATATAAGAACAAAAGAGAAAACCTTTCTATTATTTTTGTATAAACTGAATAGCCCTATAATAGCAAATATTACTAAAACCGGGTCTGTAACTAGTGGAAGTTTATAGTTGTTGTAGTTTTTTAAGTTAAATAAGTTATCAAAAAATGAGTTTTCTTGTCCTCCAAGACCACCATATAACTCTTGGGTTGCATTAAGATGAACTAGCCTACTAAAATAAACATCTACAATTCCTTTCTGATTATATAGAATGTAATTGAAGGATAAAAATGGAAAAGCAAATAGAATTAGTATTGCTAAGAATAAAAGGCAGTTTTTGACTGTTAAGAATTTATGTCCTTTAGAAAGACCACTATATAAGGCATATACTCCAAATGAAATTATAAAGAACGGGGCATTATATTTTGTTAATAATGCTAAACCAAAGAAAATTGAAAATACTAAAAGAAGTCGATATGATGGTTTTTCCATAAACAACATTCCAAAATATATTCCTGAAAAAATAAAGAAAAATACAACCAAACTTTGTTCTGTAAATGTCATTCTTATCAAAAAACTAGAAAATGTTACAAACAACGCTACAAAAAAAGACTGTTTTTTATTTTTTAATAATTGATTAGAAATTAAGTAAGCCAGAGGAATAAGTAGAGTTCCTGCAATCATAGGCCAAAATCTTGCTGCGAATGTAGAATAACCAAATACATTGTAAGCGAGATCCGTCAAATAAAAGAATAATGGAGGATTTGAATGTGTTGATATTATTTTTGCCCCAATTATTCCAGCGCTCTGGGATGCATATACCATATCATCTGCTAAAACATCTAAATTTATAGCTCCAATAAACCTCAAAATTAGCCCTATAAAAGTTAGGTAAAGGGTATATCTCGCGTATTTCGCTTCTTCTGAAAGAAACAAAAGTTTAATTCTTTTCTTTAAAGCATGAATTTTGCCCATATATTCTGGAAATTAAGTTCATTTAAATAGTTATTTTATCCTCACCTAGAATGGTTAAAGAAAAATCAAGAAACGAGTTTGCAAAGTTCTTTAGTTCAAATGATTATATAAAACTTAAAAACCAATTGTTCAATTATAAATTTAGAAAATATATGCTAGCCACTGCTTATAAAAAACATTCGGGCCAAAAAGAAAAGATAATACTTGATGTTGGATGCGGCATTTCTCCAGTTTCTCCAGATTATCATAAAACAGTTTTTATTGATTCTGATAAAAATGCAATGAAATTACTAAAAAGTTCTGGAAAAAAGACTTTATTAGGAGATGTAGAAAAGATTCCGGTAAGAACTGGGTATGCTAATGCTCTGTTTTCCTCAGAAGTTCTTGAACACGTTCCAAATTATAAGAAAGGAATAAAGGAATTTTATAGGGTTCTGAAAAAAGATGGACTATTATTTATTACTGTTCCAACCCATATGAAATATTGGGCTTTTGACGACGATTATGTTGGTCATTTAAGGAGATTTGACCCTTATAAATTGGCAAATGAAATTAGACATGAAGGCTTTGATATATTAGAAAATAAACCAATTGGAAGTTTAATAGAAAGGGAATTGACTAAGCTTTTAGTTAGAAAAGCTATGAAGGGGGATAATCAGAAGATAGGAAGAATAAAAATGAAAGCATTTGGTGCTATAAACAAAGTACTCTTTGGATTAATATGGACAGCTCACATATTAAACAATCATAAAAATTCAAGCATTGTAATGATTGTGGCTAGAAAGAAATAAATTATTTCTTGAAATTATTTAGGTCGTATTTCGGATAAGATCTAATTTTATACTTTGTAAGCATATATTTCAATAACTCTCTTAGAATTTTAAGGCCATAACTTATTACTTTAACATTGCATTTCTCGTCTCCGTAAAATGTAGGAATGACTATTTCTCTTATTTTCTTCTTAGATCTAACGAATTGCATTATTATTTCTGAGTCAAAATGAAATCCATCAGAATCTAGATTAAGAGGAATTTTTTTGAGAGCTTGTAATGAGTAAGCTCTAAAACCTGAGTGGAACTCAGTTAATCTTGTTCTTAGAACAGTATTCTCTATTGTTGTTAGGAAAATATTTCCTAAATATTTGTATATTGGCATTCCTCCTTTTATAGGGTGTCCAGCCATTCTTGAGCCGAATACAAAATCAGCATTATTTTCTTCTATTGGTTTTATTAATTTCATAATATACTCTGGAGGATATTGGGCATCTCCGTGAATCATTACTACAATATCATATCCTTTCTTCATTGCGTAATTGTATCCCCACTTTTGGTTTCCACCGTATCCTTTATTCTTTTGGTGTTTTATTATAGTCAAGTTCTTTTTTTTGTTTCTTAGTTTATATTCATTGGCTACAATTGAAGTAAAATCCTTTGATGAGTCATCTGCTATAACTACTTCTGAACATCTTTTCCAGACTTCTGAAGGCATTCTATCTAAAAGAGATTTTATAGTGGCTTCTGCATTGTATGCAACAACTAAAACCATTAATTTTTTCTTGACCATAAAATTAGAAATTTTGAGCCTATAAAAAACCTGTTATAATCTTTAAATATGGTAATTGTGCATCAATTCCATGAAATATGTCATAATCGGTTCTGGGGTAATTGGTTCTGCTATCGCTAGAGAACTTGTAAGCAGAAAAATTGGAGACGTATTAGTCTTGGATAAAGAATCACTTCCTGCACAACACACCTCTGGAAGAAATTCTGGAGTAATCCACTCCGGGTTAAATCAGAAACCTGGGAGTCTAAAGGCTAGATTATGTCTGCAAGGCAGTAGCATGCTTAGACGCTATTGTCGCGAAAATGGTGTACCTATAGAAGAGTGCGGAACAATATTGGTTGCTAACGATAATGATGAAAGAAGAAGACTTAGAGAATTAGAGAGTTCTGCTGTTGCTTGTGGAGTTCCAGGTGTAAGAATAATATCTAAGGATGAGCTAAAAGAGCGCGAGCCCTTTGCTCGTGGTCTCGAAGGACTATTTTCTCCAACAGGGGCGATTGTTGCCAGCAGTAAACTTGTTTATGCTTTAATGAGGGATGCTGAGTATAATGGAGCCGCATACCAATTTGATACAGAAGTTACTAGAATAGGTGAAAAAGAAATTGACACCTCAAAAGGAAAAATATGTTTTGACTTTTTGATTAATTGCGGAGGGTTACATGCAGATAACTTAGCACATACCGCGGGTTTAGGGAGGGGTTACTCAGTAATACCTTTTAGAGGGGATTATAGAGAAGTTGAAGCCAAGGTTAATGGCATGATTTACCACGTACCAGATCTTAGATTTCCATTTTTAGGAGTACACCTGACTAAGACAGTTGATCAAAAAGTTATAGCTGGACCTACTGCCACACTATCCCTTGCAGGAAGGGAGGGTTATGCTAGAGGATTTAAAAGTAGATTCTTTTTAGAAACTGCAAATTCGCTTGGATTTTGGATGTGGGCTGCTAGAACTCTTTCTAGCGGATCTCAACTAAGACAAGTAGTGCATAATCTGAAAATCTCGAGAGACGAAGAAGCTTTTTTGGCAGATGTAGCTCAAATTTACACTGGAGAGGTTCAACTAAAAGATAATTATAGATCTGGAATTCGCCCGCAAATAGTTAACCGAGGTGGTAGGCTTGTAGAGGATTTCCTAATTGATAGATCTGACTGTCAGTTACACATCCTAAATGCAGTCTCTCCTGGTTTTACTGCAAGCCTTGCATTTGCCAAATATGTTGTTGACAACTACGCCACCAGATAATTTTTAAATTGCAGATTAACAAAAATATAATGGTACTAGTGAAGATCTTAGGCTTAATTGATTTTATTGCAGCCATCATTTTTCTATGCATGATATTTTCTCTTGACTTACCATTACAATTGCTGCTTGTAACAGGAGGACTATTATTTATGAAAAGTTTATTTATATTGAAAGGTGACTTCTTAAGCGCTATAGATTTAGTAGCTTCTATAACTCTTTTTGTAGGTATTTTCTTTATGCCCTGGGCTTTTTTACTTTGGATATTAAGCCTTTTCCTTATGTCTAAGGGAGCGGCTAGTTTTCTATAATTTATAAGATAAGAGTTCTTAATTTTCTAATAGCAAAGAACTCTCTGGAATCTAAAACGTCATGTCTAACCATCCAAACTAAATCTAGTAGTGAATGGAATATCATTCCTATGAAAATGAAATAGAATGGTGAGAAAAATAGAGCGATTACACCAATAAGGAGATGGGCTTCTATCGTATGAAAAAAGTGAAAGTCTCCTTTTTCACACATACCTAAATCTGATTTTTGTTCTAATATTTGGTCTCTTCTTTCATATCCGTGATTTAATGCTTCTATAGGGTTCCATTTTTTATGCACAAAAGCAGAATAAAGATAATGGTCGAAATCTGTGAATACAGATGCAAACCAAATAAGAAAAACAGAAATATAACTGGTTTCTGGAGAGATGAGTTTAAAGATTATACAAAATACTATTCCGAATAATATGTGCCAGCGTGGAAGCATTTATTTTTCACCTATCTTTCTGATTATATCAGCAAAGGCTGGGCGTGTTATTAATATTCCTACGCTTACTCCAACAATAGTAGTTAAAGCGAATCCCTTAAGCATTCCTGCACCTGTCCAGAATAATGGCAACATAGATGCAACATTTGTTGCGAAAGATCCTAAGATAATAAAGAATGCAAGTTTTATTCCTTCTCTAAAATTAGATTGTTCATTCTTTTTTGAAGCATCAAGCAATATTATCTGGTCTCCGACTCCTGTTCCTATTCCTGCAATTATTCCTGCAATACCAGGGGCATCTAAATTCCAGCCCAATAATGATGCTATTCCTAAAGTAATAAAGGCTTCTGAAAACATAGTTAATATAACTGATAAAGAAAGATTGACTTTTCTATATCTAACAAATATTATAATTGAAACTAGTAAGAAAACGGCTATTCCTAATAAGATTAAACTCTTTGTGAATTCCTTACCTAATGCAGGTGAGATTGTATCTATTTTTATAATTTCTAATTTGTAAGGTAGACTTCCTGTAATTAAAATTGTTTGAAGCTTATGCATTTGGATTCTTGCATCTGCAACTGCTAGATCTGAAGTAGTTCCAGTACCTGAACCTTGAATAGAAATCTGAGTCGTTACTTGACCTTTAAGGCCTGAACTAATTCTTAACTGATCAACTATTTCTCCATCTAAAATAAGAGTCAAATTTTCTGTAAGATATTGGCCGCCTGATGACGAGTCTAGAGGTATTGATCTTGTTATATCTGCATGGCGTTGTGCAGCTTCTGCACTCAAAGTTATAGTGAAACTGAATCTACTTGCATATGTGCCATCACCCAATGGTTCTGCAGCATATACTGCTGATTGAGTTGCATCATTTCTAAATACATGAGTTATGTCTTCGTTTCCTCCGGTAAAGGCAGTCACATTACCTATTTTTGCTTCAAACTTTCCTTGTTCAGATATTAATGAACGAAGATTCTCTGGAGTAGCTCCTGCAACTTCTATTAAAAGATATCTTGCCCCTCCTAAATCGCTGACAGGTCTTACAATTATATCTCTAAGACCGAAAACATTAAGTCTCTGGCTTGTTATATCTGCTAAGTCTTGTAATTCTTCTTGGTTTAATGTAACGTTTTGTGCAGATATAATTGCTCTAGCACCTCCGCTTAAATCTAAGCCAGTCTTAATTTTAGATCTGGGCAAATTATCTACTGTAATGTAAGATATATTTTCGTCTAAAAATATGAAAGAGTCTTTATCTGTAATTATAGAAATTCTTTTATCTTCAGAACCATTCAGTAGTTTTTCAGATGCTATAGAATAATCTTCTAAAGAGTTTATTTTTTGAGAATTTATTTCTCTAATTATCATTCCAGGTCTTAGTCCTGATTCAAAAGCTTTTGATTCCGTATCTAAATTTTTGACCTCAATCCCACTCTTAAGAGTTGGAGATATCATTAACAAGGATAGGATTAACATAATTATCAATACCCAAATACGAAATGTAAGTTTCATTTTTTACGCTCCTCATACCACTTTAGGACAGCTGCATTAAACAACCATGTGTTGATTATATCAGCACATAATCCGAAACTAAGAATTAAGAATATTTGTCTGAATGAATCTGGTAAACCAGTTACTAAGAAGAATGCAGGAAGAAGAGCAATTAGAGCTGTACCTGTAATGAAAATACCTGTCTTGAATGCCCCAAATATTCTTTGATTGACTGTACCCTCTCTTCTTTTCAAAACACGGCTTGTCAATAATATGTCTGTGTCTACACTATAACCCATAAGCATTAGAAACGCTGCAATTCCTGCCGCAGATAATTTAATTCCCAAGGCATCTACTAATGCTAAAGGCATTATTATATTCCCTAAAACCGCTACAACTATTGCTGCACTACGAATAAGCTGTCTAAATAGGAAGAAAACAACTATGCTTATCAAAACAAAAGAAATAATTATTGCAATTATTAGTTGTTTATAGAAATTAGCGCTTAAACTTGAACCTGTGAATTCTATGCTGGAATTGTTTGCAGTTAATTCAAATCCTAAAAATTCTTCTACGGCAGATTTTAACTCCTCTGGTTGAGATGTTGTATCTATAATTAGAGCTACTAATCTTCCTGAAGTTAGATCTCTAATTTCCCTAATGCTTAAATCTGAAAATTCCTTTTCTAAAAAGGCCCTAAGATCTTCTATAGGGACATCTACATTGTTTAATGTTAAAGTTGTTCCACCTGCTAAAGTAGAATCTTTGTAAATAAATTCTCCATTCTTAGAATAAAACACCCCAAGATAAACTAAAGAAATAACTAATAGAATTACAGGTATAAAAAAGAGTAATTTGTACCTCTTTTCATACCAAGCTTCGAATTTACTCGTAGTATTTAATTGTTGGGTATTTTCCATTTTTTGAATGCGCCGACTGGGGATCGAACCCAGATCATCTGCGTGGAAGGCAGACGCACTAACCATTATGCTATCGGCGCTTTATATTCTTTCATCTGGGAGTGTTTTAAAGCTTATGTTTACTAAAATAATTATGAAAAAACAACAGATTATCTGGAATAGCTTATATAAGGAGGGATTGACTTGGAAAAAGAATAGTAAGATAGATCAAGATATAAGAAATAAGTCCGTTTTAGAGCTAGGTGTTGGGAATGGAAAAACTTTGAAAGCGATATTGAATAAAAATCCAAAACAAGTTGTTGCTATAGATATTTCGAAAGAAGCAATAAATTCAATTAAATTTAGAAAAAAGAATTTATCCTTAATAACAAAGGATTTTCTTAAGTTCAATACTAAAGATAAATTTGATATGGTATTTAGCCATTATTTTCTAAATAATTTTGAAGAAAAAGAAAGAAAAGAAGCAGTAAGAAGAATAAAATTACTTCTTAATAAAAATGGAATAATTTTATTTGAGGATTTTATGGTTGGAGACTTAAGACATAAAGGGGCGGAAATAGAAGAAAACACTATTGAAAAGCAAAATGGAATTATCTGTCATTTTTTTACAAAAAATGAAATAGAGAAATTATTTGAAGGAATGGGTGTGGAGAGTAATGAAAAAATATTCAATCCAGTTAGAGGCAATAAATCTGTTAGAAGGAAAATTATCAAAGCGAAAATAACAAAATTGTAACGCACCCGGTAGGTCCTCGTAGTGTAAAACACCACGGGAACTCCAACTTTGCAGTTGAAGTATTTGAAAATCCTATCAATTAACGCACCCGGTAGGTCCTCGTAGTGTAAAACACCACGGGAACTCCAACTTTGCAGTTGAAGTATTTGAAAATCCTATCAATTAACGCACCCGGTAGGATTTGAACCTACGACCTACGCCTTAGGAGGGAGTTGCTCTATCCAGGCTGAGCTACGGGTGCAAAAATGCGGGAGGGAGGATTCGAACCTCCGAAGGCACTAAGCACAACAGCTCTTGAGGCTGTCCCGTTTGACCGCTCCGGAACCCCCGCTTAAAGAAATGGTGAGTAGTAAGCTTTATAAATCTGATATTTAGAGAGATTGTGAAGACGGCCATAGTGCTGGGGAAACACCTGTTCTCATTCCGAACACAGAAGTTAAGCCCTTCACGTCCGCTTGTTGTAGTCTCCGTCAAGAGGCGAACCAAGGATGCTGTCTTCGTTTTCTTTTTTATTATAAAGAATATATCCCTCTAATTCTTAGTAGCTTCGTGATTAATTTCAAATGAATCCATTTTTCTCAATAAGTTTAATTACAACTTTCTTAATCCTTAGAAGTTGGGCCTATTTTGGATATAGGGCTAATGATTATTTTGACAAGAAAGAAGATCCTAACACTTTAATTGTGTGGCTTAGAATAAAGACAGGATTTGCGTGGCTTTTGATACACTTTGGAGTTTTAATTTTCTTTATGGCTGCTCTGCTAATTTATTTTAACGGGTTAACCTGGATTAATAGAGTAGTTTTAGGAATTAGTTTAAGCATAATTCTTGATCAGATATTTCCTTTGATAGGTAAGTGGTATTATTTTGGTAAAAAAATGTTTTTTGTATCTATTTTATTACATATAATAACTATAATACTAGCAATTAGATTCGGTTAATCAGGCTTTCTTGAACTTCGATACTTCTTCAAGAACATCTGCATGTCCTAGAATAGCTGCTCTGCAGCAGTATCTCTCTAAACCTAAATCTGTCAAAACCTTACCAGCTTCTTCTCCGGTGCTAGTTCTCTTTTTGTATTCTTCCCACATCTGACCGATAGGCTTACCACATCCAAAACATCTTACTGGAATTATCATACCAATACTGTTATTTGACCATTTTTAAACGTTACTACAATAAGATAATGCAAAGTTTATTATATTAGAAACAAAGATTTTGTATATGGCTCAAGGTCTAATCACCCTCAAGGAAGTTACTAAATATTACTACATGGGAGACTCGATTGTAAAGGCTGTTGACGGCATAAGCATCAAGATACAAAAAGGGGACTTTGTTGCAATAATGGGTCCCTCTGGGAGTGGAAAATCAACAGCCATGAACTTGGTCGGTTCTCTTGATTTGGCGACTGAGGGAAAAATAATGCTTGAAGGGGAAGATATCAGGAAATTTAGCGAATCAGAACTTGCTAAACTAAGAGGAAAGAAGATTGGATTTATTTTCCAAAGCTTTAATTTAATACCTAACTTAACTGCCCTTGAGAATGTTATGCTTCCAATGCTTTTTCAGAATATAGAAAAAGAAGAAAGGATAAAAAGGGGCAAAAATCTTCTAAAGATTGTCGAGCTTGGGGAAAGAATGAATCATTATCCGGCCGAATTAAGTGGAGGACAGCAGCAAAGAGTTGCTATTGCAAGAGCCTTGGCAAATGACCCTGAAATAATACTTGCAGATGAACCCACTGGAAATTTAGATACTAAAACTGGAGAGAATGTTATGAATCTCCTCGTAGAATTGAATAATAAAGGCAAGACAATAATCCTCATAACCCACTCTCATGAAGTTGCCACAAAACATGCAAAAAAAATATACTGGCTCAAAGACGGCAAAGTTGAGAAAGTTACAACAAAGAAAGGAATCTCGCACACAAGTAAAAAGTAGTCGCTGGTTGGTAGTTCAAGAAACGGGCAAGACTTATAAACCATAATTGTGCAAGCAAAACATGAATAAGGCATATATTTTATTAGCAATTGGATTAATTTTATTTGCAGGAACAGCATATGCAATTTCTGTAGATTCTGTAATGGTTGACGAGGTGGCTCCCGGACAAGAAGGAATAATAAGAATTAATGTAGAAAACGATGGTAATGATAATATTGAATCTTTATCCATTAGGATTAACTTTCCTAACTCTAACATAATCCCTGTTGGGCGCTCAGAAGAATTTTTGAGTACCCTAGAAGAAGACGAGGAAGAATCTTTTATTTTCAGATTTAAAGTTTCAAACGTTTTATCTGCTGGAACATATTTAATAGAATATGATTTATCTTATGAACAGGATAACTCTGATATAGAACAAAGTGGAAACATAGGAATTGTAGTATCTGCTGAGCCAGAAATAGAGATTTCTGCAAATACTCAAAACTCTGTAGTTGGAATACCTGGAGAACTACAGATAAGAATAATAAACAAAGGTCTTGCGGATGCAAGATTTGTTAACTTGAAGATTGAGAGTAAAGATTTAATTTTCTTATCTGAAAATTCGGAGTATATTGGAACAATAGACTCTGATGACTTCGAAACAAGTTCTTTTGAGGTTATTTATTCAAATAAATTTCCTTCGATTAATGTAAGAATTACTTACAAAGATTTCAACAATGAAGAACAAGAAATAATAAAAACTGCTTCGCTAAGAGCATATACCAATAAGGAAGCTGTAGAGAAAGGTATTTTAACAAAAAATAATGCCTCTAGATATGTCCGGGTTATTATACTGTTTTTCTTTTTATGGATTATATATAGATTCATTAAAAAAAGACGCAAGAAAAGAGATTGACTTCTTTGGGAGAAGTAAATGTTCTTAGATTATATTCATATTGCTTTCAAGAATTTAAGAAGAAGGGGAATAAGGAGTTGGTTGACATTGCTAGGAATATTCATAGGTATTGCAACGGTAGTTTCATTGATAAGCCTAGGAGGGGGATTAAGACAGGCTATAGTTTCACAATTTGGAATCAGCTCTACCGAGGTTATACAAGTTCAAGCAGGAGGTCTTAATTCTTTTGGGCCGCCTGGGACAAGCGTAACTAACCCTTTAACTGAAGGTGATGTTGATGCTATTGAAAGATTAGGATATGTAGAAGCGGCAATTCCTAGACAGATAGTCACAGTCAAAGTAGAATACAACGACTTTTTAGAAATAGGAACTGCTACAAATATAGTGGATGGAAAAAACAGAGATTTATTATATGAAATATTAGATATAGAAACAGTAGAGGGAAAATTACTTGATGAAGGAGATAATGGAAAGGTAGTGCTTGGAAATAACTTTTATTTTGAAGATAAAAACAGTTTTAAAAAAGAGATCAGAGTAGGCAATAGTATAATAATAAATGAAAGAAAATTTAAAGTAAATGGAATATTAAAGAAAAAGGGTAGTTTTATTTTTGACCAAATAATTATTCTAAATGACAATGATCTTAGATCAATATCAGCTTATGGGGATAGTGTAGACTTAATAGCGGTTAAAGTAAAAAATAAGGAACTAGTTGCTTCTGCAGAAAAAGATATAGAAAACTTATTGAGAGATAGAAGAAAAGTTAAAGTTGGAGAAGAAGATTTCGAAGTTTCCACTCCTCAAGCCGCTCTTTCAACAGTAGATCAAGTTCTAACAGGAATACAAATCTTTGTAGTTATGATTGCTGCGATATCTATAGTAGTCGGGTCTCTTGGAATAGTTAACACAATGACTACATCTGTTCTGGAGAGAACTAAGGAGATAGGGATAATGAAAGCGATAGGTGCTAAAAATTCAGATATTTTCTATCAGTTCTTCATAGAGGCAGGTTTACTTGGACTTGTTGGAGGGACATTAGGGATATTATTTGGAATAGTTATAGGTTATTTCGGGACATTTTCTATAAACTCTTTTTTGGGAGCAGCTACGACTCCTGAAATAAGTTGGACATTGATAACATTCACATTTCTTGGGAGTTTTATCATAGGAGCGATATCTGGAATAATCCCTGCTATAAGAGCTGCTAATCAGAAACCTGTGGAGGCATTAAGAAGCTGATGATAAATAAAGAATTGATAAAGTATTCTCTAAAACATATCGTCCATAGAAAAGCAAGAAGTTTTCTTACAATATTCTCGATATTTGTAGGAATAGTTACCATATTCATATTTGTTAGTTTTGGACAAGGATTATTTGATTATGTTAATGATCTGCAGTCTAGCTCTGGTGCTGACAAAATAAGGATAATCCCTAAAGGCATAGGTGCTCCTGGATTAGATACTACATTCTCTTTGACTGAAGATGATATAGAATCTATTGAAAAAACTGCAGGAGTTTATGAAGCAACTGGGATGTACTCGAGAGCTGCAGAAGTCGTAAAGGGAAGAACTAAAAGATTTGTCTTTTTGGTAACTTATAACCCTGATGATTCTGGTTTAATAAAAGAAGTATTTACTATAGATATCGATTCTGGAAGAGATTTAAGGAATGGGGATGATGGAAAAGTTTTACTTGGACATAACTATAAGGTAGAAAATAAGATATTCTTGGAAGCTCTAACTTTGAATGATAATATAGAAGTTCAAGGTCAAAGATTGAAAATAATAGGTTTTTTTGATGAAGTAGGAAATCCGCAAGATGATTCTAATATTTATATAACAAATAATTATTTTGAAAAGTTATACCCTGGTAGTTCTGGAAAGTATAATCAGATTATTGCTAGAGTTGATGCTAGAAATATCCCTCAAATAATTGATAGGATTGAGGATAATTTGAGAAAATCTAGAGGTCTTGATGAAGGTAAAGAAGACTTTTTTGTTGCATCATTTGAAGAATTACTCGAACAGATTACTAGTGCATTAGATTATATTGTTTACTTTGTATTATTTATTGCGCTTATATCTGTCTTGGTATCTGCAGTAAATACAGCAAATACTACAATAACTTCCGTACTTGAAAGAATAAAAGAGATAGGAGTAATGAAGGCTATAGGTGCTAAAAATTCAGAAGTATTTGCTATATTTGTATTTGAATCAGGGTTCCTGGGATTTGTTGCTGGAGTTTTGGGTATAATTTTTGGGTTCTTAATCACTTATGCTACTGGGGCGTTTCTTGATGCATCAGGATGGGGTTTCTTGAGCCCCCATTATTCTTTAGAATTATTTTTAGGATGTATTCTCTTTGCTGCATTGACTGGAGCAGTATCTGGAATAATTCCAGCTTGGAGATCCTCTAAGATAAGACCTGTAAGAGCATTAAGATACGAATAAGAATTAACGATTAAATTTTTGCATCATTTGATGCTTTGCTTTTTTTCTTCTACGAACAAACCAATATAAAATTATGCAAATTAAGACAATCCAAAAGATTATTGTTCCATTGGATTTTGAGGAATTTTCTTTTGTGTTCTCAAAAGCATATTCACTAGATTCTATTTCTTTTATTATTTGTCTGCGCTCAGATATTTCGTCATTATACTCTAGTTCAACTAATATTTTTCCAGAACTTGGAACTGCATCAAAAGTTATAGTAGTATCTTCGTTAGAATCTAAATCTCCTAAGATTTTAACATTTCCACCTTCTACTGCAATAGTATCTTGTTTAGGAATTCTTACAGTCATTGCTTGAGCATTTTTTTTTCCAATGTTTACTATTCCGAGTGACATTTTTTTAGTTGAGAATGAATAACTGTCAAGAGTTACTATAAAGTCGGTTCTTACTTCTTCTACAGAAATATTAAAGTCATTTATCTTTGCTAGTTGAGACTCAGAATTTATCCAAGTTTTAAGACTTAACTTATGGTCTCCATCTAAAACTGTCGAATCAACTCTTACTTTGTAAGGAACAATCCAAAATGAGTTGAAATCTCTTTGATATGTTCCTCCTTGTATAAATTGAATCTTGCTATAACCTGGATCTAGAGTAAAAGGATAATTTTCCAAAAACTCCAGACTTATCCTACCACATTCAGGATTTTCTGTTCCAGATATTTGGAATACTAGCTTTACAGCTTCTCCAGGAATAGCCTCTACAGGATCTTGATTAATAAGTATTGGATTCAAACTGCATAATGCGGAAGAGAATTGGATAAAAAACAAGCTAACAACTATTATCATCAAAACCTTTTTCATAATCTTATTTATTATCTATAGCTTATAAATGTTACAGAAAAAATAAACTTAACCTCATAAAAATTTATAAAGAGATAATTATTGAGTGAGAGATAAAGAGGAAAAATGGTGAGTAAATGTGTTTATTGCAGATCTGAAATTACTGATGGCAGGGCTGTTGATGTTTGCACTCCTTGTGGTCACGGAATCTGGGGCAAGAAAATGTTCGAAGCTATAATAAGTAATATGGGTTCCGCTCGAGATAAAGGGGACCTTTATCAGGGAAGTGTAACCTCTAATAAAGCCCTATAATTCTTACGTAAGCTTTTTAAAGGTCTCTCATCAGGTATTTCTATGTTAACTAATAAGAATATCAGAGCTCGCGGAAAAATATCATTTACAAAATATTTTCAGCAGTTTAACGAAGGAGATAGCGTAGCTATTGTTAGAGATTTAGCTGTTCAAAGTCCCGGATTTCCTAAAAGGATGCAAGGTAGAACAGGAATTGTAATTGGTAAGAGAGGGGAATCTTACGTTGTTTCAATAAAGGACTTTACAAAACCCAAAACTTACATTGTTAAACCAGTACATTTAAAGAAAATTGAGGTAACCAATAAATGATATTGAAAATGACTCCTGTACATTTGGGAGATGTAAAAGAATTAGCCGGAGATTTAGAATCAAAGCCTGAATTAAGAGATTATTTGAAAGAATTTTCTAAATTAGATAAAAAGAAAGCAGATGCTCTTTTAGAATCTTTAAGAGGACTTGGAAATTTGAAGATGAAAGAAGATTTGATTGTAAAAATAGTTGACTTACTTCCAAAAGATTCAGATTCCTTGATTAAAATACTGAATGATGTTTCACTTGATGAAAAAGAGATTAACGATATTTTAGCGGTGGTTAAGGAGTACTAAACATGATGAAGAAAGACGATTATGCTTTAGTATTAGATTATCTTGCAAACGGTTATCCTATGGCTGGAAATATGAGACCAGTTGTTCAAGCAATAGGAACTCAACACCTTGCATTACTTGAATTAGCGCCTGTTAGAGGAGCACAAATTTCAGTTAAAGAAAAGGTTTATATAGGTCCGGAAAAGAGAGACAAGATATATTACATTATCGGTAGATTACGTATCGATAAGTTAACAGAAAGCGCTAAGATCCAATTACAAGAGTTCATTGAAACTTATGTTGGGGAGCATGAACAAGAATTTGTAAAATTCTTTAATTCTGCTCAAGCAATCAACACAAGACTTCACCAACTTGAACTTCTTCCTGGATTTGGTCGCAAACACACACAAGAATTGCTTAATGTCAGAAGCGAAAAAACTTTTGAGTCTTTCGATGAGATAAGACAAAGAGTGAAAAGCGCTCCTGATCCTAAGAAAGCTATAGAAAAAAGAATTCTTGAAGAGTTAACTGAAAACCCAAGACAAAGGTTATTCGTAATGTAAACAAATGGCAGAAGAAAAAATAACAAAAGAAGCACCGAAGAAAGAACCTAAGTTGGACTATAAGTTGAAACAGCAGAAAGAAGAAGAATTTTTAGAGTCGCTTGTTAGAATCCATGGAAAAGATATTCCTGGAAACAAAAAGATATACACTGGATTGACTTACATAAAGGGGATATCTTGGTCAATTTCAAATGCTATATGCAAGCTATTGAAATTGAATAAAAGTACAAAGATTTCTGAACTTTCCAAGAAACAGATTGATGAAATAGAGTTATTCTTGCAGAAGCCAAACTTCTACGAATACATGAAAAACAGACAAAGAGATTATGATACCGGGGAATCTAAGCATTTATTCACAAACGAACTTGATATGGTAAAGGACTTTGACATAAAGAGAATGAGGCAAATAAAAAGTTACAAAGGTATGCGTCATGCTCTTAAACAACCAGTTAGAGGGCAGAGAACAAGAAGCCACTTTAGAACAACTGGTGTATCTGTGGGGGTAAAGAAGAAAGCCAAATGATCCGTAAAAAAAATAAGTTCTCTTGGCCAAGAAAGCTTTACGATAAGACTAGAATAAGTGACGAAAATAAACTTGTTGAAGAATATGGTTTGAAAAATAAAAGAGAAATATGGAAAGCTGAAGCTAAAATTAAATATTTCAGAGACAGAGCTAAGTTTTTAATTACAGAATCAACTCAGGAACAAGAGCAATTCTTTGCTAAGCTTAGAAGCATTGGATTAAGCGTTAAAACTGTTGCAGATGTACTTGCATTAAACAAAGAAGATTTGCTTAAGAGAAGACTTGCTACTGTTGTTTGGAAGAAAGGATTAGCTAATACTGCGAGACAAGCAAGACAATTCATAGTTCACAAACAAGTTTTTGTTGAAGGAAAAGCAGTTGACGTTCCCTCGTATATTGTTCCAACAGAGCTTGAATCAAACATTACATTAAAAGCTAAATCTATCAAAGTAGCTAAGGAGAAAACAGAATGAAGAAAAATGTTGAAACAAAAGAGGTAAAGGGACAAAAAATGGAAGAAGTTAAAGAAATTGAAAACACTGAAGAAGCTCAAGAAGAAACTGATGTTGTTGAAACAAAAGAGAAGGAAGAAAAAGTTGAAGTTGTTCCTGGCATAGCTTACGTATTTGGAAGTTATAACAATACAATTGTACATATTACAGACTTATCCGGAAGCACAATTACAAGAATAAGTGGTGGAATGGTTACAAAACACTCTCGTCTTAAGGCTAACCCTACAACTGCTATGTTCGTTGCTAAAAGAGCTGCAGAATTCGCTCGTGACGCTGGAATAAATGCTTTGTACATAAGAACACGTGGAAAGACGAATTCTCCTGGAATTGGTCCTGGTGCACATGCCGCAGTTAAAACATTAAGCAAGGAAGGATTCAAGATACTTGGAGTCCTAGATACTCATAGAGTTCCTAGAGGCGGACCTAAGAAGAAAGGAGGTAAGAGAGGAAGAAGGGTTTAATGCATAATTTAAAAAGCCAACTTTCAAATAAATAACATGGAAATCGTTTCAAAAACACCCGAAAGAATAATCATTAGAACGGATATGAATTATTCAATACTTAATGCTATTAGAAGAAGCGTTGAAGAAGTTCCTACTCTTGCTATTGATGAAGTTGAAATATTCAAGAATGACTCTGCGTTATATGATGAAGTTCTGGCTCATAGAATAGGTCTTGTTCCGATAAAGAATGATGGAAAAGTAACCTCAAAGACAACAGGATCTTTATCTTTGAAAAAGACAGGTCCTTGCACAGTTTATTCAGGAGATTTCAAGGGAGATTTGAAAGTTGTTTACAATTCAATTCCATTGACGATATTGGAGAAGGATCAAGAAATAGAAATTGTTGCTCACGCTAGTGTTGCATCTGGAATAGAACACACAAAGCATGTTCCTGGATTAATATACTACAGAAACTTGTTTGAAGTAAAAACAGGTAATGTAAAAATAGATTCAATTGTTCAAGAACGCTCTGGGGCAATAAAAAATGAGAAGAAAGGAAATAAGTGGATTTGCGATCTTAATGATAACCAAGTTGATGAAATAAAGAAAATAGACAAGGACTCAATTTCCGATAGCAAAGAATTTATTTTATTTATAGAATCATTCGGAATGATTGAGGCTGATAAAATATGGACGCGAGCAATTGAAACATTACAGGAAAATTTAGAAGCTTTTGAAAAATCTTTGAAGTAAAATGATAAGCAACACATCTATATCGAAAAGAATTCCAAGAAAAATGGACTCATATATAGTTGATACTATTTTTGCTGCCAAGAAATCAAAGAAATGGAATAAAGTTGCACAAATTGTTTCTGGCGGGAGAAGAAGATATTCAAACATTAACATAACTAGAATAGAAAAAGAAGCAAATGATGGAGATGTTATAGTTGTTCCAGGCAAGGTTCTAGGAAATGGAAATATAACTAAAAAAATAAAAATTTGCGCATTATATTTTTCAGAATCAGCCCATCAGAAAATAAAACAAGGAAAAGCTGAAGCAATAAAACTAGTTGATGAAATAAAGAAAAATCCAGAAGCACAAGGAGTGAAAATATTAATATGAATAGGATAGTAATTGATGGAAACAACGCAATTTTGGGAAGACTTGCTAGTTTCGCAGCTAAGCAAGCATTGCTTGGAAAAGAAGTTTCAGTAGTTAATTGCGAAAAAGTAGTTGTATCCGGAAGTAGAAAAATAATAGTTGCAAAATATCATTCATTAAGAACTAAAGGTGGATCTTCGTTGAAAGGACCTAAATTTCCTTCAGTACCATATATGATTGTAAAAAGGACCATAAGAGGAATGCTTTCTCACAAACAAGGAAGAGGGGCAGATGCTTTTGATAAAATAAGATGTTATGACGGAGTCCCTAAGGAACTTTTAGAATCTAAAAAAGAAATTGTTGCTCAATCAACAGGAATGATTTCATTGACTTTAGCAGAAATAAGCGAGGAATTAAGATGAAAGCATTAATTAGAACGGCTGGAAAGAGAAAAACATCAGTGGCTAAAATAAAGTTAACGGAAGGGAATGGAAAAGTCCATTATAACAATGGAATAATAGAAAACATGAAAATGTTTCACAAACTTTCACTGCTTGAACCAATAAGAATGTATGAATCTACAGTTGGTAAGATGCCTTATGACATTTATTTGAAGGTTGTTGGTGGTGGAAAGGAGTCTCAGATTCAAGCAGCAAGACTTGCAATTGCAAAATCTTTAGTTGCCGTTTCAAAAAGCTCTGAACTAAAAGAAGCTTATTTGAAATATGATAGACATATGCTTGTTGCTGATGTAAGAAGAAAAGAACAAAGAAAGCCTGGAGACTCAAAAGCTAGAGCTAAGAGGCAGAAGTCTTATCGTTAAAAATATGGTTAAAAAACAAAAAAATAAAGAGATGAAAGCTAAATCAGTTAGATTTAGCCAAAGAAAAGAAAGTTGGATGAGAATTATTGTTCTAATTGTTACTGGAATAATATTAGTATTATGGAGATATTTGATTGGCGCTTTCATAATAATTAACTTTGTTTATTCCATATTTTCAGGTAAAAGGCTTAGAGAATTAGCTGAATTAAGCGAAATATGGAACACTCAATGGTATCTATTCCAGAAGTATATGACTTTCGTGACAAATACAAGGCCATTTCCATTTACATCTCTTGCAAAGAACATCAGTAAATACGAGTAATCTTCCTTACAAAACCTTTTAAACAGGAGGTATATTTTATCTTGGAGATGGTGATGGACGCTTTAGGTAAATTACACACAGAATTGAAACTTAGAGGATTTTCTCCTTTGACAGTTAGAAATTACTCATTCTTTGTGGACAAATTTCTGAAACAAACTAATAAGCCAGTAGAACAGCTTAATCAAGAAGATGTAAGGACCTATTTAGCTGCAATGTTTGACGATAAAAGCAAAAATACAATTATGCTTGCTGCAGCTGCTCTAAAATTCTTTTTTGTGGAGATATTAAAGAAGGAAGTAGGAGAAATTAAAATGCCAAAGAAAGATAAGAAACTTCCGGAAGTTTTGACAAGAGATGAAGTATCAAAATTATTAAAATCTGCTGAAACTCGTAAGTCTAGATTGATTATTTCCCTTCTCTACTCTTCAGGCTTACGTGTATCTGAATTAGTTAATCTAAAACCTCAAGATTTGAATTTTGCTGAAAATACTGGATGGGTAAGAGGAGGTAAAGGAAGTAAAGATAGGATGTTTACTGTATCTCCAGGTCTAGCTAATGAATTACATGAATATTTGAAGAAAAGAAATGGAGCAAAATATCTTTTCTCTCAAGATGAACCTTTAACAACAAGAAACGTTCAGAAAATTGTTAAACACCTACGCCACAGAGCAGACATCCAGAAAAAAATTACTCCACACACATTAAGACACAGCTTTGCAACTCATTTGCTTGAGTCAGGAACAGATATCAGAATGATTCAGGCATTACTTGGACATAGTTCTCTGAATACAACCCAACTTTATACTCACATTTCAAGTGAACAGATAAAAAAAATACAAAATCCTCTTGATAGTCTGATGAACAATAAGATACAATAATTAAGTTTATAATGCGATTTATTCTCGGTAAAATATGGAAACTACTGTGATTATTACTTCATTTAAAGAACCTAAAACTATAGGCAGGGCCATTGAAGCATTTCAGAAACAAAAAACTAAAAAGAAATTTGATATTTTAGTTTCTGCTCCTGATAAAGAAACGCTAGATGTTGCTAAAAAGTACGACGTGAAAATATTCAAGGATCCTGGAAAGGGAAAAATGTTTGCTTTGAATATTTTATTCAAAAAGGTAAAATCTGATATATTAATACTTACAGATGGAGATGTTTATGTTAATGATAAGGCAATAGAAGAAATATTAAATTTATTTGAAAACCCGAATATTGGTTGTGTTACAGGGAGGCCTGTTCCAATAGAAAACAGAAAAACAAAGTATGGATATTGGGCTAATTTCCTATTTGATGCTGCTCACAAAATACGTCAAAAAGCATTCAAAAACAAGAAATTTATTGAATGCTCTGGATATTTATTTGCATTTAGAAAAGATCAGATAAAAAAAATACCTCTTGACGTTGCAGAAGACAGCATAATACCTTTCTTCTTTGCCCATAGAGGGTATTTAATTGGATACGCAAGTAAGGCAGAAGTTTACGTAAAAAATGTAAATAATTGGAAAGACTGGGTAAAACAAAAGATAAGGACAAGCAAAGCTCATGAAACTCTTGAAAAATATATCAACACTAGAAAAATAAGAAGAGTTAAAACTTTTTCAACTGAAAGCAAGGGAATATTTTCTCTTTTTGTATATCCCAGAACTCCAAAACAAGTATTGTGGAGTATTGAACTAGCATTTGCAAGATTGTACATGTGGGCACGCACATTCTGGGATACAAAAGCTAAATCAAAACATTACGGCGATAATTGGGAAAGAGTAGATTCTACGAAGTAATTAGCCGAAAAATCCTGTTATATAAACCGAACTTCTTAGCATTGCTTAAAGATTTAATCACAAACTAAAAGATTAAGCAAGAATTAGCCGAACTCATTTAGTGTGCTGGAAGTTTTAAGCGTTGATTGAATGTTTAATTATGTCCTAAATAAACTATTTTGTAAGAATCTGCATCTGAGGTATGAGGATCTACTCTTACTATGTCTCCAGGCACTAAATCTCTTAGGTTTACTTTTCCCTTAGGCAAGGTCACTAAACCTTCATCTCCGCGAGATTCTGAAGCTGCTGAAAATAAATCAGGTCTTCCATGAGGACGTTGCCCCAATAAATGATACCTGTTATCTCTTTTGTACCTTCCTATAAAGAAATCAGTCGTTGGTTCCCTATTATTTTCTCCTTTAACATGAGGTCTGCCTCTTACTTCATGATAGCCTCCATTTCCTTTGTCATCTAGTACCATACTCTAATGATTTTATCCATCTTTTTAAGGATTATTGTGATTTGATAAGATAAGTTCGTTTTAATGAGGTTTTAGGCACCGCCGAGTTCTCTTAATGTATCTTGTACGAACTATTGCTAAGAATTGCTTAAAATACCATCTAAATCTCTTTTTTCTACTTTAGCAGATCTTTTACATAATTCCCTTATAGCTTCAAACCCTTCAAAGTTAACACCTTTT
>VGKS01000002.1 GCA_016866935.1 Candidatus Pacearchaeota archaeon
AAAAACCGCTCCCTATCACAATAGATTCACTTACCTGAGAATTATATATTATAAAAGGAGTTATCTCATTTATTATAATCCCTGAATCTGGTTGTAGTAAGACTCTTTTATCAATAAATAAAAAAGTAAGAATTGCGACAAAAAATAAAAATTGAAAGAATTAATATCAAACTCTTCATATAGATATAAGAATTTTAGTCTATAAATAGCTTATTTTAAGCAATTTCAATCAAATCTGTTGTTGATATAGTCAATTAATGAGTTCCCATTAAGTTTTATTGTAGATGGCCCGTTCCTAATATAAAACTCCTCTACACCATTATCTTTCAAGAAGACTCTTTTATTGCTAGAAATACATTCTATTTTCAAAATCTTTTTACTCTCTATTTCAAACAATTCATAATTAACAAAATGCATAAAATGAGGTCCAATAGCGTTCTTTATCATATTATTCAAATGCAGTTTCAATTTATCATCACTTACAAAAGCATCTTTATCTAAACCTAAAATATCTCCATTATCATTTACTCCGACAATCAAAGTTCCCCCATCAGTGTTCAAATATGCAACAATAGTCTTTAGTATAGAGTTTTCAATATTCTTATCAGTAGAATTAGTATGTAAATTAGTTCTCAAAGAAGATTTGAATTCCAATTTTACACCTTCCCCAGAAGAGATTAGAGATTTTATCTTTTCATCATCATATTTTTTCTCGGAGTTAAGCAACTTAGGATTTTTCCTCATTAAGCCAACTATTAACCCACTCATGGGATTTATCAGCCCTTTTTTCTTGTAAATATATCCTAAAGAAGAAACAAACAAAGCAGATGCACCGGTTATTATCAAATCAATTGCAACAACTCCCGTTCCAATCTGTTGCAAACCAAATCCAAATATATTATCTAAAGAAAATTCTAGAACTTCCCAGATAGCTCCAAGGGTGAAAGATAGAGCAAAAGCCAAAGTTACAACCATAAACGGGCTTGAGTTAAGATGCTCGTGTTCTTCAAGAACTAAGACCACTGTCAAACCAATGAAACTAAGTGCAATTGTAGCTATTGTTTTTAGTAGAATATCCCACCACCACAAATTAGCAAAAGCACCTCTTACCTCTCCTAAGAATAATGCTCCATAAATTACTAAGATTATAGTTATCTGTACTTCGCTTCCAGTCTTTATTCCAAATTTGTTCAAGAGTCTTGGAGTGAATGTAGAGACAAAAGCGAATATGCAGAAAGCCATTGCCAAATCTCTTCCTCTAAAGAAGGCACTTATAAATCCCAATATTAAAACCAACCTAACGGCATTAGTTACAATCAGCCCAACAGACATTCTAGAAAATATTCTTTTAAGCATAAAAATAAGAATCTCTCAATTATAAAAGAATTTTGATACTAAACAATCTCTTTTTAAACTATAAAATAGTCTAATAAATATGAGAGTAAAGTTTGCATTTTCATCAAGAAAGACTAGAAAGATAGATAGTCATAATAAGCATAGGCAGGAGTATCCTTCTTTAGCAAGAGAAGTAATCTCATCTTCTGATATAATCCTTGAAGTATTAGATGCGAGATTCATAAAAGAAACAAGAAACTTCAAGATGGAAGAATACGCAAGAGAGCATGGAAAATTATTAATTTACATTTTGAACAAAGCCGACCTAGTTGACCATAAAAAAATACAGGAATCAAACGAGTTGGAAGATATTCAGCCATATATTTTTGTTTCATGTAAAAGAAATCAAGGAAGAAGAGAACTAAGAACATTGATAAAAATTCAGGCAAACAGATTTAAACGTGCAAGAAAGAAAGAAGCAGAAGAACAAGCAAAAGAAAAGAAAGATGAAGAAGAAAACGAGTTAAAACATTTACAATTACATAAGCACGGAGTAGGATATAAAAAATTCTTCAAAACTGGTGACGAAGTGCATGTTGGAGTAATAGGTTATCCAAATGTAGGTAAGAGTTCAATAATTAATATGTTAACAGGAAAAGGAGCAGCAAGAACATCTCCAAAGGCAGGTTTTACAAGAGGAATTCAAAAAGTAAGACTAGCAGAAAAATTAATGCTTCTAGATACACCAGGAGTTATGTCGGATGAAGATGCAGCAGCTTCACAACTAGCACATTTAAAAAAACATGCAATGATAGGAGTAAGAACCTATGACTCTACAAAGAATCCTGAATTTGTTGTAGCTCAAATTATGCATGACAATCCCAATCTATTTGAAAGCCATTATAATATACAGGCAAACGGAGACTCTGAAATATTATTGGAAGAGTTAGGTAAAAAAAGAAGCCTTCTGCTAAAAGGCGGAATAGTTGATATGGATAGAGTAGCGCGCCTTGTTCTCAAAGACTGGCAATCAGGAAAGATAAGAAAATAATTTTACTTTTCCGTGTGGAAATCAATATAACCCCTTACATCACAAAGTAAATTAGCAATATTTTCTTGAGAAGTTATGTCATAAGGAACATTCTTTTCAAAAAGTAAAATCTCCTTTTCCAGATGACTAATTAAATCTTTTTTAGAAGTTGTTACATCACTATTATCTACAACTCCTGCAGGTAAGCTTCCTCCAATCCACTCAACTTCCTCTCTCGTTAAATTGTAAGCATATTGAAGTCCAAAAATCTTTGAAAACAACCATCAAAAAGTTAGCCAATGGAGAAATAAGTGGAAAACCTCTTACAGAACAACTTAGCGGTTTTTATAGTGTAAGAGATGGAAATTACAGAATTATTTACAGAAGTTTTGATGATAAAATTATTCTCTTCGATATGGGCCATAGAAGTAAGGTTTACAGGGATTTTAATAAAAACCAATGATGCGCGGGCTAAAAGTTTAACTCACCATCATATTTAAATCCATTAACTCTTTAATATCTAAAAGATGGCTAATCCAGATTTAATCAAGTTTATTCTTGAAGCAAGAAAAAGAGGATTTACAGATATAAAAATTACAGAATCTCCCTTAAGTAATGGATGGTCAATGCATGAAATACACTCCGGCTATGAAGCGTTAAGACAACATCATTTCAAGAAAGGAATAACAATCTGGCTCGACAAAGAAATAATAGATTTGTTAGAAAAAAGAGCAAAAAGAAATTTGATGACGCTTCCAGAGCAGATAGAGGAGATAGTAAGAAGAAGTATTGCTAGCCAAAGGCCAACCCAACAAAAAGAAAAGTTAGATGATATGCTTGTCGGCTTATTTTCAAGAAAATACAGAAAGAACTAAATCCACCATAAATTAATCTCTCTTATTTATAAAAACTATTTCTTTTTATGATGGTATACGTGAACTATCTTTCTTTTTCCTGGAATTATTATTCCTACAATAAGTAAAAATAAACTAAGCAAAATTAAAGGAATTCCCAAGATTGCTCCTACTATGGTCGTGGTCAAAATATAACCTATTAAGAAACAGACTAGAGCACCAATTATCCAAGATGTTCTCATAATAAACTCCAAGTCAATCCGTAATTAGCGCTTGATATTCCAAAGGTTATTGTTCCATTTGCCCACAATATCAGAGCTATTCCCAACGCTATCATTATCAATCCAATGAATAATCTCATCCATTTCTTCTGTTTGTCTTTCCATGCTTTAACAGATTCAGCAGAAACTCCAAATGCTACAATACAAAGTATTATTATCAAAGGCAATACAAATATGAAATTGTAAAGCACAAGTAACCCGAATACTTCCATGCTAAATCCAACTTTTGTGAGTAGCGTTGTAATAGCTAAATAAGGTCCTCCTGTACAAGGTAATTCAACAGCGGCTACGAATATTCCCAATAATATTGCTCCTGGAACGGATACCTTCCTCACCATTTTCTTTATCTGTTCAGCTCTTCTAGCAGGAATAGCTAAAGTAATTCCTTTACCATACCAGAAAAAGTCTTTTGCTTCAATTATTCCTAATATAATTACTAAAACTCCAACAACCCAGCTCAAAGGCTCTGAAATATTAAACTTCTGTATGAATACAAGTAGACCAAACCCCGCAATTAAATATGTAAGAAATACAGCAGAAATGTAAATCAATCCAACCTTAACCATCTTAGCCTTATTTTTGCTTAATGCAAGGAGGGTAGAAATAAGTAAAACTAAAACTCCAATGGCGCAAGGATTGATTGAATCAATTGCAGCAGTTAATATAACTATAGGTAAAGCAGGTAAATTAACAGCCATTTCAGTAACCATGTGTTTAATTTCTTCCTCCATTAGAGAAATTTAACAATTGAAAATTAAAGATTTTCATATTTTACTTAGCAACTGGAGCAATACATCCAGAAGCAACAGCAAGCTCTTCAAACGTTGGTTCTCCAATCAAGCGAGTATTAGGATTGTTATTAAATTCAAATGTAGCATATGTTTCTATTCCTTTTTCAATGCAAAGTAAGGATTGTTCATTCTCTTTGCGAGGGTCACACTCAACATATTCAATGTATCTAAATCCTTCTCCAAAATTCTTCTTTACCTTAGCACAATGAGCACACCAGAATGCTCCATACATCACTCCGCCTTTTTCAGTAATACATTGCGCAAAAGTATCAATATCTTCTTGTGCATAAGAAACTCCAGACGAACCAATAATAAATAATATAACAATTATAGCAACAACCAATAAAACTCCAATTATCATCATCCCTTTTCCTTTTTTTTGACTTACTTTTTTAACCATTTTTAATTTTAAAAGACAATATCAAAGATATTATTATTGTTAAGTCCAGAGCTAGGCAAAATATGCAATATGTTTTGAGTATGTAATGCTGTATTAGAAAGAGGTAAAATCCATACACTATTGAAAACACCATTATTCCTTTTATCCATTTTGCATTTGCCTCTCTTTTAACAAATAGAAACTTGCTCTTTTTATAGTTTAAGTTTAACATCAGAACGAAAAATAAAGTAAGCAATCCAAGAAAAGCATTAGTTGTTATAAAATCAAAGAAAACATTTATCCCTGAAATATCAATCAAAGGCAAAGGCAAATTAAAATCAATAGTCAATAAGTATGAAATTCCATCCAAATTTGCATAGGGGCTTTTATTGACAATTCCACAATCCAAATTATTTCCAAAGCTACAGAACTTTGAAGCAGTAGCTGAAAAGTGCTCATAAATTAGAAAAGCAGAAATCAGAATTCCAATTATCAGAAATACACTCAATAATTTTCTTTGCTTATACATTATGTTTTTTCTCCCTATCGCGAACGTGGCTTCCTACAATCATTCCGGCACCAATAAGGATAAGGTTCTTGATTATATACTGGCCTTCAAGAGTCATAACAAAGGGGAACTTTATATAAATTACCTTTGGAAGTAAAATCAAAGGCAAGAAAGTTCCTATCATCTGAAATGCCATTAAAAACAAACCAACTCTAACAAAAGGTCTATACAATATACAAATTCCTATAGCAACTTCCCACCATCCCAACAAAGGAACAAACCATGAAGAATCAACAAAATAAACAGTTTTAGCTACAAGGTCATTAGCACCACCTAATCCAAAAGGTTTCAAAATTCCAAACCAAATAAATACAAGAGCAAGGGAATACTTCAAAAAATAATATCCCCAATGTTTTAACCAAGCGGTTATCTCTTTATCAATATGATATAGTTTTTTATTCATCTTACCTCAAGACATTATACAAGTAATTGTTTAAAAATCTAATTAATGTAAAAATTTATTAAATAAGATTATCAAAAAAGATAGTGAATAATCTAATAATCACTGAAAATATTAAATTCAAAGATTATAGCGTTAAAGTAATGTTTTCGATGATGCAGACTATTCAAAGTTAAATAATATTACTCAAGTCTATGGATTTATTTTTAATGAAAATAATGATTTACTTATAGTAAAATGCGGAGAGGACAAAGAGTGGTGTTTGCCCGGAGGTGGACCAGAATCAGAAGATAATGATTGGAAAGAGACATTAATTAGAGAAGTTAATGAAGAAGCCAGCGTAGAAATTAAAGATGTTACTCCTTCTGGATATATAGAGACAATATCTCTCAATAACCTTTCTCATCCAAGAATTGGAGTAGGAATAAGAGCAGTTGCAAGACTCAAGAAAATAAATAGTCAAAAAATTGATCCCACAACAGGTACAATCTCTAAAAGAAAATTCATTAAAACAAGTGAATTTTTAGATTATTGTAGATGGTCTAAAAACGGCGAAGCCCAGTTTAAAATAGCACTAAAAACTCTAAGAACTTTAAAATAAAACGCCCAGACCCGGATTTGAACCGGGGAATCCTTTTGGGAAACGGGATTAGCAATCCCGCGCCGTAACCGCTGGGCCATCTGGGCTTTTATAAAAATATGTAATAATAATGACTTTTAAGGTTATCCTTTTCCGAAATGCATACCCTTAAATACCCAAAATTATCAAAGTATTTAGGCGAGAGCCAGAACAAGTGAACGGAGGATATAGCGAAATGGAAAGACAATTCGGCGGAGAAAGAAGATCATTCGGAGGACCACGCAGATTTGGCGGTGGACAAAGAAGATTCAATTCTGGACCAAGAGAAATGCACAAAGCAGTTTGCTCAGAATGCAAACAAGAATGCGAAGTGCCTTTCAAACCAACTGAAGGAAGACCAGTTCTTTGCTTAAACTGCTTCAAAAAGAAGCGTGAAAGCGAAGGCGGCGGATTCCACAGAAATAACAGAGATTCAGATCATTAAGATTTAAATCAAAGTCAAAAATTATTTTTATTTTTATACAATTTATGGGCAAGGAAAGCCCCCACAAGTGCTCCAAACATGTTGAATATCAAATCAAGCCCTGTGTTATATAAATCTCCAACTCCAGTTTTATTAAGAGAAACAAATGCGATAAACTCAATTATCTCATTCAAAGCACCAAGGCCCATGCTTCCGAGCCATGAAATAAAGATTATCAGTTTTGGATTTTTTAATCCACTTGCATTTATTGATTTCAAAAGTTGATATATTAAGAAAGAACATACAAAGAATCCATAGAAATGGACAACTTGGTCCATCTTCAAAATGTAAAACTGTCCTTCCCCTTCAAATATTTTAATCAGCTTCAGAGAATAAAGAGTTGTTCCATCAATTCTGAATCCTCCTGCGACCATATGTAGAATCCCCCAAATAGAGAGCATCCACAAAATTCCATTACTCAATCTGGACTGTTTTAAATTAAGTCCAATTATTGTTCCAATAATTACTATTACAAAAATATACCATACAAATTCATAATTATTTATTGAAACATAATAAATAAAAAATCCAAGCAAGTAAATTGCGTTAAAAATCAATATCCATAAATGTGACTTTTTCATGTCAAAATTCCTTTATAATATTTAGAATTTTGATCAGGAAAAAAACAAGATATTAAAATTGTTTTTTTCATTTTTTTCCAGACACTTTTTCAGCCCTTTCAATCATTTCTTTCTTTAATCCAATAAAAACTCCTCCATCCTTGGAGCCAATGTATGTATTTTCTCCCGGCTTTATTATCTCATTTAACTCATCTAATTCAATATCAATGTGAGTCACAGTAGCTCTAGATTTTCCTTTAAGATGAACATAAACATCAGCTTTGCCCAAATGTATCTTTCCTTCACTAGGTCCACTCATAAATTATTAAGAAAGCCAAACTTTTAAAAGCCTTCCACAGCCAATAATATTATAGCGGGGTGGAGCAGCCTGGAGTGCTCACCGGGCCCATAACCCGGAGGTCGCGTGGTTCAAATCCCGCCCCCGCTATTATTTGTTAATTTTTAGAGAGGGATTTTTCAAATACTTTATATTCTCAAGAATTATAGAAATTTATGAGTTTCATAAAAAAGGCAGGTGTTTTTGTCCTTGCAGCAATTTCTATATCTCTAATTTTAGTTTTATCCTTCAGTTTCACATTAAACTCTTTTCTTTATTCTCAAATTTATTTCCAAGCTTTAGAAGAATCAGGAGTTTACGAATCTCTTCAAAATGGAATTGGCTCGGAAGAATTATTCTTTATTTATATGCCAAATGGACCAAAGGCATTATTTGAAGACCTATTTTCTAAACTAATGTCTTATCTTAGGTTAGAAACAGATATTCTTGAATTAAAAGTTCAAATAAACGAAGAAAAACTAAGGAATTTCTTTTTAGATTATATAGGTACACTTCAACAATGTAGTGGTAATCAAGATCCATTTGGAGAAGAACCTTGCCTGCCAGAAGGAATTGATGTAGAAACATATCTTGACCTATACATAGAAAGTAAAAATCTAAATTTCTTTGATGAAACAGAAGTAGACTTAGTAAATATATATGGTATAGAAGAAGGTTCAGAAGGAAGACTAGCAATTGATAGTTTGAGAGAAAAAATAAGTTATTTCAAAACAGCCCACATAATTTCATTCATTATCTTGATATTTATATTATCTTTAATTTTCTTGTTACAAAAAAATACAAGAAAGTTCCTAAGAACTATAGGAGTAATTACTATAGTTCCTGCATTTGCACTATACATCGCAATTTACTATCTAAGCATTTTAAGGTCAGAGAATATTTTACCATTAAATGACCTGCTTACTCTGTCAATTTACAACGCGGTAAAAGAAGTTCTTTCAAACAAACTAATGGTTTGCATGATTATTTTGCTAGTTGTAGGAATAAGTTCAATGGTTCTTTCATTTGTAGTAAAACAAAAACAAATCCCCAAGAAAGTTGTGACTTCAAAATAGAAACTTTTATATATCTTAAAATTTTCAAATAATTATGTGTATGGCATGTCCTTCAGAGAGAGTATCGCAATATGCTCGTACTAGTGAAAACAGTCCTGAAATGATGATAGTCCCAAGAAAATATATGAATCAGCAAGGATACAGACAAACAGCTTAATTTACAAGAATTTCAATAATCTTTAAATAAGAAATTAATCTCCTTAATTTATGGTTTTAACAACAGCCCATTCAACTAAAATTTGTCTGGACACAAACTATCCATCATTAGAAGAAGCATTAGAACAAAGAATAAAAGATAATGACGGCCCAGATTTATGGGAAAAAGATATAAGAACTGGGGATTTCGTTCTTTATGCCCCTCAATCAAAACCACTTCTAATCCAAGGGTCTGCTATAAGAGGAAAGGATATACAAGTACATGAGTTAAACTCAGATGAATTATATGTTGATAAAAAATTTGTAAGAAGATTCAGAGAAAGTTTTCTACCATTTCCTGTCATTCCACTATGGGTAGACTCAGATAACGCCAGAGATTTTAAATATAATATTGTTGGAAAAAAACAATTATCTCGTTATATAGAAGTCACAAATGAAAATTATGGGATTGACAGAATACAAATATTTGCTTTAGGTTTACATAATCTGGTAAATACAAAAAAAGCACCATTCCTAAGACAAATCAAATTATTGGGTGTTCAAGAAGGCAATTTCAACAAGGCAGGAATATGTGCAAGTGCACCCCCAAGATTTTTAGATATGCATAACCCTAAAACTCTTTAAATAAACTAATTCATTATCAGAACATGTACTTATTAGGAATAGATGATGCAGGTCGCGGACCTATTTTAGGTCCAATGTATCTCGCGGGTGTTATGATAAAAGAAGCTGAAAACACTAAGTTAAAACAGATAGGCGCCAAAGATTCCAAACTTCTAATTCATAGTCAAAGAATAAAAATAGCAAAGGAAATAGAAAAAATATCTAAATTTCATATAGTAGAGAGTTCTCCAGAAGAAATTGACAAAGCGGTAGAAACAATAAATCTGAACACTTTAGAAGCAAAAAAAGCAGCTGAAATTATTAATAAGTTAAACAATAAAAAAGACAAAATAAAGGTAATAGTAGATTGTCCTTCAGTAAACACTCTTGCATGGAAGAATAAAATGATTTCTTTTATTGAGCATAAAGATAATCTAACAATATTCTGCGAACATAAAGCAGATTTCAATCATCCAATAGTTAGTGCAGCTTCAATTCTGGCAAAAGTAGCACGAGAAGAGTCAGTAGAGAAGATAAAGAAACAGTTTGGAAATATTGGCTCGGGATATCCTTCAGATCCAATAACTATAGATTTCATTAAATCTCAAGGAAAGGACTTAGAAGAAACAGGAATTGTAAGAACAAGTTGGGCTACATGGAAGAAACTATTCCCTCAATCAAGCAAAAGCAATAAACAAAGTAAACTTTTCTAATTATCTATGAACAACACCCTCAAATAATATGTCTTCAACTGTAAGAACATCATCTATCCCAGGACCATAACCATGAGCAACAAATTTAACTCCTATTAATTCTTCTATTCTTCTAACAAAATCAGCCGCTGGTTTTGTCAAACCCTTTCCATCGATGAATCTATCCCAAGATGGATGTTCCTCAAATACTGGTTTGGCTCTAGCTATTACTTGTCTATTGTGGAAAGACTTATCCCACTTGGTATGCCTTACTCCATCAACATCATATGCTACCACTATTTTGACTGGAAGTCCCTCTCTAGCAAGATCTTCCATTCTATCTCCACAGCTACTTATGAACCTGTCAAGTTCAGCCCCTTTGACAGCATGTTTTAATGCAACTACATCAAGCCATCCTAAGCTTCTCGGTTTACCAGTAACTGTCCCCCTTTCCTCCCATTTATCTCTTAATCTTGCTTCAAGATCAGAGTCTTGTATTTGACCTATAAATGGCCTATCTCCACCAATACTACTTTCATAAAACTTCACCACCCCAATTCTTTTATTCAATGAAATTGGAGGAGTAGCTGATCCAGAAGAGGTAACCCCTGGATAAAGTCCTTTATCTATATCAAGTTGGAATCCTTGTGCCCCCTCAAGCAAAACGAATCTTCTATCTTCAGCCAATACATCTTCTTGTAACACACAATAGTCTCTTAATGCAGCAACTAGTGGCCTGTAAGAGTCAGCCAAATTCTCAATAGAAGAATGAGGTTCAGGAGCACCAAGAGGAAATCTTTTGCTTAAAGCCTCAATAAAACCTTCTCTATCTAAAAATTCAGCAAATCTTACTCCAACTCTTCCCGCTTTATCGACCGCAGTTTGTTTAATGCCCCTTCCAGTAGATTTATGCTTACCATCTGTTCTAACGCTATTACTTGAGTCATCTTTCACATGGTAGTCCAAAGTCATATGAGCATTAGAAGCTATACCAAATCTTTCAGGAGTTATTTCCACGCCTTTTTCCCTCAAACTCTGAATTTCTCTAACAAGCCTAGTAGGATCTATGAATGTTCCTTCCCCCATTAAATTGTAAGTTCCTTTAACAAGTATTCCAGATGGGACTTGACTTAGAGCATATTTTACGCGACCTATCCAGGCAGTATGTCCTGCTCCAGCTCCACCTTGATATCTCATCACTAAAACAGGAAGTTCGAGGCTACTAGAACTAGCCAACTCATTCGCTAATTGAACCGCTCTTTTAGCTAAGTAAACAACCCTCACACCCTTTCCTTCATCACCTGTTTGTGCTCCTTCAACAGCAATCCTATAAGTGTACATCTTGACTAACCAATAAAATTGATATTTAAACATTCATACAATCTAAAATAACTACACCAATAATACCGACAACATTTAAAATATTGAATTCTAGCTTATTGGAATGACATATGTCAAAAAGATGGTGATTCAAGGATTCAAATCCTTCGCAAAGAGAACAGAAGTTATATTTGATCCAGGAATCAATACAGTTGTGGGTCCAAATGGTTCAGGAAAGTCCAATGTGTCAGATGCATTATGTTTTGCTCTGGGAAGATTATCTGCTAAATCAATACGTGCAGAAAGAACAACAAACCTTCTTTTTTCAGGAACAAAGTTAGTAAAACCAGCGAGAGAAGCTTTCGTTGAAGTAACGTTTGATAATTCTCAAAAAACATTCAATCTTCCGACAGACGAAGTTACAATATCTAGGATAATAAGGTCTAATGGTCAAGGTATCTATAAAATTAATAATGAAATAAAAAACAGAGGAGACATAATAGAATTATTAGCCCATGCAGGAATAGACCCCCATGGTTTCAATCTAGTCCTACAAGGTCAGATACAATCCATAGTAAAAATGCATCCAGAAGAAAGAAGGAAAGTAATAGAGGAAGTATCCGGAATATCGGTTTATGAAGCAAGAAAAGAAAAATCATTACATGAATTAGAAAAGACAGAAGAAAGATTAAAGGAAATAGGAGCAGTATTAAGAGAAAGAAAATCATTTCTTAATAACCTAGAAAAAGAAAGATCTCAAGCACTAAAATATAAAGATTTAGAAGAAACAATTAATAGATGCCGTTACTCAATTTTAGTTAAGAAAATACTAGAAGTTCAGAAAGAAATTGACTCAGCTAAAAAATCATTAGAAGAAAAGAAAAATCAAAGAGAGAAAATTAAGACCAATTTATCAGAAATTCAAACAGAAATTGACTCAATGACTGCAAAGATAAATGAAATGAATTCTATGATAAAGAAATCAAGCGGAGTTGAACGTGAAACATTACAAGAAAGAATAAATGTTCTACGTGGAGAGATAGAAGGTCTAAAAGTAAGGATAGAAGCAACTCAAAAAAGAAAGATAGAATTCGAAAAGAGAATAGAACACCTTAAAGCATCAGTTCCTGAATATAGAAGGGAAATAGAAGAATTAAGCAAAGAATCTCCTATGCTTGCAAAAAAACAAGAAGAAATAAAGAGAAAAAAAGCAGAATTAGTGGCATTAGAAGATCAAAAGAATAAACTTTTATCTGTAAAGACTGAATTATATTCAATTAAAGAAAGGTTAAAAGAAAAAGAATCTAGAAATCACAAGTTGGAGGTCGAATCAGACTCATTGCTCAAACAAATAGAGAATATTTCACGTGAATTCCAGTTTAAGACAGAAGAAGAATGTCAGAATAAAATATTTAATCTTGAAAAAGAATCTGACTCCGCAAGACTAGAAGTTGAAATTTTTGCTAAAAAGGAAATTGAACATAATAGGGCTTTAGCAGCCAGTGAATCACAGATAAGAACAGCTGAGAAGATAAAAGAGCAAATCCTAAAAATAGATATCTGCCCATTATGTCAAAACCAAATGACTGCTCAACATATAGAGCATGTTACTAGAGATTCTCTAAATAAAATAGAAGAAGGAAAATTAGCTATTGAAAAAGAAACCTATAATATAAAAGAGTTAAGACAAAAAAGAGAAAACTTAAACAAAAAGGCATTTGAATTAAATCAATTAATAAGTAAATTAAAGCATGAATATTCAAATCACAAGATTGCTAATGAAAAACAGCGCTATCTTAAATCAATTCTGGTGGAAACAGATGTGATAAAGAAAGAAATATCAAATCTAAGCGCTAAGAAAGAAGGACTAGAGAACAAGTCTATCGACGTCACCTCAATAACGGAACAATATAACTCTAAATTAAGGGAAATAGAAGAAATATCTTCAAGAACAACTGAAAATCTAGACCAAACTCTGAAATTCAAAGAACATGAATTAGAAAATATCCTTGAAAACATCAAAAACTCTGAAAAAGGACTTGAAGAGTTACATGAAGAAATAGTAAATATGAAAGAAAGACTTGAAGAAAAGAGTTCATTCCTTTCTTCTAAAGAAGCAGAAGAGAGTGAATTAAATAAAAAGTTTAAGAAGCTTTTTGAAGACAGAGATAAAATACAATCTCAAATCCAAGAAAATAATTATGATATTTCAGAGAGAAGAACGGAAATATCTCAGATTACAGACCAGATAAATTATATTGAAATAGGAATAGCAAAATTATCAGCTTCTCAAGAGTCCATTCAAATAGAATTAAAAGATGTCCCAGAATCCGAGCCTATAAGGGCAAGTATTGAAGTATTGCAACAAAAGTTAGAGAAGGCTAAACAAGATATGCACGAAATTGGAGCAATTAATATGAGGGCTCTAGAGGTATACGAACAAATCAAAATAGAGTATGATAAAGTAAATGAAAAGGTAGAAACTCTTCAGAAAGAAAAAGAGGAGATTCTTAGAATTATTGTTGAAATAGATCAAAAGAAGAAAAAGACATTTATGAAGACATACAAAGGAATTAATGAACTATTTACAAGAAATGCTTCAGAACTTTATAGTAAGGGTAAAGCTTTCATGAAACTCGAAAACGAAGAAGACATATTCCAGGGAGGAGTAGACATAGTTATACAACTTGGAAAGGGTAAATACTTTGATTCTGGCTCATTGTCAGGCGGAGAGCAAACACTTATTGCTCTATCAATGCTTTTCGCTATACAAGAGTTCAAACCTTATCATTTCTATGTATTCGATGAAATAGATGCGGCTCTAGACAAGCGTAACTCAGAAAGACTAGCAGGTCTAATTAACAAGTATATTAGAGCAGGTCAATACATAATTGTTACGCACAACGATGCCTTAATAATGAACTCCCAGTTCATTTATGGGGTGAGTATGCACGATGGAATATCAAAAGTCCTAAGCTTAAAACTAGACAAAGAAATACAAAAATCAGTTCAAAACGAATTAAATAATCAATCGCAAGATCAAAATTATCAACAAAACTCAGAGAATAGTATCAATCCTCAATCTCCTAATGAGGTTCAATAATTATATCCATTTACGGGCTTTCTTTTCAATATTATATGCAATAGTTATTGCAATCAAAATTACAGAGATAAGTTAAAATAAAACTAATGAAATGATAATCCATATCCTTACTCAAAGATAATACAACTATGCTGTACCAAGTTACAATAGATATGCTTCCAGCTATTGCGGAACCGGTCAAAACAGATTGGGCGCAGTATTTTGTACCTTTTATGACGCACTTATCCAAATGAGGAGAGACTAATCTCTGCAAATATATTCCATTTAAAGTAACAATAAAAACCAGGCTCATTTAGTAATAAATAAAGGGCTAGATAGTAGGGCTTTATTTTGTAAAACAAGCAATATTCCTGTCAAGTATATTGCAACTAAAGAAATATTTATCAAATTGCCTATCAAAGGGTAAATTGATACAAGAGTCCTCTCAAGCTTCTTCTTTCTTAAACCAACTATGTGTAAATAATCAACTAAAGTCGCAGAACCAACAGCAACCATTGCTGCAATAATATGAAATATTACAGTAATCAAAAAAACATCAACCATAAAAATAAATAGGTTCTATCTTTAAAACCCCCTCTACCTAAAGTCCCAAAATAAAAAATAAAAATTGGGTAGGTAATTAGTAATAGCTTTCGCCAGATTCGTTAGCTTTCGCAGGCTTTCTAGTTAGCAATACTATAAGAACCACAAGCAATACAACAAATACTATTGCAAGTATAATTGTAAGAACAACAGCAGCGTTTCCGCCAACTGATCTTCCTTCAACATTTGCAACAAAGCTCTTTTCTCCAACAACATTGTTTTCAGAGTCAAGAACAGTAACCTTGAAGTTGTAAGATCCTTCTCTAGCAGCCATAGCTGTCATGTCGACAGTCTTGCTTGAGCCAGCAGGAACAACAACTACAGAATCATCGAAATCAACAGTCAAGCCGTTGTCTGATTCAGTTACTAAGTTGTATACTAAGATTCTATTACCAGAGTTCACAATTGTCAAACTGTATAATCCTTCAGATCCAGCAGAGAATGTTCTGCTTGATGGAGAAGCAATCATAGCACTGTTTGAGTTTCCACTTACAATTTCAACTCTTCTAACAGAAACTGTTTCAGAATCGGAGTTGTATGCTTTAACTTCAACTGTGTAGAGACCAGGAGCAGCGCTTGAAGGGATTGCTAAAAGGATTCTTCCTTCTATTGAATCATCTTCAATTTCGTTATTCACTGACTCGTTAGCAGCAAGGTCTTCAAGGAAGACTCTTTTACTTACTGTGCCGTAGCCAGGGATGTCAATGCTTGCGATAACAAATGTATCTCGTGCAACATAACGACCGCGGTTCTTTACAACTACTTCAACTGGCAAAACTTCTCCAGCGCTTATTCTTGAAGGGCTTTCTACTGAAAGGAATTCAAGAGCATAGCTTTCTCTTTGTACTACAAAGACTGCTGTGAAAGTTGTTCCGCCAAGTTGGTTTTCAACTTTAACTTCCAAGATGAAATCTTCGTTTAAGTCGATATCATATGGAACGTCGATTGAAAGTCTCTTGCTGTATGTTCCACCAGCAATAACATCAAAACGACTTGTTGTGTCGGAAAGACTTGGTTCTCCAAGAACTCTAGCTCTTACGCGTACATCGTTAGCATTTGCTATAGCGTTAAAGACAACGTCCATTTCTAGACTTTGTCCAGCATCTACTGCAAATCTTTGACCTTGTATCAGTGGAACTGAATCAATCTCAACATATGAAACTGTTGCGAAAGACTGAGCGCTAACAAAAGGTGCAACGAATAACATCGCAATTGCAATAACAAACAAACCTACAAAGTTTTTTGTATTCATTCTTAGTTATATCCAAAATTTAGTTAATTATGCTTAAAGTATGTGTTTTATAAACTTTCCGGTGATAACATTTTTACCTCTCTATATAGTGACAAAAACCTTTATTAAGTATACTTTAGGCTACTTTGTATGGTTAAACCCTCAAATATAACAACAATCAAGCTTGATAAAGAGACTAAGTCGCGCTTAGACAAGCTTAAAATTCATGAAAAAGAGAGCTACGATGAGATCTTACAGAAGATTCTATACATCCTAAACCTATGTAAATCAGGCTCAAATGAGGCTAAAGCAAGACTTATAGCAATAGATAAAGCAAAAGCTCTAAATCAGATAAAGAAACAATTAAAATCATCATAAAACCAATGGTTTTGTGATTACAGTTGATAATCTGAATATTAAAGATTTCAACTAGTATCAATAATTAATTAATTCTTCTCTAATCTCCCCAATATTGGTTACTATATATCTGTAAAGTTTCTCAATAACTATTGATTGTAATCCTTCCTTTAACTCACCGTTACAAGCAGCTAGGTTCTTTCCAGGGTATCCTGAAACTCCAACAGGGTGCGAACATACCATATTCTGACCTTCGTATAATCTTAGGTCAAGATTACTTTCTTTAGCATTAAGCAATGTAACTTCAACATCACATCTCTTGTTTGATGTCCCAATTATCCCATATTTCCAAGAAGCTTCTTTTTCTCCATCATTAATAAAAGTGGCAGGTCTACATTTTACCATATGTGCTTCAAAACATGCAAAATCAGTACATCTTACTGGGGTAAAAGTAGCATAAAGCGTGACAGAGGCAACAATCAATATGAGTAATGCTATAGCCTCTTTCTGATATCTCATCCTCATAACAGTAATAGAAAAAACTAGTATATAAAACTTGCTCAGTATTCTCAAGTTTTGTACTAGAAAATAATCATAAACTTTCTTTCTATAAAACTAACTAATTAAAGTCCAATTAATTCAATATTTGTCTCGACTGCGGCGAAGTTTTTAGCAGCAATATATGAAACACCCTTTTCTTCACAAGCCTGGACTATTTGCTTAGTTGCAATTCCATCAATTATAACTGCAACAATGTTTCCTCTAACTCTGTTTAATGCAGGAACAACTTCCACACTTGAAATAGAGCGAGAAACAGATAAATCTGCATTAAGCAATAATGCTTTCTTGCTTCCCTTTATTTCCTCATATTTTTCCTTAAGAGCCTTTGAAAAGTCTCCTGAGAATGGGGCAACTTCAACATGCTCTTCAGAGTCTCTAGAGTTTCTGTACAAAAAGTCCTTAGCAGGCATTCTTCTTCTTAATGCAAGTAATATTTCTTTTCCTTCAAGTTCTTCTACTTCTTTTCCATCAGGAGCGACAGCAATATAAACAATTCTAGCATTTTCACAAACATTCTTGGCAATTAATTTTCCACCTCTATCTCCATCTACAAAAAGGGTTAACTCCTTGTCCTTACTTAATCTAGCAATCTCCTTAGGAAGTTTAGCTCCATTCATTCCAATAACATTATTGACTCTGTTCTTCAAAAGGTTAACAACATCAGCCCTACCTTCAACAACAATTATTTCATCTCCAGATAAGTCTCCAGCAGGTAACTGTTCTTCTCCATATTCTTGTATTTTAGCAGCCCTGCTTTCTTCTTTCAAGGTCTTAGACATACTTCCAGACGAAGTTGAATCTAAACCTTCAAGCAATGCTTTAGCTCTTTCAATTATGAAATCTCTTTTACTACCTCTAACATCTTCAATCTTACTTACGGTTACTTTAGCCTCACTTGGACCAATTTTATCAATTGTTTCTAGTGTAGCAGCAATAATAGTTGTTTCAGATTTGTCGAGTGCAGAAGGTAACTTAATTTCTCCAACAGTTCTTCCGTCCACCGTATTCAAATCAACTTCAATTCTACCAATCTTTCCCTCTTTTTGAAGTTCTCTCATTTCCAATTCAGTACCTAAAAGACCTTCAGTCTGACCGAAAATAGCCCCAATAACATCAGGTTTCTCTATAGGGCCTTCAGCAGCAAAGCTAGCAACAATCATGTACTTTATTGATACCGGGCTTACTTTTGCCATGTTTTTTGTGTCTCCTTTAGATAATAGGTAGAAATCGTTGTCTCTATACAGACAAAAATTGAGTCAAAAAGACTCAAATAACTGTGAGTGTGAGTGATAATTTGTCTACCAAATTTATCGTGATAAGAAGAAATCGTTTTGAGCGTATTTAAAGCTTGTGTTTAGTCAAAATCCTCTAAATCCTTAAATAACATTAAGTAAAAAAACCAAAGTGAGATACATATTTTTAGGGAAAATAAAAGAGTGTCCAAGGGTTGAGATGGTAGGAAGGTTCGCCCTCCACACAGCTTCTTGTAATGAATTAGGCGTGATTGATTTGGAAATGCAAACAATAGAAGATGTTCATTACGGGTTTGCTGATTTGCAGTCTCTAAAGAACACTTTAAGTAATTATAGAGACACATCATTAATTGTAAATGGAATTCCAGAAGATTTGTTTAGAAGATTTGTCCCAGATAACGAATATGTAATGGGTAGATTATCCCCAACAGAAGTAAGTTCTCTTTTGAGCAAAGAACCTTTAGAATCAAGAGTATATTAATCGTCAAAATTAATTACGTTTTCTATTTTACACACAAATCAATATCAAAAGAAGGCATCAAAAGAAAAACGTTTATCCTTTAAATATTTTATTATTACCCTCCGTCGGAAAATATCGAGAAAAACATTTATATATCTAACAGTAAGAAAAGAGTTAGGTTAAAATGGTGATGCCTGTAAAAGAGCCAAAAATAGAAGAGGAAGAGCGCTTCGAAGCGGACGTTGATGGCCTCTGCGAAGATCTTGACTTGGATGTATTTTAATTTTTAAAATGCTATTTTTTCAAGCATTTTATTTTTCATAATCTTATTTATCTAATTTTTACTTTATTTTAGAATTATCTACCTAAATTTCCAATATTTCCAGTTCCGCCAGCCATTTTATCTTTAAGCGTATGGTACTCGCGAACATTCCCAAGTTTGTAATATAAATCAAGTAATATGCTCTGCACTTGATTCTTCTCTTCAGCACTTAAATCAAGAGATAACATTTTTTGGAATATTTCTTTAGCGTTATTTCTTCTATCAGCTTTCAAGTAAGCTTGAGCCTGGCCAAAATGATATCTTTTGTAAGCTTGCTTCATCTCAAATTTCTCCCTATCATTTCCAAGAGCTAAAGCCTGTTGGAATAATCTTTCAGCCTCGACAAATCCATTTCCTCTTATATTAAATTCAACAGCTTTCATAAACTGACTTATTTTATCCTTAAATGTAGTTGTAATATCTGCAGCCGCACGTACAGTCTTCGCAGCATCAAGAAACATTGCTTTCTGCTCGTATATTCTTGTCAATTCAAGTAAAACAAACCTTCTAGTATCATAATCAAGTTGTGACTTTACAGCTCTCTGTAAGTATGACATCTTTACATACTCACCCATATTTTTTATTTTAGCATCAATTTCTGATCTAGTTCTTTCAGCAATTGGCCTATCAACTATGTGCATGTCGAAGAAAACTAATCTCTATTTATAATGTTTATTGTTGTTAGAATAAATGTTTGTTTAATAGGTGAGTTACGGTCATATGTACTGCTTGTTCAAGATATCTTTTTCTATCAAATCTTCCGCCAGTCAGCCCATGTATTATTCCATTACCATAACCAATTCTTTCTTCGTCGGTCAGCCCTGCTCTTCTCCATGCTTCATCAAGCTGCACTTTTTCCCTTTGTATTATTTCAGCAACTATTCTTGGAATAACAAAACCAGAATTTTGACCAATATAAATTCTTTTACCATCAAATATTACACATGCAGCAAAGTTCATTCTTGGTAAACTTTCACCATTTAAAGGCACTTTATACAATCCAGATTCTAATCCAACACTATAGTTGCAATCTCTGAATGCCTGTCTAGCTCTAAATTCTGCTCCAGCCCATATTTCTTCCATCCCACGTGGCTGTTCTGGAATTATGCTTTCTGGAACAGGAACTTCAATTCCTCTGAATTCAGCATCAATAAAATCTTGATATTTTAGAAATGCTTGTCTTACTGCTTCAAACTTAACAGGGTTTTTAGAACCAATATTAATAATCATAATTGAATTTAAAATTCAAGATATAAAATAATTAGTATGATGTAATATTTAGTACAAATAGGGGTGTTAGTTTCATACAAAGTTCGAAATGCTAAAAAGCTTTTTCGTAGTTAAATAATCTTTAAACCACACCTCTATATTGTGAATATTACAAATTAACCAAGCTTTTCTTATATATAAATCTATCTAATATGCTCTTAATCATCAATAAAGTTTATTTTAATACCTAAACTCGTGTATTAGTCTTTATTAAACTTCTTTTCTAAAAATCTATACCCTTTAATTATCCCCATAGTAACAAGAGAGTAAGCCAAAAATCTAAATGCTTGCTGAGGAATTAATGAAACAGCATTTTCCAAAACTTCGATTATAGGATGAAGATTTTTCATTTTAAGTTTTAGAACAGTTTAATTGAGTAAGATTACTTCTTAGATGTGATCTCTAAGCACACACCAGCTGCAACAGTGCTTCCAGCGTCTCTTACTGCAAATCTAGCCATATTTGGGTTTGTAGCCTGTGTTTCTAATACAAGGTTTCCAATTGGTTTTAGTCTAACTTTCGCAATATCACCATTCTTCAAGAAATCAGGGTTTGAAACCTTTGTTCCATCAGGTGATTGTTTTTCAATTAATTCTACGAATTGGCATGGCACTTGTGCAGTGTGTACGTGGAATACTGGAGTGTATCCCTTAGCAATAACTGTTGGGTGTGAAATTATAGCAACTTGAGCAATAAACTCTTGTACAATAGATGCAGGTTGAGCAGCGTCACAAACTACGTCTCCTCTAGCAATATCTTTCTTACCTACTCCTCTAATGTTAATACCTACGTTGTCTCCAGCTTCAGCTTGAGGCATTTGTTCATGGTGCATTTCAATAGTTTTAACTTCACCATTGATTCCTGAACCACTTCTTCCAGGCAATATAACAACTTTCTGTCCTAACTTCATTATTCCTGTTTCAATCTTTCCAACTGGAACAGTTCCGATACCTGTAATTTCATATACGTCTTGTAATGGCATTCTTAATGGTAATGATGTTGGTTTGTTAGGTTGCTCAAATAAGTCTAATTGTTCTCTAATTGTAGGTCCCTTGTACCATGGCATGTGTTCAGACTTCTTAACAACATTATCTCCAAGGTATCCAGCAGCAGGGATGAAAGCCATCGTTTCTGTCTTGTATCCAGCTTGCTTTAGAATTACTGAAACATCAGCTACAACTTTCTTGTAAGCATCTTCTTTCCATTGAACAGTGTCCATCTTGTTAACAACAACTGCAATTTGTTTAACTCCCATTGTTCTAAGTAACCAAGCGTGTTCCTTTGTCTGAGGCTGAACTCCTTCCTGAGCTGCAACTGTTAAGAAAGCTGCGTCAGATTGTGAAGCACCAGTAATCATGTTCTTAATGAAGTCCTTGTGTCCAGGAGCATCAATTATTGTAACTTCGAATTTATTAGTAATTAATTTTTGATAAGATAAGTCAATAGTAACTCCTCTTTCTCTTTCTTCCTTGAATTTGTCCATAACATAAGCGAATTCGAATCCAGCTTTGCCATGCTCTTTAGCAATTACTTTAAGCTTATCAAGTTCTTGTGGAGGGATAGCTCCAGAATCGAACATCAATCTACCTATTGTAGTACTCTTACCGTGGTCTACGTGACCCACGAAAGCAACGTTTATTGTTGGTTTTGTTTTTGCCATTTTATGTAAACAGGTTTATTTTAGAGGGTATATAAATATTGCGTTTTTATGATATTTATTCTAGGTAACACAAATTATCCTCGTTTAAATTTTTCTTTTTTCAGAACAAAATTCGTTTAATGGAGGATAATTTAAAAATGTAAAAATATAAATAACTTAAAATTTAATCAGATAAATGAATGAAATAGCTTTAACATTATTTGTTTCTCTAGCAATTCAAGTAATCCTTTTCATACCAGCTTTTATTTTCAGAACAGATAAACTAACTGATTTTTCATATAGTTTAACCTTCATAGTTCTTACATTATTTGTTTTACTCACAAATAATCTCTCTGCAGGAAAAATAATTCTTGCTTCAATGATTTTGATATGGGCTTTAAGATTAGGAATTTTCTTATTCATAAGAATAACTAAAATAAAAAGAGATAAGAGATTTGACGGAGTAAGAGAAAATTTCACAAAGTTTGCTAAATTCTGGATTTTACAAGGAGTAGCTGTTTGGTTAATTCTTCTTCCAAGTATATATTTTATGACTCAAGATGTACAATTAACAAAATTAAGTTACTTAGGAATTTTAATTTGGATATCTGGATTAATAATCGAGGCTATTTCAGATTCTCAAAAGTTTTCATTTAGTCAGAATCCAAAAAATAAAAATAATTTTATTTCAATAGGCTTGTGGAAATATTCAAGACATCCAAACTATTTTGGAGAAATGCTTTGCTGGATTGGAATTTACTTATTCACAATATCAAGTTTATCTACAATACAAGCATTAATCTCAATAATATCTCCTTTGTTCATAATTTTAATTCTACTTTTTGGAACAGGAGTTCCTAAATTAGAACAATCTGCAGATTCTAAATTTGGGAAATTAAAAGAATATCAAGAATATAAAAGAAGAACTTCTTTAGTGATACTATGGCCAAGAAAAAGATAATCTCGTTTTTAGCAGTTTTTGTTTCATTATTAATCCTAGATTTTTTGGTGATTTCTAACCTAGTCTTTCCATTATATGAAGAAGGTATTTCTCAATTATTAAATGAAGATGTAAATATTTACTCTTCATTAATCGCCTGGTTCTTAATTGCTCTAGGAGTTTCAATAATTATAGTTCCGCTTTCTAAGAATAAAATTGATAGTTTCAAAAATGGAGCCATCTTTGGATTAGTATTGTACGGAGTTTATGATTTTACAAATTATGCTATAATAAAAGGCTGGACGATAGAGATGGTATTGTTTGATGTTTTATGGGGCATAATTCTTTGCGGAACGATTAGCGTAATAGGTAAATCATTCGTAAAATAAGTAATTCTTTTCCAGATAATAAATAATTAATTATATTTTGTTTTGCCGGTATTTACAATTAATATTTTCTTGTCTTTGGGAATCTTATCTTTCATTTGTAAATTTACTCTTTAATCATCTCCCAAAATTTACAAAAGAAGTCTTTATGAGGATTTAATTATAACTACGGAATGGTAACAATAGAGAGGTTTAAATACCCTTCTGTAAGGAGAAATTTATGGAAGAAAGCGAGCGAACAAACAAAGGAGCATTTGACAGAGTTATAGCTCTGCAAATTAGAAGAAAGTATGGCATGACACAGAGAAGACTAAAAGAAATAACTGGAATTAATGAGAGTACGATTTCACATTACGAGAATGGGCACTCTATCCCAAGAGCACAAGATCCATACGGATTTGTCAATCGCGGTACTGCAGGGTATCTAAAATGGCTTAGCGACCATGGATATAACCCATACAATCTTGATTTTGAATCTTTGTCTTCTTTACCAGTTAAAGCCTCCCCAGAAAGTAAACCTAAAAAGGATGAAGAAAGACATTTAGTACAGGCAAAAATGTTAGCGGGACGAGAAGAAAGACCTGAGAACCTTGACGAGATATTAGGGCACGTTAGAGAACTAAGAAGGGTAGTTTCAGAACATCCTATTGTTCTTAAATCAGATGCAAATTATTTAAGAGAGTTATACACAGAGCAGATTAATAGAAGAAGAGATAATTTAAGATTTTTTATGTATGAGGGAGAAAGAATACCTTTTGTATTAGTCAATAGTAGGGATTTAAGGGGATTTACAGGGAGGGTATTGCATAATCTCTATTTTGTTGCTGAAGATTTAGCTCCAGAAGAATGGCAACAAAAAATTGTAGCCTATCATGAGTCTTTATGTGCAATAAAAGGGCATGAAGTTGCTAAAGAAATGGAAATAAAGTTAGCTAAAAAACTAAAAGTAAAGAAAAAATATGAATTATGGCGAAAAAAAATTGACGAAATGTCTGAAGATCTCTAATTTAGTAATCAGTCATACTGCAAGAAAATAAATTGAATTTTATACTAAACAAATATATTTAAACTCAAATTGCAAAAACAAAATATGGAAAAAAATCAGGAGATGATTGTAGAAGTTGGGGAGTATAGTTTAATAGCAAATACTGATAAAAACTTTGAAGTTACCCATTTAATTCTAAAGGCAGCTAATGGTTCAAAGAGAGTTTGGAAAGTTAAAGAATTAAGTGAAAAAGAAGCCAAATTTGATATTGAAAAGTTTGCTTAAACAAATTTTTGTAAATAACTCTCCAGCAAAGACTTCATTTCTTTCCATCTTATATTTACAGCTTGTTCTGAAATATTGGGAATTTCCAATTCTCCGGCAATAATAATCACATCATCAAGTTCATCGCCATATCTATGCGGCATAAAGTAACCAGTTATAATGTAAGAAGTTTCCATTATACAAGTCTTATCATTAGGAGTTTGATCAATTAACTTTAAGCAAATCTTCGCTATTCTTTTCTTTAATTTTTCATCTTTAATTGGTATGCTAGGTTTTCCCCAATATTCCTCTAAAGCCTTTCCAATTTCTTTAAGTTCTTTTTTATTCTCTTCTTCTAATTCATCAGAGGCCTTCTTGAAATTTTCTTTTCTTTTCATAATTTTAACAATATTTACTAAAAGTATGAACTAAAGGTTTCTTATCAACAGTTTCATTTTTGACATCATTCTTTCCCTTTACCTTAGTTATTTCAGATCTAATAAAGTTCTCAACTCTTTTACTCATACTAATTCCATTTTTTTTACAATGAGCAGAAAACTGTTTATACGCTTCTTCATCGATATTGAATGTTTTTATCACCATCTTTCTTAATACTTATATAACATTAAATAAAGTTAATAAACCTTTTCATAAGAATTAAACAGAACTTTAAAGAAAATCCGTTGAAATAAATTATTAATTAAACTTATATAACTTTATTTAAGGATTAAGGGGAAAGAGTCTTTCAGGATTACTACTAAATTTTTTCCATAAATCATCAATAACATTTCTTGCTCCAGTCAATGTTTTGGAAGTTAATTCCACTGTATATCCAAATCCCTCTCTTGCATTTATAGCAGCCCTTACAGTATATTTTCCAAGTTTTAAAGTTGCATTGCCTAAAATTCTTATCCCAAGCAAACCACGATGCCTATAAGGTCTGTCAAGAATTATCTCCTCAACATCAGTAATATCATTCATTTCATACAAAGCTTCCCCAATTCTTTCAGTAAGGTACCTTGACAATCCACCCCTTACTTTACTATAATTTCTTTTCATTTTGACAAGAAATCAATATAAGTCAAATTAATAAATCTTGTTACTTAGAAGTCACTGATTAGCAGCAAGCCCCTTTCTATCTCTAATCTTGCGTACAACATTCTCTTGCAATTCACGAGGAAGTTGTTTGAATTCCTGTGTTATCAAAGATGAAACTCCTCTACCTTCAGTAATGCTTCTTAAATCTGATGCCCACCCAATCATCTCAGCTACTGGTATCTTAGCCTTAATGAATACGTCAATTCCTTTCTGATCTACATCAATTAGAACTCCTCTCTTAGAAGCAATAAGTCCAGTAACAGAGCCCATATAATCAAGAGGTGCTTCAATCAAGTGAGTCTGTATAGGTTCTAGTACTGCAGCTCCACCTTTATTCATTGCATCAAACATTCCCAATCTTATAGCAGGGTAAATCTGAGCAGGGCCTCTATGCATATGGTCCACGTGTAATTTAGCGTCATGTAATATGAATTTTGTTTTCATTAATGGTTCTTTAGCCAACGGACCATTATCAACTACAAGTCTCCATCCATCAATTATAGATTCAATTACTTCAGAAAGTAATACTAGACCTCTTGTTTGGTCCTGGAATACATTTCCTTTGTAAATATCTCTGTAAGCGCGTGCTTCCTCGTTTGAAATTCCCAAATCTGAAAGTTTTTTCCATATATCTTCTGGTTTCTTTTTCAAACGACCCTCAGGAATACTTCCGCTTTCAATAGCCTCATAAACATTATCTTCAATAGGCATCATTTCAAGGAAGAATATGTTGTGTCCGTTTCCAGTTCTAGATTCAACTTCTCCAGAGGCCTTACTGATTGTTTCTCTGTATACAATGATTGGATTACCCATTTTTACTTCAAGACCTTTTTCAGTCTTGATTCTACCTTCAATAATTTCTAAGTGTAATTCTCCCATACCAGAAAGTAAGTTTTCTCCTGTCTCTTCATTAATTTCAATCTTAACGCTAGGATCTTCTTTTCCAACTTTTCTCAATACTTCAATCAACTTAGGTAAATCTTGAGGTTTTGTAACTTCAATAGATTTAGTAATAACTGGTTGGAATATGTGTTTCAATTCTTCAAATGGAGTTTGCTCAGTTAGAGTAATGGTTTCTCCAACTTCCACATTCACTCCAGAAATAGCAAGTACGTTTCCAGCAGGAACTTCATCTAACTGTTCAGGTTTAACTCCGTTATATACAAGAACTTGTTGAACTCTAGACTTCTTTTTATTGTTATTACAATAAATCTCCATTCCGGTTTTCATAGTTCCAGAATACAATCTTCCAGCACAAACTTCTTTACCTGATCTAGGATCAATAACAATTCTAGTAACTACAAAAGCAAGTTCTCCATTCTTATTACATGTAAGCAAATCTTGCCCCATTTTCGAGTCTGAATCTCCTCTCCATATTCTACCAATTCTATATTTCTGAGCTTCTAGGGGGTTAGGTAAGTGTTTAACAGCCATATCAAGAACTACTTCATGTAAAGGAGCATTCTTCCATACCCATTCTTTTCTCTTTTCTTCTTCTAATTCATACATTTTAATAATATCTCCAAATGAAATATTTCTCTTCTTCATGAATGGAACAGATAATGCCCAGTTTTCTCTAGCAGAGCCAAAAGCAACGCTCCCGTCTGCTACGCTTACTCTCCATTTGTCAGCTAGTTCTGGTTCAGCAATTTGTAAAATCAAATTATTAAAATCAGCAATAACTTTAGCAAATCTTTCTTGCATTTGCTGCGGAGTAACTTTCAATTCCTTAATCAATCTATCAACTTTATTTATGAATAAAACTGGTTTTACTCTTTCTCTTAAAGCCTGCTTAAGCACTGTTTCTGTTTGAGGCATGATTCCTTCAACAGCACAAATCAATACAAAAGTTCCATCAATAGCTCTCATAGCTCTCGTAACGTTTCCACCAAAGTCAATGTGCCCAGGGGTATCAATTAAATTAATCAAATATTCTTTTCCTTCATATTCGTGACCCATACTAACATTAGCAGCGTCTACAGTCATCAATCTTTCTTGCTCGTCCTTGTGTAACCATGTACTCATTCCTTCTTCTAAATCTCCAGCATTTTTGTTAGCCATCATACCAGCTGCAGCGAGTAAGTTATCTGTAAAAGCGGTTTTACCATGGTGTATGTGAGCAGAAGTTGCAACATTACGAATATTGTGCTGATTACTTGTCAGTCTCTGAATTTTCTGTAAACTTGTTTCTTTGTCTGCCATTTAATATTTTACAAATTTTGATTTTGATAAATCGTTTTATTAAAGATGGTTTTTAAACGTTGCCCTTTCTTTTTATTTTTGACATTGGAGTATGTCTTGGAGCGTCAAAATATAATCTAATTCTATTTGGAGAACTTTCTTGTTGATTGTTAGATATTTTTACTTTACCATGCTCTCCAAAAGAATATTCTATCCCATAATCATCTAATGTAATTTGAGCGTCTCCAACTGTAACAACAGCATATTTTCTATTATTCTTAGGGCTAATACCGACATCATCAACAACAAAATCCAAATCTCCTACTCTAATCCCATCTCCTTTTCTTAAACACCATGTAACTCCCATAGAAATATCCCTCAAAATTATCTAGCAGAATCTGCTTGTTTTTCAGCTTCTGTCTTTTTATTAACAGCATAACTATCCATACTTCCTTCAGAAGCTGCAATTATTTCTTTAGCAAGACATTCAGCCATCTTGCTCTTCTTTCCGAATGACTTTTGGAAAGAACCCTGAACCATCCATCTAATTGCTAAATTAACTCTTCTCAAAGGAGAAACGTCAACTGCTTGAGGATATCTAGCTCCACCATATTCAATTGTTGTAATCTCATCTCTTGGAGAACCATTCTCAATTGCCTTAACTAAAACTTGAACAGGATTCACTTTCTTTCTATCAGCAATTATTTGCAAAGCATCTATTATTGTCTGCATATTTCTTCCATATTTTCCAGAAGAATGAGAAGTAATTATCTTGTGTTTTTTACCAACATGTCCGGGAACTGCAAGTCTATTTGCAAATCTTTCAATTATGTGCACTTTTGTCTGAGTAAATTTTCCAACGTTTCTTCCGTGAGATTTAACAAGTAATTTTGGTTGAATATTTATGTAAGGTGCAAGTGCAACATCTGTAACTTTTACTTCTGTCATGTCGTATAAATCAAATATCTTAAAACTCATTGTGTCAAACCCCTTGTATTTCTTAGCCTTAATGTGACAGACCTATTTCTTACATTTACAGCATAAACATAATCTCTAGCTAATAGGGCATTTCCATCTGAAAGATAGACCCCATTATCTGTAGGGATTAAGATCTCATCAATTACAGAACCATTATAAGCAACTCTAACTGGTCGACCATCAGCTATTATTCTTACATTTTTGGCTCTTCTTTGTTCGCTATTTTGTGATTTAACTCTTCTTTGAGAGAATAATGGTAATGTAAGAAATTCAGTCATGCTACTGCTCCTGCATAGCCAAGTCTAATTCTAACTTTAGCACCTGCTCTGTCTGTTTCTTTGATTCCAGTTATGCTCAATGGTCTTTTAAATATGGTATCATTAAAGGTAGCTAAATATTTACTAATCCTTTGTCTTGAGCTTAAGTGCACTCTATCATTTCCAGAATCGGGAGTATAAACCATTATCTTCTTCCCTTTTCTATCTTACCTTTCCACAATAAGTGAAGTGGCTGATCATTTACTTGAATAACTCTGAATCTAATACCTCTGATGTTTCCTTTAGATCTTCCTTGCTTTCCACCAATTCTTTCAATCATAACTTCATCGTGTTCATCAACAAATTTTTGAGCTAAGTTTCCAGGGATAAATGCTCCAACGCTAATTCCAGATTTTACAAGCTGAACTTTGCAACATTTTCTCATTCCGCTAGATGGCTGAGCAGCTTCTTTTTGAAATTTACTTACAACAATTCCTTTAGCTTGAGAAGCTCCACCAAGAGGATCTGCTTTAACATTAAGTTTCAGAGTTCTAACTTTGTAAGTTCTATCGTTCCATCTGAACTTCTTTCTATTCTTCATTAATTTCTTAGCGTTGAATAAACCCATGCATAAACCTTCGGTAAAATTGGTTTTTAAACCTTACTCTAATGATTAAACAACTTTAACTTCTTTGCCGAAATAATCTTTTATAATCGCACTTAATTCCAAAAGTCTTGTTTTATTTCTTCCAATCAGCGTAGCAGCGCGTTCACGAGAACCTGCTGTAATAACATAAACTCCTTCTTGTAATTCAAAATTATCAAATCCAGCAGGAGAAACAACACTCTCAACAAATCTTCCGATAGAGTTCAAATCATCATCTGCATCTTTAATTACTCTAATTCTCTTTCCAAGCTGTTCTGAAATAGCTCTAGAGATTTGAGGATTAGCAGTCTTGCCAAAAAACCTTGCAGGAACAGCAAAATAAATTGTGTTGTTGTAAATGAAACACTTAGTTGCACGAACTCTAGCAATGCGCTCGAAGAGATTTATGTATCTCATTGTCTGCATATCAATTATCGCCATGTTCAGAATTTTCTAGTATTGTATGCATACCAGTTTAGTTCTGAACTGCTAATAACTTCAGTTATTTCCATTTTATTATTTGTATTTCATCAAACCAGTTTATAAAATTAATTACTCTTTTTTAGATTTGTTCTTAACCTTCTTATCCACTAGAGCACCTGTAACTTTTACAAGCAATCCTGGAAGACCAGTTCCTACTGGTATTGGCTGGTTGAGTATAATATTTTCAATTACAGAAGCTAAGTCATCTTTCTTTCCTTGTATTGTAGCATTAACAAACTGTTTATCAGGTGTTTCGAATGCTGCACGAGCGAAAATACTTGATTTAGATGAAATAATTCCCATTCTTGTAACTCCCTTAACCAATCCTGTGTTTGTCATAGCATCAGATATCAAATCTAAGTGTCTCTCGTCGATATCTAAACCCTGAGAATCAAGAACTTTCTTAATTTCTAGTAAAATTGCTTCTCTAGCAGCTTCAATTCCAAGAACAGCTGCAACTTCATGAACGTTGTTTGTGAATACGCGGTCTTTGTCAACTCCTTTGAACCCAATTACTTCTTTCAAGTTTGATCCAGAAGTCAAAATAACGAAGTCACGTCCTCTGTGAGCAACAACAACTTGAGATATTTGCTTTACTCCTGAAATTATAGTGTTCTTTAACTTTTCTTTAACCTTATACATTTCTTTGAATCCCATTTCAGTTGCCTTCAATATGATTGTATTATCTTTTTGCTTAGCGTCAAATCCTTTTTCATTCAATCTTTCTGCAATCTTACTAGCACCAACATGTACCCTTTTCAATGCGTCCGAGTCTAATTCTATCTCTATCTTCTTTCCAGAGAAGTCCATCTTTACTTCAGATGCAATCTCTTCAAGCTTAACTTCTTTCAACTTTTCAGCAATATTTCTTGCATCTTTTTCATTGTTAGAATCTTTGTCCAAGTATATTTCCATTGCAGGCGTTGAAGGTTCTTTTCTAGCGTCGAATATTTCAATCAAACGAGGTAAACCAAGTGTAACTTGTACTTCAGCAACTCCAGCAGAGTGGAATACGTTCAAAACCATCTGTGTTGAAGATTCTCCAAATGACTGCGATGTTGTAACCCCAACAGCTTCTCCGGGTTGTATTTTCCTTCCAGCGTGTAATTCAGATACGTCTTTTCCATCTCCACCATATGAAAATTGAACAATATTTTGTGAAGCGTCTCTTACAGTTCCATCATACTCTACTTTCAAGTCTTGCAAAGCTGAAACAAGTCTTCTATACAAGTAACCGGATTTAGGAGTTCTAAGAGCTGTATCCATAAGTCCGTCTCTTCCAGTAATTGCTCCAAAGAAGAATTCAGTTGGTTTTAATCCTTCGAAGAATGAAGACTTAATGAATCCTTTTGCTTCTGATCCAACATCGCCTTTCTTGAAGTGAGATGTTGTTCTTCCATTGTAACCAAATCCAATACGCTTGTTCCATAAAATCTGCTGACCCACACAACAACCAATCTGAGTAATGTTAGTTGCAGATCCAGCTGCTCCAGACGAAATCATGCTTCCAATAGCAGAATCTTTAGAAATATTTTCTTTTACAACTTTACCAACTTCAGTTCTTACTTCATTAAGCACTTGAGATATCTTAATTTCCTTAGTTTCATTAACATCTTTACCAGGCAATAATTCTAAGTCTCCAGATTTAGCCATTTGATCTATCTTCAATGTCTTTTCATAAGCAGTTTCTATAATCTTTTTAGTAATTTCTCTTACTTTAGGATTAACATCTAGATCACGTAAACCTAATGAGAACCCTCTTCTTGTAATATATTGGGTACCAAGAGCAGCAGCCTTCTGGATAGAGTCTATAGCAACATCGCGTCCATGCTCTTTATCAATTTGTTTAACCATAATTCCCTTTTCCAATCCAAGAGTGTTTTCATCTGTAAGTTCTTTAGGAACTTTAGTAACCTCACTCTTAGGTATTACTTGAGCAAATACTTCTGTTCCATCCATGTTCTTAGCTGAAGCTTTGTTAACAACTCCGGAAGCGAATAATACTTGGTCAGCATCAGCTTTAGATAAAGAATCTTTTCCAAGAACATAGTTTCCAGTCAAGGCGTCAGTAATCAAACCAATTAAGTTCGAGTTGTTCTTAGAAGATATAATATTGTGTTTAATATTTAATAATGTCTCAGCTTCGCTTCTTGCTTCTTCAGTTTGAGGAGAGTGTATGTTAACTTCATCTCCGTCGAAGTCAGCGTTATATGGGAATACGACTGCAGGGTGTAACCTAAATGTCTTGTATGGAAGAACCCTTACATAGTGAGCCATCAAACTTTGTTTGTGAAGAGAAGGGTGCCTGTTAAACAATACAACATCCCCATCAACTAAATGCCTTTCAACTTTGTATCCAGGAGCAAGTTCAGCACAAATCTCTTCTTTTAATTCTTCAGTAATTCTCTTCTTCTTTCCATCAGGTCTTACAACATAATTAGCTCCAGGGTGGGTATCTCCTTTTCTTACAAGAGATTTCATATACTCCAAATTAGCAGTTGTAACTCCTTCAGCCACAGTGATTATTTTCGCAACTTCAAATGGAACTCCAACTTCATTTAATGCTAAATACGGGTCAGGGGAAACTACGGTTCTAGCAGAAAAGTTAACTCTTTTACCTGCCAGGTTTTTTCTAATTCTTCCTTCCTTACCTTTAATTCTTTCAGTAATAGTCTTAAGAGGTTGTCCGGATCTGTGTCTTGCAGGCGGAATCTTAGAAATGTTATTATCAAAGAATGTTGTAACATGATACTGTAATAAGTCCCAAAGATCTTCAATAATTACTTCAGGAGCTCCAGCGTTCAAGTTTTCCCACAATCTTTGGTTAGCTCTAATGATATCAGAAATCTTATGAGTTAAATCGTCTTCAGATCTTTCTCCAGTATCAAGAGTAATTGAAGGTCTCATTGTTACACTAGGTACTAATAATTGTGAAAGTATTGCCCACTCAGGTCTGAAAGTTTTAGGATTAACTCCTATCTTCTTTATTTCCTCGTCTTTGATTTTAACAAGCATTTCTCTTATTTCGTTAGGGAATAATCTCTTCTTTCCAGTATAGAATGAGGTAGGTTTCTCTAGTTTTATTTTTTCAAGATCAACATTACAGTGAGGGCACTTCTTTTTATCGCGAGCCTTCTTAGCTCTTTCAATAGGGGTATATTTCTTTTGTTTTTCGTCTTCTAAAGTCAATTTACCGCATGCATGACAGAAACTTCTAAGGAATAATTCAATTAACGGAATATATTTGATATGCACAATTGGTCTAGCCATTTCAATGCTTCCAGGGTGTCCAAGACATTCCTTAAGACGACCTCCGCAAGTTCTACATCTAACTCCAGGGTCAACCGCTCCCAAACGAAGATCCATTAAACCACCATCCACAGGGAATCCATCTATATCATATAGTTCTGGTGTAACTACTTTAGCAGTTGATAGTTTCTTAATCTGTTCAGGATTAACCAAACTAAATCTAAGCGATTTTACTTGTTTCTTAACTACGTCAGGGTTTGCCATTTTATTGTTCGTATTTGTTCTTTAGTTCAAATGATGTTAATATATGTAATCCAAGTAGTTCTTCAACTAACAACTTGAATGCATATGCAACTTCAATTGGTTCAATGTCATTTCCTCCGCAAATAGGACAATAAATCTTGTTTCTAATTCCATCTTTAATTCCGATGTTTCCGCAAGATGAACATATATGGATAACGGTCTTGTCAGAGTCATATCTTTCCTTCAATAATAGGGATGCTCCATGGGCAACTAAAGCTTGCTGCTCCATTTCTCCTAATCTTAATGCTCCCCCTCTTGCTCTTCCTTCAACTGGTTGACGAGTCAATAATGTTACTTTACCTGAAGCTCTAGCCTGCAACTTGTTCTTAACCATGTGAACAAGTTTCAAATAATACATGTTACCAACATAAATTCTAGCATCCATCTTTCTTCCTGTGACTCCATCATACATTTCTTCTTTTCCATCAAAGCTAAAGCCCATATGGGTAAGTTGTTTTTCTAAGTCTTCAACTTTAGCACCTGTGAATGGCGTTCCATCAATAAATCTTCCTGTAATTGCTCCAACTTTTCCTGCTAAGACTTCAATCATATAACCAACAGTCATACGAGAAGGAATACCATGGGGATTGAAAATCAAATCAGGTTTAACTCCTTTATTTGTGAATGGAATATCTTTAGGATCTGCAAGTAACCCAACTACTCCTTTCTGTCCGTGAGGTGTAGAGAATTTATCTCCGGGCTCAGGTAATCTATGGTCTCTTATTCTTACTCTAGCAATCTTGTTCCCTTCTGAATCAGTTGTAATGAATACAGAGTCTACTATTCCAGATTCGCCTTGTTTAATAGCAACGCTTCCCTCTTTCTTCGACTGTATGCTTAAGTTTCTTGCTTCAGACAAGAACTTAGGAGGCGTTGTTTTACCAATAATAACTTCGGATGAAGATAATTGAGCTTCAGGGTAAACAATTCCATCATCTTCTAAGAACCTATAAGATGCTTCAGTTCTATATCCAGAAACATCTTTCTCGGGAATAGTTATCTCGTCTTTTAATCCACCAGCATAATTGAATTCAACAGACTCGTATGGTTTGAAGTATGTACTTCTGCCCATTCCTCTTTCGACTGAAGCTCTATTAAGAATTGTAGCGTCTTCTAAGTTATATCCTTCATATGGCATAACCGCAACTACAATATTCTGTCCAGCAGGATATAATTTCAATGTATCAAATACGAATGACTTTACAAGTGGGTTCTGAGGATAGTGAAGAACAGATGAGTTTGTGTCCATTCTTACAAGATAGTTAGCAGCATAAATTCCAAGTGACTGTCTTAATGTTTTACTTCCTCTTAATAATCTAGAAGCCTGGTCATGATTTGCAAAAGGCACAAGTGATGTTACTAATCCAAATATAGCAACAGGGTCAATTTCTAAATGAGTATTCTTATCGCTAACTTGCTCAGGCGTCTGAGCAACAAATGCATCTTCTTCCTCAGCAGCATCGATATATTCTACAACTCCTTCTTTAATTAATTCTCTCCAGTTTAATGATCCTTGTTCTAACAATACTAAGTGTTCATCTTTAAGTTTTGATGCTCCATGTTCAACGACAATCAAAGGTCTCAATACTCTTCCAACCTCTGTTGAAATAACAATAGTCTTAGCAGGACTATCACTGGTTATGCTTAACTCAAGAGGGAAATGTGCTTTTCTTCTTTCTTTTCTAACAGCAGAAACAAATGCATCAACATCTTTAGCCATTCCAATATATTTACCGTTGAAGAATACATCTTTTCCAGATTCTTCATTTAATCCAAGAGATTGTATTGTTTTTACTGTTGTTTTCTCATCTAAGTCAATTGAGTTTGATATCCTTGATAATATAGCAAGGTTCTTTCTTAATCCAATTTCAGTTCCTTCAGGTGTTTCTGTAGGACAGAACCTACCATAATGTGTAGGGTGAAGAGTACGTGCAAGGAAGTTCTCTTGTTCATCTGGAAGCATAGAAGACACTCTCTGTAATGAAGATAACATATCAAGATAGTTGTTCTTCGACATGTTCTGAGTAACTCCAGATCTTTCTCCAATCCAGGCTCCTGTAGCAATAGCGCTTTCAACTCTGTGTGTGAACAAAGTAGATTTAGCAACAGTCTTTACTGAATAGAATTTTTTTCTCTTTGCAACTTTCTGCAATGTATATTGAATATCTTTTACTAATATATTCATATTTACCCTAAATAAATCAGCTAACAAATCTCCAGACAATTTAATTCTCTTATTAGCATAATGGTCTTTGTCTGTTCTCAATCCATCATCTTGTTTAGCTTGTAAGAATTGTTTAAGCATTTTACATAAGTTAATAGCTTTCTCCATTCTGTTTTCTTTTGTTAAACCAATGTGAGGCAAGAAGTATGAATCAACTCTCTGTTTCACTCTATCTAATATTTCCTTTTCCGTTCCTTGTATTCCAGATAATTCAGCAACCTGCATGAATGCACCCTTAGGTTGCTGTATCTTAGCATATTCGTACAAGTTAACAATAACAGCATCATCTTGTCTTCCAATATACTTAGCAATTTCAGCTTCAGTTAATATCCCAAGAGCTTTAATCATAACAAGAGCTGGAATATTCTTTAATCTTGAGAATGTAACTTCCAATATGCCTTCAGCTGTTTCTGAAATAGTAGTAGGAATTCTATAAGGTCCTCTTTGAGAAAACATACGTAATGTTAATCCTCTTCTGCCTTCTTCTATAAATGGCTGGTTAGGAGCAAGATCCTCAGCCATAACAATAACTCTTTCATTTCCGTTAACAATAAAGTATCCTCCAGGGTCAAGAGGATCTATTAATGCTTCTCTTAATTCATCTTTACTCATATCATGAGTGTTACATATATCGCTTTTTACTATAACTGGTATCCTTCCAATTTCAACTTCAGCGCTATCAGAATTATCTCCAAAATTAACTGTTATCTCTACATAGATTGGAGCAGAATAAGTTATTCTTCTCAGTCTAGCTTCAGTTGGAGTTATTAATGAAATGCTTCCATCTGATTCAGTAACATTAGGCTTTCCAATTCTTACTTTTCCAAATTTTATTTTTACCTCATCTTGGGGAATAGTATCGTTAAGTTCGTAAACAATTTGCTGCATCCTTCTTGTAACAAAATCGTTGAAACTTCTAATACTTGATTCTACTAGTGAATGTTGTTGTAAATACTTCTTTATCAGAATGTGTTTATCAGCAACGCTCATGCCACCACCCTAAAATAAACATTTATTTTGTCTCTGAATTTTCTTTCAATTTGAATAACGTCTCCAGAAGCACAACCCTCAGGCAATGCACCATCATCAGCTTTTATTCTCGGTAATTGTGAAACGGATATATTATATTTCTCTAGAATTTTCTTAACCTCTTCGGTTTTTAGCTTTGTATGTTTTGGTTGGAGGGCGTGCATTTTTAATCGAAAAAATCATAATTGTTTATGACTTTGAAGGTAAAATAGAATTGCAAAAAGTGGTTTTTAAATGTTGCGCTTTAATGTCGGTATGCAAAGTTTAAGTATGTTGATATAAAAAGTCAACTTTGCTTAAATGGCCCCGATGGTCTTCATGCTCCGCAGTGAGGAGCTCCACAGCGTAAGCGAGGAAGTCCGCAACAAGAGAGAATGAAGATATATTCAAATTGTAAAAGTTTAATGGCATCAAAAGTTACTTGTTCACTTTTGTGTGTTCAAATCCCTCATTGTTAAATGGCCCCGATGGGATTTGAACCCACGACACCCGCGTTAAGAGCGCGGTGCTCTGACCAGGCTGAGCTACGAGGCCGTATAATTAATGTCCAAAAATCTGTATTTAACTGTTGCTATTTAGTATAATTTTTAAACTATTTAATAGAAAAAATTTCTATGATTGGATCAATAGATCACAAAGCAGATATATGTCTTTTTTTAGAACCTTCTGAAATTGTGGCTATGGCTTCTGCAACTCTTGAAGGAGTGCTTATTATGGCTCACAATATTAAAAGTCAAGGAACATTTTCTATAACTGTAAATAATGCACGCCAATATGAAAATGGAGGAGGAATAGGTATAGAAGATCAGGGTTATCATAGAAATGCTACGGACTTTAGGATAAATGTTTTTGTAGGAGACCAATTCTACCGCCTTCTTGTTTCAAACGGAGGAATAGGAACAAGAACTAGATTAAGAGATGGAAGTAAAATTGATATTAGTGATATTTCTAAGCTAGAATCAACTGAAAGAATGTATTTAGAAGATTTAATCTTTTATAGAGATAATAAAGATAGGTTACATTAATTTACTTAATCTTTTCAGCTAACTTAACAATATCATTCTCACTTAAAGCTCCAACCTTCATATCTACAGCTTTTCCATTCTTGAATGCAATAGTTGTAGGAATACTCATGACTCCAAAATTCATCGCAACATCTTGTGCACCATCGACATTAAGCTTTGCAAACTTAACTCCGGTAACTTTGCCAGAGGCTTTCTCAAAGTTAGGGGCCATTATTTTACAAGGACCACACCAATCCGCATAAAAGTCAACAATTACTGAACCTTTGGCAATAGAAGAGTTAAAATTCTTTGATGTTAAAACCTCAATATTTCCAGCCATAAAAGATTAGATAAAAAACAATTAATAAATATTACGGTTCACTTAATAATAACTTGTCAACAAACAATCAAATAACTTATATAGTAAATTTAATTGATAAGGGAATGAAAAAAAGGGTTGAAGATAAAAATCTAAAAATATGTTATGTTCTAATTTTCATTCTTTTGCTATTTCTTCAATATAATTATTCCCAAATTTATCAACGCAAACTCTAGGATATATTTGTATTACAGAATATCCTTCATTAATACATTCATCAAGACCATCAATCTCATTATCCATTTTATTATCAAAATATTTTCCAGCCTCGTAAAGTGCAAAAGCTCCGGCTGAGTATACTATAATCATTATCACTACAAATCCAATTATTTTTATCATGTCAAAAAAGAATTATTTTAGTATTTAAATGCAGAGAAGACTTCGATTATCTTTGAAGTAAAAATATTACAACTTTTAACAATACATTTATTAATTAAAAAGATTAATTGTTAAAATGAGAAAGAACATACTTTTTTTGATAGTTCTAGTAATTCTTGTATTAATATCAGCTTATTATTCTCTGAATTATTCTCAAGAAGAAAATCTTGGATGGATTGAGGGCAATTTGTTAAATAGCGAAGTAGTTAAGGTCAGTGAGTGCAACTATAATTCTGAAGAAGTTTATTACTTTGAATCTCCAGAATGTTGCGATTTTATAAATCACTTATATAATTCTAAAGGAGAGATTATATGTTCTTTTGGAGGAATAGCTGGAACAAATACCTGCCCTGATTTTGATATTTCCTCATGCATTAAAAATATTTGGAATATTCCAAATAACGATAATCTTACTAATTGCAAAGTATGGAAAGACGACTGTAATACTTGTACAAAACAAGGTTGTACAGAAATCGCATGTTCTGAACGTACAGGAATTAAGTGTATTGAGTATAACTCAGAAAGTAATGCAGAATATAAAAATTTAGAAGAATATGCTTTGTCAATAGATTACTCATGCAATAAAGATTCAGACTGTGTTATAAAAGACATTCATAACTGTTGTGGCTATTACCCTGCATGTGCAAATAAGAATGCAAGAACAGATCCTGATTTTGTAAGCAAATTCTGTTCTGAAGAAGGATTATATTCGGTATGTGGATGGGCATCAATAAAAAGTTGTGGGTGTCTAAATAATAAATGCCAAGGCGTTTTTTAGATCTCTAAACTAATCATATTCTTTCTAAAATAATATAAAATTGTTAAATTTTAATTACTTTCTTCTTCTTTTATCAATATCGAAAATTTGGTTAAGACTTTCAAGTTCATCAGCATATTCGCCATAACCTTTAACAATCTTCTCTCTAGAAGGAAAAGTATATCTTACTACTTCAGCAACTTCAGTCGGAAAAACAGCTGCTTCAACATCTTCAAGTGAAACCCTATATATCTCGCCTCTAGCTTCATTTCTACTACTTGATAATTTATCTCGTCTTACTACAAATAATCCTCTTCCAAAATCCCAGTGACCAACTGCCCCATTATATTCTATTCCAAGCTCTCCATAGTTTTCTTGATATTTATAATGTCTTAATTTGCCGTCTATAAAGATTTTAGCAACTGTTTGAAAACCAGTGGATTCAACACCGTGAGCCATCAATTTAAGCCCAAATCTTTTATTAAATTCAACTCCTGCTTGGAACAATCTTTTTCTTTCTTCATCACCAAAAAAACATATTGTGGTCCATGACGTCTAACTAGTTCTTGATGCATATAATCTGAAATTAGCTGAAATCCATTATCGTCTTTCATAAAAAAAACACTAAAAATGGCCGTTTTAAACCTTTCTATTAGTAACTACTAAGAAGTAACTATTCACCACAACCACTTCTCTGTGTTTGATTACAAGAATTACACTTTATTGCGCAATTACCTATTCTCTTCGCAGAACCGCCACATAATCCACACACAAGTCCTTCATCACTCGTAAACAATGTAAGCTCTCTTTGCTCTTCTTTCAAAGCAGGAATTTCAATTGTAGGAATCTCAACTTCTATCATTTGAGTTTTACCAAATGTATTAAGCATGAACTGTGAAATGTAATCCACAATTGAAGAAGCGGTTCTTATTGTTGTTCTGCTCTTATCTAATTCTCCTTGTTCTTCTCCGTTTCTTACAAATCCGCTAGGTTCAAACTTCTGATGCCTGAATTTACCAAACAATTCGTTAACTGAAACTCCATACTGTAAGTTCATTGATGAAGATAAAGCCCAAGCATCAATTAAACCGCGAACAGTAGAACCTTGTTTAGCCATTGTTACAAATATTTCTCCAGGTCTACCGTCATCATAAAGTCCTACAGTCAAATAACCTTTCTGATCTGCAAGTTCAAACTTATGAGTAATTGACTTTCTTGTTTGAGGCATATATTCTCTAGATTGTTTAACCGTAACAACTTCCGCTTTCTTTGCCATCTCCCCTTCAGTCTTTTTAACATTCAAAGGCTGAGATCTTTTTGAGTTCTCACGGTAAATTGCAACAGCTTTTAGTCCGCGTTCCCATGCAAACATGTACGCATCCATTATCTCTTCAATCGTAGCAGATTCAGGCATGTTAATTGTCTTAGAAATTGCTCCAGAGATATATGGCTGGCAAACTGCCATCATTAATACATGTCCTTTGTAATGAATAGAACGTTTGCCTTTAGCAGCCTTAAATGCACAATCAAATACTGGCAAATGTTCCACTTTCAAGTTAGGAGCTCCCTCAATAGTATCATTTTTATTAATATAATCAAGAATATTTTTCACATCTACCTCATCATACCCCAATCTACCAAGGGCAAGGCCAACAGAACGATTAACTATTTTTAACATTCCTCCTCCAGAAAGAACTTTGTATTTGACAAGAGCGATATCAGGTTCAATTCCTGTTGTATCGCAATCCATCATAAATGCAATTGTTCCTGTAGGAGCTAAGACTGTGGCCTGAGAATTCCTAAATCCATATTGTTTACCAAGTTCATAAGCATCGCTCCAAGAATCCCATGCTTCATTTACCAAAAATCTCAAATCATAAGGAATTTTATTTACATCGATGTCTTTTACATGATCACGATGCATTGCAATAACTTGAAGCATTGAATCCCTATTCTCAGCATATCTAGGGAAAGGACCAACAATTGAAGCAATATTAGCAGATGCCTTGTAAGCCTGTCCGCACATCAAAGCAGTTATAGCAGCTGAAACTGCTCTACCCTCATCAGAATCATAAGGCAATCCAAAGCTCATTAATAATGCTCCTAAATTAGCATATCCTAATCCAAGAGGTCTAAAATCATGAGAGTTCTGAGCTATCTTTTCAGTTGGGTAAGAGCTTCCATCTACAAGTAATTCCATAGAAGTAATAAATCTATCAACAACTTTCTTAAAAGACATAGCATCAAATTTTCCCTCACTAGTCAAGAATTTCATCAAATTAATAGATGCTAAGTTACAGGCAGAATCATCTAAAAACATGTACTCGCTGCACGGATTAGACGCATTAATTCTACCAGAAACTTTTGAAGTATGGTATTTGTTTATTATAGTATCAAATTGCATTCCAGGGTCACCACAAATATGCGTTCCCTCAGCAATCTTACGCAATATATCCGTTGCCTTAAATGTATCAGAAACCTTACCATCCTTCACAAACTTTGTCTGCCATTCTCCATCAGTTTTAACAGCATCCATGAAAGAGTCAGAGGCTCTTACAGACATATTACAATTCTGGAAAGCAATAGAAGCATAGGCTTCTCCATTCATTCCTCCAGAATATCCTTGTTCAATCAAAGCCCAAGCTTTCTTCTCCTCTTTTTGCTTAGACTCTATAAAATCAATAACATCTGGATGGTCAACATTCAGAATTTCCATTTTAGCTGCCCTTCTAGTCTTTCCTCCGGACTTAATAGCTCCAGCATAAGCATCATATCCTTTCATAAAAGATAAAGGACCGCTACTCTTTCCCCCCCCAGTCAATTTTTCCTTACTGCTTCTTAGAGTAGAACGATTAGTTCCAGTACCAGATCCAGCTTTGAAAAGATTAGCTTCAGCTACTTGAACAGTCATAATAGAATCCATTGTATCTTCCATACTTTGAATGAAACATGCAGAACACTGAGGTCTATCCATTGTTTTTTGAGATTTGACTACTTTTCCGCTAGCCTCATCCCAAACATAAGCTGAGACTCCTCCAGCAATTGGATTATATTCCTGTATTCCAACATTAAACCAAACAGGAGAATTGAAAATAGACATCTGATTTAAACATATAGAAGCTATCTCATCTCTTAATGAATCAGCCTGCTCTTGACTGAAATATCTTTGTTTTACTGCCTGTCTTCCTATAAATCTAGAAACTCTTCCTATAATCTTCTCAACAGAGTCCTCTCTTTCTCCTTTAGCCTGGTCACCCCAAAAATATTTACTAGCAACAACTTTCAAAGCAAGACTGCTCCAAAAATCAGGTTTCTTTACACCCTTCTGAGTAAACACAACTTTACCCATGTCATCTGTAACTGCAACATCTTCAGACACCCAGTTTATCTCTTTACCAAACATATCATATTTGTAAGCGCCTCTTCCAAGTCTTGTAAAGTATCTATCTACTAAAGAATTAGGATTTGCAAATTCACTTGTTTGTTTTGAACCGAATGAAATAGAATTAGAATTGTTATCTTGGTTTGTGTTATTTTCAAAATTCATTCTTTTTGGCCTCTTTTTATCGTCGATAAAAAATATTTCTAATTATTTTTTTCAACTTATCGCACACAAACAAATTCTATATTTAAACTTTTATATGGTTTAGAAAACACCAAATTAATTTTCCAGTAGTAATCGCTTTTTGTTCGTTTTATTTCTTTACCATGGCAGTAAATTGAGCATCATCAGGTAAATCCAAAGATATTTTCTTAACCTCATTATTTATTTTAATAAATTCTTCATATGTTATATTATTTTCTCTTTTATATTTACACCAATCGCAATATTTTCCACCACAAGCCGGCCATTCAGTAGCATTTTCGATGCTTTTTACAAGTTCAAGAGTATCCTTCTTTAACTTTTCAAGCTGCTCTTTGTTTCTTTCAGAAACAATTTTCTGATTGAAATTTAGAAAATGCCATATTAATCTAACTTTAATGTCTTTTCCAAAAGTCTCACGCAGCCCAATATCATAAAATGCAAGTTGCCTGTCTTTCTCAAAATCCTCTTTCTTTTTCATTGACTGATTAGTCTTATAATCATGAACCTCATAAACTCCATCTTCTCCTAAATCCAATCTATCAATAAATCCTTGAATCTTGTATTTTCCTTCTTCGTCTAAAGGAAAAAGAATTTTATGTTCTATAGCAATTACTTTTTGATTAAAAGGTTTATTTTTAGTATAATAATCTACTAAGAATCTAATTCCTTTATTGTAATTATCTATTTCATCCCCATTAATTATTCCCACATCTTCTTTTTCTATGTTTTTTATCCAGTTTTCTGTAAAGTATTCAATCAGTTCATCTACAGTAACTTCTCTATGTTTTACTTGATGATAAAGCCATTCCAGTGCTTCATGAGTCATTGTACCCAAGAATAGAGGCATTGCAGTTGGAATAGGTGGAGAAAGTTTATCAATATACCTTAATTTGTAGAACTCAGGACATGATTCATAAAGCCACAAACGAGAATGCGAGAATATCTTCTCACCATTTTTTTCATCACTTTTTCCATTTCTTACAGCCATTTAATCAATCACCATGTCACAAACACAAAAGCCCATATTATAAAAATATGTCTATGAACTCTTAATAGAATGGTTTTTAAAGTAGTTAACTTTACAATAATTAATAACTGTTCTGGTATGTTCTGCTATACAGGACTACTTTTTTGATAAGGCTTTCTTTAGATTAATTGACCCATCACATGATTTTATGAGTAAATAAGAGGAACTTTTAGGAAAGAAAGCATTTATTACTCTTTTCATATTTTTCTGAACTAATTTAATTGCAGGAATAAAATCTTCATCTCCTGAAACTATTATTGCTACATCATAAAGATTTTCATAATCTCCTTGGATTAAATCTGTTGCTAAATAAACATCATCTCCTTTTATGATATATTCTATCTTTCCATCCTCAAGTAAAATTTTCTTAAGATTACACAAGACTACATTAAAGTTTGGAATCTTCTTTAGTTTATCCAAGAATACTAGATGATTATTATATTTACCAATATCCTTCTCTTTGTCTAATAAAGCAACATAATAATTACAACTTTCCTTTTAGTTTCCAATTTTTTAATTAATTCTTCAAATCTAATTTTAAGTCCATATCTTTTTAAATTATTATCTAAATTGCTTCCATCTATAAAAATTGCAACTCTTTGATCTTGCATATAATAGACATTATACCCAAGTTATAAAATTTATCTTCTAGCTACTCTTCTAGAAACTTTTCTCTTCAAGATTGCTTTTCTTCTGCTTCTTCTAATAATTTTTCTCATATCAAATAAATGTAAAAATTGTTTTTAAACTTATCTAATGAGCTCATTCAAAACTTTCAAAAAATAATCAACATCTTTTTTTGTTAAATCAATAGATAAGGAAACTCTAATAGAACTATTCATCTCTTTACTAGATAATCCAATCGCCTTAAGAGCAGAATCTTCAACTTCTTTTTTAGAATCACAAGCACTCCCTCTAGAAACATAGATTCCTTTTGCAGATAAATCAAACATTAATCGTTCGGAGTCAACTCCATCAAAACAGACAAAGATATTATTTGCAAGTCTTTCTTCATCAGGTCCAATTATTCTTCCTCCAATTTTAATTAATCCTTCAGTCAAGTATTTTCTAATTTCATCAACTCTTTTCCAATCTTCTTTCATACTCAATTCAATAGCCTTGCTCATACCAACAATTCCAAGAGTATTCTCTGTTCCACTCCTAAGCCCTTTTTCTTGCCCTCCACCATGAATAAGTGCAGAAAACTTAATTCCCTCACGAACATAAAGTATTCCAATTCCCTTTGGCCCTCCAATCTTATGGGCAGAAGCTGAAAGTAAGTCAATATTCCAATCATGAACAAGAATTCGCATTTTACCAAAAGTTTGAGCAGCATCAGTATGAAATAAAACTCCTTTGCTCTTACAAATATCTCCAATCCTTTTCAAGTCCTGCACAGTGCCAAAGATATTATTTCCATGCATCACAGAAACAAACAAAGTCTCAGAATCAATATTTTTTTCAATAAAATCAATGTCAACAAACCCATCCTTATATACAGGAATTTCTATTATTTTATATCCCCAATTTGCAAAAAGTTTAGCAGTCTCACGAATAGAAGGGTGTTCAATAGATGAAATTAATATCTTTTTTTTCTGCGAAGTATGTGCAAGCCCAGAAAAAATCCAATTGTTTGATTCTGTAGTACCAGAAGTAAAATATATTTCATGTGCCTTTGCCCCAATTGCTCTTGAAATTTGAGTTCTAGATTCTAAAACTAATTTAGAAGCTTTATCCCCTAAATCATGTGAAGAACTAGGATTTCCGTAATTAGAAAGCATAGCTTCATTCATAACTTTAACAACTCCAGGATAAACCTTTGTAGTAGATGCATTATCAAAGTATAATTCTTTCATAATCAAATATGTTCAATAGGGCTTTTAACACTTGCCTTTATTAGATGAGGCCCTATAAATTAACCATATATAAATTATACTAGTAAGGCTTTTAATCTTAACAATCTAAAATTAATTATGAAACTTCTATCCTGGAACGTAAACGGAATTCGCTCAATAATAAAAAAAGATTCTATTAAAAATATTGAAAAAGAAAACCCTGACATAATATGCTTGCAAGAAATAAAAGCCAATCAAGACCAAGTAGACAAAATCTTTGAAGGCTACGAGAACCATATATGGAACTCTGCAGAAAAGAAAGGCTATTCAGGAACCGCCATATTCAGTAAAATTAAACCTTTATCGGTAAAGTTTGGAAAAGAATTACTTGAAGATAATGAGGGCAGAGTTATTGTAGCAGAGTTCAATCATTTCTTTTTAGTAAATGTTTACACTCCAAATTCTCAAAGAGGTCTATTAAGACTAAAAGAAAGATTAGTTTGGGATAAGAAATTCTTAGCCTTAATGAAAAGTCTTGAAAATAAAAAACCAGTTGTATTCTGTGGAGACTTAAATGTGGCACATAAAGAAATTGATATTGCAAGACCAAAAGACAATGTAAAAAACGCAGGTTTCACTCCAGAAGAAAGAGCAAGTTTTGACAATTACATAAGTCATGGATTCATAGATTCATTCAGACACTTTAATCCAAATGCTAAAGACAGCTATACTTGGTGGAGTCCTATGCATAATGCAAGATCAAAGAACATAGGTTGGAGAATAGACTATTTCTGCATTTCAAATTCATTAAAGAGTAATTTAACTTCTGCACATATTTTAAAAGAAATTAATGGAAGCGATCATTGTCCAATTTCGATAAACTTAAAGTTCAATTGAGATTACAACCAGAAATCTTAATCAATTCTTCAAAGTTTTTAACTCCATAAACTATTTGTTTTCCTATCTGCCAAGCAGGAACTCCCCCTTCAGGGCACTCTTGAGCCTTCTCACACAATATTGTATTGATATTATCTTTTGCATTTCCAAACAATTCAAGTTGAGACTCACAATCAGGGCATGTCCTAGAAGTGTAAAGAACAGCATTCTTTTCATTTAAACAAGTAGCAAGCTTTTCTTTCTCGTCTTCTCCCAATACATACCCAGTAGTTTTAGAAAACCAATCTGAAAAATAGTAAAGAC
>VGKS01000003.1 GCA_016866935.1 Candidatus Pacearchaeota archaeon
TATATAAAACTACTTAGGAGGCACTAAATTAGCCCAGTCATCAATAAACTGTTCTATTCCAGGCAATTGTGTTTTCATTCCCCTATTCTCAATGTAGATCTTAGCTAACAAGTACATGATCATTCCCAAACTCTTTGAAGATTTGTTATTTCCAGCAATTACTTTAGTAATTCCAAACGAATAGTTATTGCTGTCACACACACTCAACACAGGAACTCCAACCTTGTTTGCATCAGTTAATGCATTCTTGTCAAGCCAAGGATCGCAAATCAAAACAAGTTTTGTTTCAAAGAAATTTGCCAAGTTAGTGTTAGTTAAAATTCCAGCAGGATATTTCTTTGTGAATGATCTAATTCCCAAAGTTTCAGCGAATAAACTAACCGCATGCCATCCAGCTTCTCTCTTACATACTACAATTATATCTTCAGGAGCATATTTACTTAAGAACTCTCCAGCTTCTTTTACTATGGAGTCAAGCATTGCAGTGTTGAATACTGCCAGACCATCAGCACGTCTTTTGTAAATGTACTTGCGCATATTCGGAGTAATAACGCGAGTTCCCAAATGCATGGAACTCTTCAAATAATCTTCAATTGGAACAAGGGTGTTTGTAGGTTCTGTCTTCTCACCAGTAACTCTTTCCTTAATGTCTATTTTTTCAATTTCTTTGAATTTGCCTTCAAGAGCTTTTAATTTAGCTTTCAAAGCCTCAGACATTTCCTTCTTAGGTTTTTTTTCTATTTCATCAGCTTGAGTTTCATTCTCTTCAGACTTCTTAGAAGATTTCTTTTTCTTAGGATTTTCATCTTCTCCAACAACAGCATGAGCTACGCCTTCAACAACTTTCTCAGCCACTTCTCCAATTTCTTCTACAATATGTTCCGCAGCATGAGCTACTTTTGAAATTATTGATTCTTCTTTCTTGTGTGTTTTTGCCATTGTAATTGATTATAACCAGCGCAGGGGTTTTGTCCAAGTTGTTTCAGTTGGTACCTGCTAAGTCAGAATTTAATGGGTTTAGATGGTTTTTAAAGACTTCTATTTAATTTATAGAATATTCTTTATGGATAAGCCATTTTCCAGCTTCATACTTAAGAAGAGCAATATTATCAAAATCTAACTCAAAATGTGGTTTTTCTAGAGTTGAAATATATCCCCACATCTCTTCAAATACTTCTTCAATTCCTTTTGTAGCAATGGTTGCATGAAAATTAGCACCCTTGCCTTCAAACTCGCTCCAAGTCAAACCATCTACTTTTTTCAGTGAATCTAATAAGTGAGAATAACCTTCTTTCATTTTTTCGTTAGGCTTTACTCCGATAAATATAACTCTATTTCCAAAATGTCCAAAACCTTCTAACTCTAACTTGGATTTTTTATTTTTCTCGCTAAATTGTTCAAGTATCTTTTCTATTTGAGTTATATCTTCTGTTTCAAAAGGTGCCTTTAGAGTTAGGTGAGAAGGCACTTTATAAGGTAAATATTTTATTCCAAATTCATTGGCTAAATTAGAGCATAAATTATTATGGTATTGTTTAGCCTGTCCTTTGATTAAGTATCCAATGAAATATCTCATAGATTTTATGAATAATAAGGGATTATAATCTTTTCTCTAGAGAAGTTTCTTAAAAGTAAGAGCAGAAGAATCATTAAAAAATTAGTCTCAATATTCTAATAATTTATCATTACTTTCTTGATAAAAGAGTCTTGCTCTTAGCTCTAACTTGATTTATTCAAACTTTTCTCTATTTCTATTAGCCTCTTTAGTTTAACTTCTCTCCACTGTGTTGCAATGCCACATTTAATATAATCGGCTCCAAAACCAACGGCATAATCTGCTAAAGCATTGTCCATTGTTTCTCCAGATCTATGAGATAAAACTGTCTTAATTCCATGCTTCTTGCATAAATCAAATATCTTTTTCAGTTCAATAAGCGAACCATTTTGATTAGGTTTTATTATCATTCCAGAAATTGACTTCCTTTTTATTGCACTCAGTGTTCTAGAATATTGTGTAGCAGTTAAATCATCTCCTACAATCATAGACTTAACATTTTTATTCAACTTAGTAAAACTTGAGAAATCTCTTTGTTGAAAGGGGTCTTCTATATAGAAAAGAGAATAGTACAGAGATAACTCTTCTATAAATTTTCTCTGCCATTCAGTATCTATTTTCTTCTCATAATAATTATACTTTCCATTCCTGAATAAAGAAGAGCTTGCACAATCTAATCCAATCTCTATATTGAATTTGAATTTTTTCCTTGTTTTAATTTTAAATCTACTTAATAAATCAAGAACATCTCTATCGTTAAATTGCACAAGTAAAGCCCCCTCATCATTTACTTTTCTTATTTTAAGTTTTTTCTTTGCTAATCTATACAGGTAATTCATAGCTTTAATATTTTTAGCTACGGACTTTCCTTTAGGAATAACAAGAAATTCTTGAAAATTAGGGTGTTTACTTATTGAAGAGCTGTGCAATCCTCCACCAATAACGTTTCCGACAGGATTTGGTATCTTTCTTGAATTTCCTACAATTTCATACAATTCTTTTCTGTTAGTATAAGCAAGCGCCTTGAGTATTGCAGATTCAAATGCATATAAAGAGTTAGCTCCAAATCCGTTTGCATTTTTTATTCTAATCTTCTTACAAATAATCTTTTCAATTATCTTCAAATCATCAAATTTATTTATTTCAACATCTTCATTCCAATTATTTAGAAATTTAACACAAAAATCAATATTTTGATAATAAGAAGGTGTCTCATAATCTCCTGTAGACTTTCCATTTGGAGAGGAAGATTCCTCGCATCTATTTACTGAAACAGCAATTGTCTTTTCACCGCGAGAATCTTCTATCATTCTGGCTTTGACCTCTTTTATAATCATAATAAATTAAGAACATAAAGCTATTAAAATATAATCCCTTAGAAAAAATATGGATTTTAGAAGTCCAGTAAGGAGGCGTGCGTCTTGTTTCGAAAGAAACATGAGTTATATGCAACAAGGCATAGCTTTGATGGATGAAGTAAGGGAGTCAGGAGATTTAGATACCTTACATCTTCACTCCACAACAGCAGAATTATACCTATTTGAATTAAATCATTACAGAACTAGATGCAAGGATATGTCTCCAGAACAGAGAAGAGCTTTTGATTCAAAAATGACGGATTTCGTTACCCCTTACAGATTATTACTAAGAGCTATATGTAGAAAAAACTAATTAAAATTATTCTTCAGATGCGCCAGATGAGTCATCTATTATGGAATCTTCATTCTCACCTTCATTCACTAAGCCCATTTCTTCTGCTTTCTCAGCAATTTCTTTTTCAACTTCTTTCTCTTTTTCAGCTATTTTTTCATCGTCAACATTGTCTTCTCTAACAGCCTGAAGTTTAGCCCCTGTCTTTAGAGGCATAGGTCTTCTTACAGATATTGGTAAAACTCCTGATTTGAATTCTTTTGTAGCAATTTTCAAAGCATCAAAGTGCATTTCATTCAATTCTTCATCAGAAATAGTCATTAAAAGTGGAGCATCCATAGAAATCTGTAAAGCACGAGCTCCTAGTATGCGTGCTATTTCAAATCTTGTAAATTCGCGTGTTAATTCCATTAGTAAGTCACTTCAGAAACTTTTTAAGCTTTTTAAGTGTATCGTCATATAGTTTTGGAAGGTTTTTCATCATTTCAGTAATATCGTCAGTTGATAAATGAGCATCCATTCCTTTTTGAGCAGAGTGTATCATGTGTTCTTTTCCTTTGTAATGTGATATTCCCCATACAATTTTTCCGTCCGCTGCTTCTTCTTCTTCACGAGTTGGATCTACAACTAGTGAATCACCAAGTTTGTAGAATGTAAGAGATAAAGGTATCGTGTTTTCAAGAAGAGGCAATTTCTTTGTGGTTTTTTTATCATAATCAATCTTTCCATCCTTATCTATTTCAGGGAAATGTGTTTGCATCAATGCAGCCATAGCAGCTATGCTTGCAGCGTCAATTAATGCCCCATCATCATTAATAGGATAAATATCAATCATAACAGTCCAAACTTTTTCTCCTTCTTTTATTACTAATTTTTTCAAATCAATAACATGGGATTCTCTGATTGCTCTTTCAACCAGTCTCGTTAATTCAAGAGAATTGTACTTTGGAGGTCCTGATTCAAATCTTGGTGAAGCCAAAGGCAATAAGTCTCCTGATGCCATTAAGTTCCCGCTATCTAATGAATCTGGATAAGGTTCTCCAACACCAAGTTTAACTCCAACAACAACTTCTGTTTTACCAAGCTTTACACGAGCACTTCCTTCAGCTTTGTATGAAACATCATACTCTACTGTAAATTCTCTTTGTTCCAAAAGTTTACGACCATCAAAACGTTTGCCAAGAGCAAACATTTTATTTAATGTATTCTTTGTTAGATTAGATAAATTCATTGCGCTCATTTTTCTTCCTCCATAACACTCTTTAATGCCTTCTTCTGAACTTCGTAAATCTTAGCAAATGCTTTGTCTGCTAAACTCAATGCTTTAGGATAAAGGTCAGGTTGTATCTTTCCATCTAATTGAAGTAATGTCCATTTATCAGAATTAGCTAATCTAGCAGTAGCCATATCTGTTGCACCTTCTCCATCTTCAAAGTGCTCTTCTTCATCATTAACATCTAAAACAAGATCTTTGTCCATCTTTCCTACAGATACAGCACAAACCAAATCTTTCATAGGTATTCCAGCTTGAGCCAAAGCCATAGACGCAGCGTTAATTCCAGCTACTCTTGTACTTGCATTTGCTTGTAAAATATAAATTTGTACATCAATAACTGTGTTAGGGAATTCTTTTAAATCAAGTGCAGGAGATAATGCCCACTCAGTAACTTTAGAAATTTCCTGCGATCTTCTTGAAGGTCCAGGTTTCTTTCTATCTGAAACAGAGAATGAAAGTAAATCATAGTTAACTCTTAAAACAGCTGATTTAGGATCTTGCATGTGCTGAGGATGTAATAATCTAGGCCCATATACAGCAGCAATAGCTACAGTTTTTCCGAATGAGAATATTGCGCTTCCATCGGCATTAGGTACAACTCCTATCTTAGCCATCATTGGTCTAATTTCTTCTAGTTTTCTTCCGTCAGGTCTTTTGAATGCCATTTTATTTGTTTTTACTAAACCATTCCTCCATTTTTTCTGTTAATCCTGATACTAAAACTTTTTCTGCTATAAACTCTATAGCTCTTCTAGTTCTAAGTTCTGAATCAATGTCATTTCCTTTTATCCAGACCCATCCGTTTTGACCTATTGTAACATTACATCCTGTCTTTTCTTTTATTAGATTAATCATGCTTCCCTCTCTTCCAATTATTCTTGGAACTCTTGAAGGGTTTACTCTAAATACAAATCCACCCTCTAATTTTCCTAATCCCTTACCTTTCATAGCTAAGTCTATTCCTTTAGGAGAAACATTCCAAACTTTAGCAGCAACTACGTCTCCAATAGCCAAGAATTGATCCATTTCATGTTTGTTTACAAATCTCGGAGATTCCATTAGAGGTAAGAATCCATTTTGAGCATAATCAATGTCAACTATCCATCCAGAATGAACAATATCATTTACTCTTCCAATAACTACATTATTTCTTCTTGGAATAAAAGCTCCAGAGAAAGGTATTATCTTAACAACTCTTCCAACCTTTTCAGCCAATCCATAACGAGAAGCAACAACATTACTTCCTTCTTTGCGAGCACCTTCACCAGCTAAGAAATCGTCACCAGAAGCAACAACTTCCCCAGGAACTACAACAGTCCTGCTTGTTGGTTCTGCAACACCTGTGAACTCTTCATAATTTTCGTCGTTGTTTCCGTCGTTAAAATTTTTCATTTCTGTAATCTCCAATCAACAAAAGATAATTGTAATATTTCCTTTGTTCGCTTGTTAATTTCAATATTTGAATTAATTTCGAGTATTTAAAGTTTCCTGTTTTCTAAAACTTTAAGCTAGAAAATCTCAATTTTCTTTGTTTAAAGTTTTGCCTAAGTTTGAACTATATACTGGAGTATAGAAATTTTAGTCTGTTATTCTTCCATATCCTTTCTTAATTGAGAAATCTTATTTTCTATTTCTTTCATAGGGAGAGTGTTAAAAGAATCTTTTTTTACCTTTATTTTAACCTCATCATTAGGACCATATTTTTTTACCATCTTCTTACGGATTAGCCTTATTTTTAAGTCTTTATGTCACAAGTGTCTCCCTAAAACCCCGTCCCTTAGGGTGTGGTAGACACTTCGAGCACAAGAAGTTTGTTGAATATTACAAACTTCTGTGCAGAAACTTCTTCCAGAAGAGAAGTTTCTTGCATCCAAAAATCGAGCACCAATCAAACCACACACTTTAGTGTGCATCGATTTTTTTGATATTAATTAAAAACTTAGACAAAGCAAAAAACATCAAAGTATCAGAACTAAATACTTGTTTACTTAACTTCTTGAGAAACAACTGCTCCTCGAGTAATTGCATTCAACTTATCATAGAAATCAATTTGCAATCCAGAAGGAATATTCATTATAACTTGCAAATCTCCATTAGAAAGCCATTCTTCGCTTTCTTTGTAATCTTTAAGCAATCCATATACTTGAGCGCTAAATCTGGCAGGAATAGTTAATTTAATCTTTTTAGTTTCAACTCTAATTGGAATAATAGTAGCTAATTTTGTAATCAATTCAGGCATCTGAGCTTCAGCAGGTCTTGCATCAAAATTGAAATGTACTTCACTTATTGCCTTTCTTAATCTATCTTCAGTGTAAGGTCTTCCATGTTGATCTACTGCGTTTCTCAAAACAAGATCAACAACTTGCTTTATCTTTTTCTCGCGTTCAGCATCTCTAAATTCCTGATTCTTTTGAATTTCTCCCTTAACCATTATCATTTGAGCAATCTTGTAAATATCTTCAGTATCAAAAGCAGCATTCAATTCAGCTTTAGAAGCTGCAAATCCTTTCTTCAAATCAGTATAAATGTTAGGCATATTCAATGCAGCAGAAACGTTTCCCTTGCCAGCTTTTACTTTCAAAGCTTCATCTAAATCAACAGAGATTTCAAATTGTTTTCCCTTAACTTTAATGCGTGCTTCAACTGTAGCCATAATTGTTAAAATTTTATATTGTATTTAAAGATTTAGCTAGAATTACTTAACAAATTTTCTAAGCTCTTCGCCGTGTAATCTCATAAGTTTGCCATCTTTCAAAGAAATCATTCCAACATCAAATCTTGAAATCTCAAAGTTTTTTCCTAGTAAATCCTTGAATATTTTCATTACAAACTTGACTCCTTCATCCATAGTCATATTCTCATTCACCGCTTTTCTCAATTCTTCCTTGACTTGTTCATCATTTTCTCCAATCGAATTAGCCTTGTAAGCAAAAAAGTTTCCAGTAATATCTGAAGTATACAAATGACCTCTTCCCTTTGAAACGCCAGCAATCATTATTGCAACTCCGTAAGGCCTTGATCCCCCATATTGAGTATATGCTTGTTTGTTATCAGCAATCATTTGAATTACAGAAATAGGGTCAATAGGAGTCCCATAAGAAACTCTATGTTGTTGAGATAGGAGTCTAGCTCTATCTACTAATATGCGAGCGTCAGAAGCAATTCCAGCAGCAGTTGCCATAACGTGTTCGTCAACTTCGAATACTTTCATTGCGGATTCAGGAGCAATCAAATTATCCCTTATTCTTTTATCCGCTACAATTATAACTCCATCTTTACAGACAATTCCGACACTATTACTTCCAAGCTTAACTGTCTTCTCAGCATATTCTACCTGTAACAAATGTCCCTCAGGTGAGAACATAGTTGCAGCTCTATCATAACCCATTGCTTGATGTTGCATTTCTGTTGGCATGTCCATTTTATTGTGTTTTTCCTTGAGTATATAAAATGGATGCTAGAAAATAATTTTCCATTTTCTTTGTATCCATTTTATTGTGTTTTGTAAAACTCCTTTTAGATAATTGTTTTGAGAATGAAGTCTATTTAAAATTTGCTATTGAGAAAACTAAGTCCATAAACAAACCTAGCGTCCATAAAAGATTTCTATAAAATTAAACTAATCTAATTACTTCTGAGAATGATAACCTAACAATCCCTCTAACATTTCCCTTCTTACTGGATGTTCTAACTTCCTTATAGCCTTAGCTCTTATTTGATTAGCTCTTTCTTTTGTTGTTCTAAATATCCTACCTATTTCATCAAGAGTATAAACAAATCCGTCTCTTAAACCATATTTCAACTTGATTACTTCTCTTTCTCTAAAAGTTAATGTTCCAAGCGCTCTATCAAGACCTTGCTGTGCTTCCGCTATTTGTTCTGGAGTGTAAGTTCTACCTTCTTGGGGTTGAACTCCAAGTACACCTGCAACGAATGATTCTATTCTTTCATAAGGAATTTTTTGTTCGCTCATAAAAATTAGCAATAAAGTGACTATATAAACCTTTGTATTTGTAACTACTTCATAGTTAACTATATCTCCCAATAACTGTTATATTATATACAAGACATTTCAATAGAAGTTCAACATCTTGAGCCGTTTCATTTCTTGATCTTAAGTAGTTAAGATGCTTTCTCTTAATTACACTAAAGACTTGTTCAAACCCTTTAATGTCCCGGAAACCCTTAATACCTTTAACTCATTTTTTGCAAGAGATAATGCTGCCTTAACATTATTCAATGCCTTATTATTTATACAAAGAACAACTTCATCTGCAACTTCTGAGACGAAGACAGGTGAAGCTTTAGCCCATCCTAAAACACCTATAAACTCAAGTATTGCTTTCTCAATATTATATCGGGAACCTTTAACTAAAATATACCTCTTATTTTCCCTTGCAGATGGTTTTAATTTAAGCATTAGAGTACTTCAGAGCCAACTATTTCATTGGTCTTTATCTTCAACATATTGCTTTCCAAAGCAAATCCAAGTCCCTCTGCTCCTCCAACTTTAAAGTTAGCCATTCCTATTACTCTTCCATCTTTATCTACTAAAGGACCTCCAGAATTTCCAGGATTCAAAGTAACGTCTGTCTGAATATATGCAGCTAAACCGTTAGGCCCCTCCCTATCAAGCGCAGAAACAATCCCTTCAGTAACTGTAAAAGATAATCCCAATGGATTGCCTATCGCAATCGCCTTCTGGCCTATAGAAACAAAATCAGAGTCTGCAAGCTCAAATCCTTCCAAGTCTCCTGAAATTCTTAAAACTGCTAAATCTGCTAAAGCATCTGCCCCTACAACCTGTGCAGTATAAACTTCGTTGCTATATGTCTGAACTTGAATAGTTGTGCTTCCATCTATAACGTGATTATTTGTTAAAATATAATTTCCACCAGCAACAACAAAACCAGTTCCAGCAGATATATCTGTTGTAACAGTAACTACTTTTTTAATTGCTCCTTCTATAATTAATGACAAATCTTGTTGAGTAGATCTAAGCAAATCTATCTGGTTTTCAAAGTCGCTTCTCTGTTGTGAAATTGATCTGACAATCTCTCCTACTTGATATTGATTTTCCTGCCTTATGCTTCCCAAAGAACCTTTAATCTCTTTTTCAAAACTATTCTGTTGAGCTATTAATTTAGCAGATTGAGAACTAACAAAAGTAAAAGAAACAAGTTGAACTATCAAAAGCAATATCACTGCCCCATATAAAACATTAATATGATGTTCCATCTTTTTTTATAGTAACTTCTTTCTATATTTATAGGTTACTTTGTCAATTCTTTAAACTTCTTTATTGTATTTTGATACCATTTTTCCACATATCTAGCTTTTAATCTATGCTCCGAATCATACACGTTAGAATATCTAAAAATAATATATGATTATATTCAATAATATTTATAATCTTATTTAGATAATTTCAATACCCAAAAAGAGATCTAGTTGAAAAAATAGCTTCCGAACAATTGGTAGGTAAAATTCCTCAAAGGACTCTTGCTCGTGTTGCAGGCAAAATGCCGGTAGAAAGATTTGTAGAAGCCGTTGACGGATTAGTAGAAGAGGAAGTTTTAGGAAAACCATCATACGACTAAAAAGAAAGAAAAATATTCTACCCATTTAACCCAGAAATAGCAAGAAAGAGAGGACACATTTAATTTTCACAAACCATTATAAACTTATATCTCAATATTGAGTTATGTTAAAGATTCATGCAGTCGGAGGTTTTTCTGAAGTTGGCAAAAATATGACTGCAGTAGAATGTAATGAAGATGTAACTCTCTGTGATGCGGGTCTTTTCATTCCAGCTCTTGTAGGTGTAAGTGAAAAAGAAAAGATACCAACAGAACAAGGAATGAGGGGGATAGGGGCTTTACCAAACGACCATTACTTAGATGAAAAAGGTCTTAGGAGTAAAGTAAAATCAATAGCAATTTCTCATGGCCATTTAGATCACGTAGGTGCAGTTCAATATTTAGCCCATAGATACAAGGCACCAGTTTCAGGAACACCTTATACAGTAGAAGTTCTGAAAAAACTACTTCCAGAAAGAGGAATAAGAAATCCTATTCACTCTATAAAATCAAACGGCTTTGCTAATATAAACGGAAATCAAAAATACAAAGTGGAATTTGTGCATATGACTCATTCAACATTACAATGCGCATTAGTCGCAGTTCATACTCCAGAAGGAGTTGTACTTTATGCTAATGACTACAAGTTAGATGACACTCCTGTTATTGGAGATAAGCCAAACTATCAAAGATTAAAACAAATATCAAAAGAAGGAGTAAAAGCTTTAGTTGTAAATTGTTTATACGCTCATTCAGAAAAGAAGACTCCATCAGAATCTCTAGCAAGAGAGTTAGTAAAAGATAAGTTCCAGGAATTACAAGGAAGTAAAGAAGGCCTAATAGTAACAACATTTGCATCTCATATAGCAAGACTAAAGTCTATAGTTGACTTTGGCCAAAAACTAGATAGAAAAATAGTTTTTATAGGAAGAAGTTTAGCAAAATATGTAGAGGCAGCAGAATTGGTAAAAGAATCCCCTTTCAAGAATAAAGTAATTATGGCCACTTATAAAAAACAAGTAGAAAAGACTCTTAGAATGGTCGAAGCAAACAGAGACAAATATATGGTAGTATGTACAGGCCATCAAGGTGAAAAAGGATCTGTTTTGGATAGAATCTCCAGAAATCAGCTCCCATTGAAGATACACCCTGGAGACAATATAGTATTTTGTTCAAAGACTATTCCTGCTCCAGAAACAATAGCCTCAAAAGCAGAATTACTAAAGCGTTTAAGTGAGTTTAAACCTCAAATAACTGAGAATCTTCATGTATCAGGTCATGGTTCTAGAGAAGATTTAATGGAATTAATAAAACTGACAAATCCTGAAAATGTAATCCCGTCTCATGGAGATCATGCAAAAACAATCCCTGGCATGCATGTTGCTGAAGATATGGGCTACAAAAAAGGTTATAATGTTCATTTGCTCTCAAATGGAGAGTCAATAAAAATAGCATGAGGGATGATATAGTTGGAATGTTGAAGAATGCCATAGACCATGGTGGTAACCCTCAAAGAGTAGCTCAATCACTAATTAATTCAGGTTATCCTATGAAAGACGTAAAAGAAGCATGCGATTATGTGATTTCAAATAATCCTGAACTTAAAGCCCAACAATCACAACAAGTTAATCAACAAACTCCTCAAATGATTATTAGTTCTCAACAAGAAGCTCCTCAACAAAAACCACAAATCCAGCAACAAGTTGCTCAAAAAATTCAAATGCCTCAACCTCCTCAATACAAAGCTCCTTCACCTACTCCATACTCTCAACAAGCACAGTTTTCAAGACCAAAACCTCTTCCTTCACAAAAGATAAATCCTTCAAGAGTCGGAAAAATACTTGTCTTAATTCTAGTATTATTGCTTTTGGTTTTAGCATTAATATCCGTAATAGTTTTTAAAGACGATATTCTAGACCTATTGGGTCTATGAGTTTAGTCTACGAACCAGCAGAAGATTCTTACTTATTAGAGTCAGTAATAAAAAGATATTGTAAGAATAAAGCCGTTCTTGATATGTGTACTGGCACGGGTATATTAGCAAAATCTGCATTAGATAATGGAGCAAAATCAGTTACAGCAGTTGACATAAATAAATCTGCTCTAGATTCAATAAAAGAGACTAAAATCAAGAAAATAAGAAGCAGTTTGTTTCAAAAAGTAAAAGGAAAATTTGACTTAATAATATGTAATCCACCATATCTTCCAAAAGATCAAAATGAAGATAAAGAAAGCGAGTTAGCAACTACTGGAGGAGACGATGGAGATGAGTTTATCCTAAAATTCTTAGACAATGTAAAGAAACATATGGAAAAAGAAGGGGTAATTCTTCTTTTAGTCTCTTCATTAACCCCAATGGATAAAATAAACAAGAAATTAGAGAAAGAAAGGCTAGTATCAAAAGTAATTGCGTCAATAACGATGTTCTTTGAAAAACTAGAAGTCCTAGAAATTAAGCAATAAATAAGCCCATAAATAGGTCTAATTTGAAACGCCGATGAATATTGATGAACTAATTGAATCCAGAGAAACTCCTGTTTACGAGGCTAGAGAATACCTTAGACCTTGCAGTAAACTATCCGATGAAGACATGATTATAAACGGAGTTGAAGACCCAAGTTATGCAGTATTTGGGAATTTAGACTAATCCTTACTACAATAATCCCTATAAACCCCAAGACTAACCAAACTTTATGAAGTTTGGCCATCTGGCAGACTGTCATCTAGGCGCTTGGAGATATCCAGAATTGCAACAGTTAAATTTTGAGAGCTTTAAGGCTGCTTTAGATACATGTAAAAAAGAGAAAGTTGATTTTATTCTTATAGCTGGAGATTTATTTGACTCTCCTTATCCTCCAATAGAAACAATCAAAGACGCTTTCAATGAGTTCCGTAAGCTAAAAGAATCTAATATCCCTGTTTTTTTCATAGCAGGAAGCCACGATTATTCTATTTCGGGAAAAAGTTTCTTAGACGTAATGGAGAAGTCAGGTTTTGGGGTAAATGCCTACAAACCCCAAGAAAGAGACGGAAACATAATTTTGGAACCAATTATTTACAAAGGAGTTGCGATTTATGGTTTCCCTGGTAAAAAAACTGGTTTAGAGGTAAATGATATTCCAAGAATAAAATTACAAGATGCTCCTGGAATGTTCAAGATTTTAATGCTTCACACAACAATGAAAGATGCCATGCCAAACTTAGATATCCCTTCAGTAAATAGAGAGAGTTTGCCTAAAGTAGACTATCTTGCTCTAGGGCATTTACACTTACAGTATGAAAAAGGAAATGCTGTATATGGAGGGCCAATATATCCAAACAATGCTTCTGAATTAGAAGATTTAGAATATGGAACTTTCTATATTATAGACACAAATAAAGAAGCAAAAAGGCATAATCTAAAATTAAAAGATGTATTGGTTCTAGACCTAGAAATAACTGATTCGTTAATTGGAACTGATAAAATAGTTGAAGAATTAAAGAGACATAATCTAAAAGATAAAATATTTATCTTAAAATTAAAAGGAGTTTTGGAAAAAGGTAAGATAACAGATATTAATTTCAATAGGATTGAGGAATTCGCAAGAAAACAAGGAGTATACTGTTTTATGAAAAATACTACAAAACTCTTTTTCCCAATAATTGATATCGATGTAGCTCCAAAAACAGAAGACTTTGAAAAAGAAATAATAGATAGTTTTTGTGCAAAAAATCCCCATGAACTTAATAAAAATATTCCTTTGCTTCTATCTATGCTTAACTTAGAGAAGAAAGAAGATGAAACCTCCCGCGTATTCGAAGATAGATTATTTTCAGATTCAAAGAAGGTCTTATTTCCATGATATTCAAAAAACTTAAGCTTAAGAATATAAGAAGTTACAGAGAAGAAGAGGTAGTATTCCCTGAAGGAGCTGTTCTTTTAGCAGGAGATGTTGGGTCTGGTAAAACTTCTATTCTTTTAGCTATAGAGTACGCTTTATTTGGACTTCAACCAGGGCAAAGAGGCTCGTCTCTTTTATCAAATGGGGAAGAATTTGGGGAAGTTTCTTTAGAATTAGAAATAAATGGAAATAAGGTCTTAATAGAAAGAGGATTAAAAAGAAGTTCAAAATCAATAAATCAAGATTTTGCAGCAATAACAATAAATGGTTCAAGATTTGAATCTTCTGTAACGGAAGTTAAACTGAAAATCTTAGAGCTTCTTAATTATCCATTAGATTTTGTAAGAAAAAACAATCTGGTATACCGTTATACTGTTTATACCCCTCAAGAAGAAATGAAGGAAATAATTCGTGAAGATATTGAAACTAGACTTGATGTTTTAAGACATGTCTTTGGAATAGACAAGTACAAAAGAATTCAAGAGAATACTGCCAGAATATCTTCAATAATAAGAGATGAATCAAGAGTATTGCAAGCAGAAGCGGCAATAATAGATTCCAGAAAAAACGATGTTGACTCAAGTCAAAAATTCCTTAATATGATTCAATCTAAAGTATCAATAAAACAAGATGAGATAAAAGAAGTAAAAAACGAAAGATTGCTTAAGGAAAAAGAAGTCGAAGAATTACATATTAAAGTATCAGAAAGAGAGAACTTCAAGAAAGAAATAGAAAAACTTTCTCTTGTTCTGAGAAATAAGCAAGAGCAAAAGTCCCGGTTTACTAAAGATTTGCTTGAAATGGATGATTTAATAAATTCTTCAAAATCATTAGCAATAAATTTAGACCCAAAAAAAATTAATGACCAGATAGAAAATACTCTAAAAAATATAATATTGCTTGAAAAAGAGCACTTAGAATTTAACTCAAACAGTAACTCCCTAGATATTCAAAAACAAAGCGAGTTGGTTAAGAAAACAAAAATATTCCAGCTTCAACATTGTCCTACATGCCTACAAGATGTACCTGAAGCTCATAAACATAATATAATGAATGAAGTAGAAACTAAAATAAATAAATTTGACAAAGATAAAGTTGTTCTTTTAAATCAGATTCAAAAAATTAGTGCAGAACTAAGCAATCAAAAGAATATACTAAAAAATCTTGAGAATGATAGGGTTGCAATACAAATAAATAATGCTAAACAGGAAAATTTAAACAAGTACATAACTAAAAAACAAGAATTAGAAAAACTAAAAGATTCTTTCGAAAAAGATATTACTTTTATAAATGATCAAATAGACTCGCAAAAAAAGAACGCATTAGATTATTCTAAGTATGATAATTTATTGAGGATTAAAAGGGAGGAACTAATATTTCTAATTAATGAAGAAAAAAGAAAAGAGATAGAATTAGCGGAAATAAATAAAGAAATAGAAATGACTATAAGGGAAATATCCAAGTATAACTCAGAAATACAAAGGGGTCAGGAGTCAAAGAATAAATTGATAAAAATGTTGGATATAGAAGGGTGGCTTTCAAACAATTTCACAAATTTAACTAAGTTTACAGAAAAGAATATACTGATAGCATTAAGAAAAGAATTTACAAAAATATTTAATAAATGGTTTTCTATGCTTACGACTGATTCTTTTGAAGTATACTTAGATGAAAACTTCTCTCCAGTAATAGTCCATAATGAGTTTGAGTTGGATTATGAATTTCTTTCAGGTGGAGAAAGAACTGCAGTAGCTTTAGCTTATAGACTTGCATTAAATCAATTAATCAATTCAGTTCTAAGCAAAATAAAGACAAGCGACGTGGTAATACTCGACGAACCGACAGAAGGGTTCTCTGAAGCTCAATTAGACAAAATGCGCGACATGCTTAGAGAGTTAAATGTGAAACAGCTCTTGATAGTAAGCCATGAAACAAAAATGGAAGGCTTCGTAGACCACGTCATTCGTTTTAAGAAAACTAACGGAGTATCCGAGGTTATCTCCCAACCGGATTTGCATTAAATTTTTTACCAAAAAATTTAAATAGTATAGGTTTGGATTAGTTTAAGGGGTATTTTTTATTCTTATGAATGAAGACATTTCAAAGCACGTTTTAAAAACAGGAACTTTAACAATAGGTATCGTCTGTAAAGATGGAATAGTAGTAGCGGCAGATAGAAGACAGTCGTATGGTGCTCAGGGTGGCGGAGTTTCTTATTTAGCTGGAGCAGCTAAAAAAGTTCTAGAATTAACAGACCGAATGATTGCTACAACAGCAGGTACAGCCTCAGACACAAGAAAGGTTCTGGATATTTTACGTGCTGAATTCAAACTTAAAGAATTAAGAACAAGAGAAAAAATCAGCATTCCAGAGGCAGCTAATTTCTTGTCAAATATGGTTTATGGTAATATAAGACAGCCTTCAATGATTCCAAGTATTACTCATTTTATATTGTCAGGTTACGACGACAAAGGATTATATTTATACGATATATCTCCAGATGGTTATATTCAAGAATCAGATACTTATGTTGCAACAGGAAGTGGTATTGCGCAGGCACATCCTATTCTTGACATGGATTATAGAAAGAATATGAGTACAGATGAAGCCATTGCAATGGTAACTAAGTGTATAAGAGCAGCAACTGCAAGAGAACCTAGTGTAGGAGCAGGAATGGATATATACGTAGTAAAGAAGGGAGAAATTAAGCAAGTTGCTGATAAAGAAGCAATAGTAAGTTTTGAAAATTCAAAATAATATTCTAAAAATTAAACATGAGTGAAATATTAAAGGCAATAAAAGAAGAATTACCCAAAGGAGTAGTTAGCGAAGCAATCTTCGAAGGGGCAAATATAGTTCTTTACACAACAGATAAAGAGTTCTTTAGAAATTCAGATGATAAAATACGCGACGTAGTAAAGAAAGTAAAAAAGAGGATAGAGCTGAGAGCAGATAGCTCAATGTTGGCTCCTCAAGAAGAGACCGAAAAGACTATTCGCGAGTTAGTCCCAACAGAAGCAGAGATAGAGTCAATAATATTTGATATTCCAAGATCTACAGCAATTGTAGAAGCAAAGCGCCCAGGAATAGTAATAGGAAAAAGTGGTTCAATTCTGAAAGAAATAAAGAACTCTACAATGTGGACAATACAAACTCAGAGAAGTCCAGCGATACATTCAAAGATAACTGAAAAAATACGTGATGTTCTGTATGCAAATAACTCTTACAGAAAGAAATTCTTAAATGAAATAGGTAAGAAAATATATGAAAACTGGAACCCTGAAAAGATGGATATGTGGGTTAGACTTACATATCTAGGATCGGGTAGACAAGTAGGGCGTTCATGTCTTTTATTACAAACTCCAAAATCAAAGATAGTATTTGACTGCGGAATAAATCCTGGAATAATAGACGGACCTGAAAAATTCCCTTATCTAGATGTATCAGAAATTGGAGATCTTTCAAGTATTGATGCAATAGTTCTTTCTCACGCTCATTTAGACCACTCAGGGTTAATCCCTTATTTGTATAAAATGGGCTATAAGGGTCCAACATATATGACTCCTCCTACAAGAGATATTGCGGCTCTTTTAGCTTTAGATATGGTAAGTGTTCATTATAAAAAAGCAGAAGTTCCAATATACAGAGCAGATGATGTAAAAGAAATGGTTAGACATTCAATATGTCTCAATTTCGGGGAAGTATTTGATATAACTCCAGATATTAGAATTACATTCTATAATGCAGGGCATGTTCTCGGATCAGCTGTAACTCACGTAAATATAGGAAATGGTTTACATAACTTTGTATATACAGGAGATTCAAACTACAGAAAGACAAGATTATTAGACCCAGCCGTAAACTTCTATCCAAGAGTTGAATCAATAATGGTGGAGTCTACTTATGGAAGTAAAGATCAGATCCAACCTCCTCTTTCCGAAGTGGAAGAAATATTTTGTAATTTAGTCAATGACACAGTAAAACGTGGGGGAAAGATACTTCTTCCTGAATTAGGTCTAGGACACGCCCAAGAAACTCTTTTAAGGGTTGAAGATGCAATGCGTACTGGAAAGCTTCCAGAAATCCCAGTTTATCTTGACGGAATGTTATGGGATATAACAGCAATTCATACCGCTTACCCTGAATTTCTTGGAAGCAATGTAAGAAATAAAATATTCAATGACGAGAACCCCTTCGTTTCTCCTTATTTTAAGAAAGTAGGCTCTCCTACAGAAAGAAAAGAGGTTGTTGAAGGCGGACCATGTATAGTTATAGCAACATCTGGAATGTTAGCCGGTGGAGCATCTGTAGAATATTTCAAAGAATTTGCTGAAAACGAAAATAATCTAATAATATTTGGATGTTACCAAGCTCCAGGCTCGTTAGGAAGACAAATATCTGAAGGAAACAAAGTTGTAAAAATAGATGAGAACTTCGGAGGAGAGACTATTAATGTAAACATGCAAGTAGAAACCATGTCAGGTCTTTCAGCTCACTCAGGCCGTGGCGAATTAATGCAATTTATAGGAAGAATGAATCCTAAACCAAAGAAAGTAATAATTTCTCATGGAGAACAATCCAGATGTTTAGATTTTGCATCAAGCGTTTACAGACAGTATGGTATTGAAACAGTTGTTCCAAGAAATTTAGAAACAATTAGGCTAAAATAATTCTCACGTGAAGAAAATAATATTTTTTGATGGAGACGGTACTTTGTGGTACCCGAAAAAAACTAAGTATTCCAAACACCCTGTTTGGGTATACAGAGATAAAAGGATAAAGAATCATAATAATCATCTTACGCTGACTCCTTCTGCATTAGAAGTAATAAAGAAGCTAAAGTCTATGGGGATAATAATGGTTATCTTATCAACAAATCCTTCACCTCCAGAAATAGCTGATGTGCATATAAAAAATAGGGTAAAACATTTTGATCTCCACGAACTATTCGACGAGGTGTATGCAACCCGGCCTTATCCTGATTCAAAAGGTGAATTTATTCTAAGTATTTTAGAAAGGCTAAAAATAAATAAATCGGGAGCGTTAATGGTTGGAGATAGTTATATCTGGGATTATGAGCCGGCTAAAAAAAGAGGAATAGACGCAATACTAATAAAATCCGATTATATGCATGAACATAACGATGTCAAGAATGTTAAAGATACAATCTCGCAATTAAACGAAATTTTTAAACATATTTAAATATCATTCAAACTTGAAATTTAAAGAGCAAGATGAAACACACAATAAAAGTTACATTTATTCTTATATCTTTATTTTTCTTTGCGCAGTTAATAGGAATTTATGTAGCACACCAATACCTTCCCGAAGTAAAACAAATAGTAACAGAAACAGGAGAAATAAAAAATGAAACAATTTACAATCTCCCTTATGGTCTTGACCCTCCTACGGACATACAACCTCAAGAGTCAATAATATCTATAGTAATTGCACTAATAATTGCGGTTGCTCTAATGCTATTTCTTATGAAATTAAAAGCAGAAACATTCCTTAGAGGATGGTTCACAATAGTTGTAATTCTAGGTCTTTCGATAGCAATTAATGCATTCTTAATGCCTTTGCCAAAAGCAGCACTTATTTCAGTAATTCTAGCAATACCTCTAGGAATACTAAAAATATTCAAAAGAAATATGTTTGTCCACAACGCAACAGAATTATTAATTTACCCTGGAATAGCCACGGTATTCATACCAATTCTCAGCGTATGGTCTGTAATTATTTTGCTTATTATAATCTCTCTTTATGATATTTATGCTGTATGGCACGCTGGATTTATGCAGAAGATGGCTAAGTTCCAAATCCAAAAACTGAAACTATTCTCAGGATTCTTTGTACCTTATATGAGAAAAGAAGATAAATTGCTTATAAAGAATGTAAAAAACAGTTCAAAATCTGCAAAAGAAAAAGAATCAAAACTTAAGAAAATAAAATTCAATCTTGCAATTCTAGGGGGAGGAGATGTAGTGTTCCCTATAATTTTAGCAGGTGTTGTTCTTAGAACTCTAGGTGTATGGCAAGCGGTAACGATAGCAGTAGGAGCAACTTTAGCCCTAGCATTCTTATTCTATAAATCGGAGAAAGGTAAGTTTTATCCAGCAATGCCTTTCATATCCACGGGGTGCTTTATTGCTATAGTAATAGTGTATTTAATTTCATGAGTCTAATGCAAAGCTATATAATTGGTATTTTTAGTATAGGCAATATAGGATGCAAATGCAGGATTAATTTATATTGGAAAAGATAGACAGCTTAATGTGGGCTACACAGAAGGAAATTTTGTGACTGGTTCTACTCCTTTCCCTACAATAAAATTGATAAGGTCAGATATGACAGGAACAACAAACACATTGGTTTATCAAAATCCAAACGGGCTAAGTCTTCATATCGGAGATTTAGTGACTGCATAGACTAAGCAATATAACCCCTTTTTAGTTACAACATTAGAAAGCTTTAAATACCCTTAGATTTTTGCTCCTTTATGATAATAAAACAAGAAATAGTAAATAAAGTCAAGGACCATTTTGACCTTAATATCTATGAGACCAAAGTCTGGCTGGCTTTACTTTCAAAAGGAATAGTTACTGCTGGAGAAACAGCTGAAATCTCAGAAGTTCCTAGATCAAGAACATATGATGTTCTAGAGTCATTAACTAAGAGGGGATTCGCAATAGTTAAAGTAGGAAAACCAGTAAAATACATTGCTGTAGAACCTAAAACAGTTCTAGAAAGAATGCAAACAAACACTCTTACAAAAGCTCAAGAAAAAGTTAATACTTTATCTAATTTGAAGAACACTCAAGAATACGACGAATTAGTTCAATTACATAAGGAAGGAATATCTCCAGTTAAGCTTGAAGAATTATCGGGTCATATTAAGGGAAGATCAAATTTACTTTCAAAATTGAAAGAAATGGTTGACTCTGCTGAAAAAGAGATAATTATACATACAACTGCAGAAGACTTTGATGACAAATCCCGTGTTTTACTGTCAGTTCTTAGTAAAATAAATAAAGAAGTAAAAATAAAAATATCTTTATCTGGAGACTCTTACAAAGTTAAAAGAATAGCTTCGAGAAATGATCTTAAGATAAAAGAATCTGAACAAATGGGTAAATTCTTTATCATAGATAAGAAAGAAATGCTTTTGATGATTCACCCAGAAAACATGCAGGAAGAAGTTGGAGTATGGATAAACTCTCCTTATTTTGCAAACTCATTGTCATTAATGCTTGATAAATAATTTAAGGTCATGGAAGAATTTGCAAGAACAGGTGAGGTGTATGGAATTTCACAAGAAAACTTTGATGGATTAGTACAATTAATAGCAAATTCAAATAATTTTACATTAGATATTCTTGCTCTAAGACAAGTTACACCTGACTTCAAAGGAGTTTGTTATGAAGGACAAGGGATTCGCTTTCAATTAGGTTGTAAAGACGGTAGATTTGTTTATTCAGTTTTTGGTAAAGATGAAATACGGATTGATGATTTTTCTAAAGCCTTAGTTCATTTAGCTAAAAACTATTCTAGGGGAAACTAAAATGGTAGAAGACGAATTTGCTTTTCAAAATATGTATAGAGAAGGTTATCCTATTGGTATGGGTTCTGCTCTTACAAGTTCTGCAAGAGGATTAGATGTCGATGTAGAAATAGGATGTATTTTTAGAGATGATAACTCTAGTTTAGGAGATTTTGCAATTGGAATAAAAAGTAACTGTCCGGAGGCTTTTGCGGAAGCGGCTTTGCGTTTTGGAACGGTAGAAGATTCCTACAGACAATATAGTCCTAATTAACCTTAAAGTCAGTTATATGCATCTGATTCATTAATTTTTCATTTCCCCCTTTCCAAGCATCCAAAAACTCATTTAGATTGAATCTAATTTTAAGTCTTGCATGAATATGCTTATTCTTTTCAAAAGTCTGAGCATGCTTATTCTTAAAAGACAAAACAGCTTTCTTCATATGTAATGGCGGTCCAATGCGAACAAGTTCTTTTTTCGGCTTAGCGATTAAATATCCTTCACCAGTATTTCCCCCAGTATATCTAAAATAACTCTCCATCAAAATAAACTCTTTTTTGATCTCTCTGGATAATAAGTCAAAAAATTTCTTAAGTTTAGTTCCAGCAATATCTCCTGCTTGCTTGTCAGTACTTAAATGTACAGAAACAAATTTATCCTTATTTTTTCCCTTTATTTTATTAAAATCAATATCCTTCTTCTCAAAAAATTTAATAGAGGGAGACTTCAAAAATGCTCTGGCAGATTCTTGAAATTTTACAAAAGTATCTTGAGATAGAGCAGCCAAAGCGTTTCTTTCTTTATAAGTGGGGTCAATTAATATTACCGGCGAGTGTATCTTAGCTTCATTAAGTTGAATAAAAACATCATTAGAATTTTTATAATGCTTTTCAATGTCAATTACAAGCCTTTTATCGTCTGTGACTTTAATTAATTCTTTTAACATTTTAACAAAAGATTTGTATTTTATTATTAAAAGTTCTACTGCATATCCAGAAAAGCCTTTTACATAAGTCTCTGCTCCGTAAACTTCCTGAGCCTTCATAAATTTCTTCACAACTCTTACCTGATCCTCAAAACCTTTAATCCTTTTCTTAATATAAGGACCGTGAAAATATGTTAAATCAGTAACATTCTTTTCCTCTTTAGGATTGGATATTTTGTTTACCGGAATAACCTCAAAATATCCTGGCATCTTTTTGTCTCTTACAATAAAATAATCTCTACTTCCATGAACTCTTTCAACATCTAAATTAAGTTTCATTGACACCACATTCAAAAACCTCTCCAGTCTATCGGATAAGTTCTCGTATTTTTTATCGAATCTTACAAATATATCAACATCATAATTATCTGATCTCAAGAGAGTCCCCTTTGCAAAACTTCCTCCAATAAATATATCAGCATCTGCCTTTGATTTTACTATTTCTTCTTTTAATTTGACTATGAAATCCTTGCTTCTTTTTTCAAGATCTTTGATTGCTTGTTCTTCGGGCCTCAATATTTTAATCTGTTTGAGAATAACTTTTTTCAACTCAGGCATGTCTTATAGATGGTTTAACTGCTTTAAAATCTTACTTTTTCTTTGTTATGCTTGCAGCCAAGTCAATAACATACTTTCCATCTTCTAGTTTGTAAACGAGAGGGCGTTCCTTACTGAATAAATTAGGTATATCAAGAAGATATTTACCGGGACTTGTTACTTTAACTGTTTCAAGATCTAAAATAACAGGAGCATCAATTTCTTCTATTCCAGTTATTTCACGAACATCTTCCTCAATACTCTTTTTATCTTCAGAAGTCAATTCAGCAAGAAGGTCAATAGGTTTGTCTGGTTGTGAAATTTGTTTTAATTCAGCTTCTTTAAGAGATTTTATCTTTTTATATTTCTCATCGCTAAGATAAAAGAAAAATCTACTGTTGCATTTAGAACATCCCTCTAAAGTTTGTTTCGCTCCATCAGGATATATCTCGCTACAATGGATACATTGATTTGGCATAAAATTCTATCAAGTTAACATTAATAAATATGATGTCGATAGTATTATTTCTTGATTGTCAAAAGAACACTTCAATCTTAGAAGGGTCTTTCTTTATCTCTTTAACCACATTTGCAGGACCTATAACAGTCAATGATCCTGATTCGCCTGTTAATCCTCTAGCAATCCCTCTTCTCATTTTTAAGAAGAATCCCTCTTCTTTATTTGAGTCTACAACGGCAAGTTCAATCCCTTTGAAAGTCTTTATATGATCGACCATTGCCATTGTATCTTCAATAAGCCTTATCTCCTCTTCAGGCCTCAATCTACCCTGTAAAATCACCACTCTATTTCCCAGGATTAAATTAAGTATCTTCTTGACTCTTTCAGTTATTGTAAGCTCTCTAATCTCAGAATAAGGCATAATATGTATGCTTAACCCCTTTAATTTATTGTTCTTTTTCACCCTCATATTAATTTTACTTTTTATTTAAATTTACCTCAAACTCTCTTCGTTAATTTGAAGAGAGCATCATAAAATTCATTCATGTTAGTGGCTTTGCGTGCAGATATTCCTACAACAGGATACTCAGGGAATGCAGCCTCCATTTTCTTTACATTTGACTTTCTCAAATCTATTTTATTTGCAACTACAAGAACAGGAATTTTTCTAGCAAGAAGATTCCCTATTATAGTCAAGTTTACCTGAGAATAAGGATTCTCAGATGAATCAAGAACGATTACAACGGCATCCATATCATCAAGCCATTTAATCGCCTCAATTATTCCTTGAGTGGCTTCTTTTGCCCTTTTCTTTGCATCTTGTTTAGCAATTCCATATCCAAGAAAATCTTCATAATCTATTTTAGTAGCAATTCCAGGAGTATCAACAATCTTCAAAACCATTTTCTTTCCTTTGTGTTCTATTTCCACTTTTTCTTTAAATTGAACGTGTCTTGTCTCGTGAGGAACTTCGCTTACGCTTCCTAGTTCTTCTCCAGTCCAGTCCTTGCATAATAAATTAGCAAGACTTGTTTTCCCAGCGTTAGGAGGACCATAGAATCCTATCTTCAGGTTATCTTTCTTCTTAAAAACGCCAAATAATCTATATAATATCTTTAACATGTTTAATTTCCTCTTCCTATTGTGAGTGAAGACGAACAGCTGGAAATTATACTATCAAAAATATCAATTTTTTTCATGCTCATTGATAATAAGGTCTTTTAATAAATCTTGCGTCAACAGGTGCCTTTTGTCTGGTTTCTATTTGTTTAACTATTTCATTATGTTCTTTATGTGTAAATATAGGGATTTCAAGCATTCCCGCCCTCTTACCCTCTATTTTTTTAAATGCAAAGCCTATTCTTTCACTTGACCATTGTTGCTGTCTCAACTTTGCCTTAATATCTGAATCCGAAGAACCAGACTTTCTGGCATTGTATATGAAATTGATCAAATTGAATAAATCATTCGAGTTAGGAAATAGACTTCTCTGGTAATTACGTTTGTACCATTCCTGTAATACTATGTAACCTATAATTGCTCCTATTGCAATTAATATCCATCCAAATATAGTGAACTTAAACCATTTTCTAGAACAATCCTCAGGGCACGAATCAGCAGTCTCCTCAGATTCGCATATATTATTTATTTCACAAACTCCTGAAGGAGTCTCAATGTTTCCAAGTATGTTTAGAGACGGGGCGATATATGCTCCGAGAGTCTCCACATCAATATCTCCTTCTACAAAGAATTCAAATGTCTCTGATTTAGATGTATCAAGTAAAATATAATCTGTCCCAGAAGTAACAGATAATGGTTTATAATTTGTTCCATAAACTCCTACATTCTCTACATCCTGTCCAAATATTAAATAAACATTCCCATTAACTGAATTAATAGGGTTTGTCTTTATTGTAAACAGCCCTCCTACCGGTTGTGTTCCGCTATTTCCTATTCTTTGTATTTTCTTGAAAGATATCTCTGCATTAAAATTATCATTCATCCAAGCAGATATTTGTTCTTTTAACCCACCATTTTGTAAATCCTTATTTTCAATTTCTTCTATATAAGATGGATTAATATTTTCATATCCTAAACCCAAGGGCAAGTTATCTCCTGAAACTGTAGAAGAAACATATGCAGGTACATCTAATTCAATTAAATCAAGCATTATATTTTGATATTCTTCTTCTAAACTAGCATTCCTGAAGTTAAGTTCAATAGTATTCAGTTCAGAAGTCATATTATTTAATCTAACTATGCTTTGTATCTTTGGCACTGCCCATGAAGGATAAGAATTTATTTGACCAGTAATATTTGTTAGCCTTTTTCTATATTCTATTATCGTCAAATTAGCTATTACTTTTGGATTTCCTACAATGACCGTAAATGTTCTAGTAACTTGAGTATTATTAGCTATTGCAGTAACATTAACTGTAAATGAAGTCCCATTTTTTGTGAAAGCGTGATCTATGGACGTTCCGTTGACTGTCTGAACAGGAGTTCCATCTCCAAAGTTCCATATTGTTCTTATTATTATAGTAGCAGAAGTAGCGTTGAATCTAACATTCTGTCCGAATGCAACAGATTTGGGATTTATGTCAAAAGCAAAACTTCTTCGTATGTTTATAGGCTTTGTAAGGAAGCTGTTCCCGTCTAAATAGAGCTTGAAACTATTCTCATTACTTGCTATTGGTATTACAAAATTTGCCTTTGATATATCAAGGCTTAAATTATTAGAAGTTATTCTTGTAGATTGATAGTCTAATTCATTTATCTCCTCTATTGGCGCGAGTACAGCTCCAAAGCTTTCATACTTTAATTCAGGCTCATTAAATAGAACTGTTTGACTTACCCCAAATATCTTGATTGGTACAAAACAATCACTCTCACAATTTCCATCGTATAAGTTTTGAACATATTGATCTATAATTTGAGTAATATTCCTATTGAAAGCTTTTTTGTAAGTGCTTACATTAATAACAATATTTGGAGAAGCAGCATATTTCTCAGTTTCAGCAAATATATCAAAGTCGCTATTCAAAGAGTTAAATCCTTGAGCAGTCCCACATGTAGGGGAAATAGTTTCCTGACCAATTTGATATCCATTATTTATGCTTGTAGACACACAAACATAATATTCGCGAGTCTCATAAGAGGAGTAATTAATTTTACAACTTATTTCTTGAGTTTGTTGTTGAGGAGAATGTTGAGGTAATTTACAAGATCCTAGAAGATTATTTGTATTTCCATCATATAATTTCATTGTAAGATTAGACTCACCATTTCCTTGTTTTATTTGAGCTCCAACGATGAATCCAGGAGCTTGAGGTATACTTATCTTTTCACAATATTCTCTTCCTGTAACTATAGTCGCAAGTAATATGTTTGATTGAGCATAGCACCCAGTGTGTCTTATTCCACAACTCTCCCCATTTCCTTTACTCGCTGTAAGTATATTCTCTCCATCAGAAAGCAAGTCGACATAAAGGCTTGGGGTACAACTAGAAGGAGCATTAGAACTTATTCTAAGCTTAGCATCTTTAACTTTAATTCCAGAGCCTTCTATTTTGAATCCAGCATAATCAACTTCTCCAGAGTCAACTTGAATTTGTTGAACAACGCCTGAAGAAGAATAATCATTCAAGCAACCATTAGTAGAACAGTTATATTCTATTCCTTCAATTAACCCTGTCTGATTTTCTATAAGTTCTAAAAGGGTTAAATTACCAGGAAAATTACTTGTAACTTTAACATCTCCAGGTTCATTGCTAAATCTTAGGTTAATTTTTCCACTTATTTTTTCACCATCTGAATAGTTTGTAGCAATAGTGTTATGTAAGTGGTTTACACTAGCAAAAACAGTAATAATTCCAAAAATAATAAAAACAAAAATCGCAATAATTAACTTACTTTTCATTTCTCGCAAGTTCCTTTCTGAAATTGAAGATAAGGTATATAGCTCCAATAAGCAGAACAGAAAGTAAGAATTCTCTTAATGTAAAGAATCCAAGCTCAAAGCTTAATGAACCACAGAGAACAGTTACGGGATCTCTAACACAAGAAGGTCCCCCGGTAGATACATATGTTATTGTCTTTTTTCCTCCAGTACAAGCACTTACAGTAGTAGTGTAAGAACAAGAACTAACGATTACTGCTGTAGGCCCAGAGCTACATGCTCCAGTAGTAGAAGAATTAGCATATGTAGTTATATTTAATCCACAGGAATTAGTCGTATTTGACCACTGACATTTCAATTCTGTACATGCAGGAGGAATTTCTCCGTAAGACGCTTGAGGTATTGCAGGATTCTGATTTCCATTACATGCAGTCTGATTTGTAAAGTCATTACAATCAATTATAGGTCCTCCAGGAGGTATTTGACATGAATATAATGGGTTAGTAGCAGAAGTTCCAGCCATGCATCTAAGTCCTGTAGGGCAACAATCATCAGCAGTTAATGCAATTTCATCCCCACCCTTACATTTACCATTAGGTTCATTTGTAGAGTTACTCTCCAATTCGGATGAATAATAAGTATTTCCATTATTCAAACATCTTCCTAAAGTGAAACTTCTTTCAAATTGCGCACTTGCCCCACTAGTGTGTTTAACATTTACTATTATTTTCTTATCTCTTAATGAATTAGATAAATCATCGTATTGTACTAATCCAGAATATATTCCATTTCCAGTTTCATATTGTGCCCACTCATTAGTCCAATCACTATCCATAAATGTCCAGTTAAAGAACAAACTTGAGTAACTTACGATAGGTTGGGCTGTAATAGATATAGGTCCTCCACCCGATCCGCAAGACATAAGGGAGTTTTCAGTCTGATTAGGGCAGTTTCCTCCAAGACATTCTAAAGTACAAGCAGTTGAAGAATTAACCACAAAACTATCAGAAGCGCTAAATGAAATCTCGTTAGGAAAGTAAGGCCCTAAAGCCGGAGGGCTTTTATAAACAATTTCATTAAAAGATGGCTTATTAATATAAGCTAAGGTGTATGGACTTGCAATAACTAAAATCTGACTCTCATTTATATCAAAATTCCCTAAAGGATCAGTACATTTCAATTTTACATTTACCTGTCCAGCCTGAGTGAATGTATAGTTGAATGTAGTTTCAGTTCTAGTAAAAGCTTGTCCATTTTGTGGAGTAATTGTCCATTCTGTCTGGGGTGGTCCAATCTGGCTAGTACAACCGGAAGTAAAGTTTACTTCTGTATCTGCATAATAAACTCCTCTATGTTTAGGTGCAGAAATAACCGCATTAGGAGGGTCAAATGAACATAATGAAGCATTATTTTCATAAATTATTGGGTAAGATGTTTCAGTATCTCCAGGTATCCTAACCTCAAAAATAAGTTCCAAGTTATTTCCGGCCTCAAATCCAAGAGCTGATTGTAAAGCTGCTTGAACACCAGTATCATTTAATGGCAAAACTATCTGAGCAACATTATTTTGAACATAGCCAGTCCGATTTGCAATAGGGTCGCGTGTTAGGAGATCCAAATCATAAAACTCAAAAATAAGAGGAGTTCCATCAGCAATGTTATTTGTCTGTACTCTTGCAATTACATGGTTATTTCTACATACCCTCGCATTAGGGTCAATTTGGGTCCCATCATAATATCTCCATGTAGAATTAGAAATAGATGGTGGGGGAGCTAAACAACATATTTTAGAGTTGCCTGCTCCAGTATATTGGTTAGCAGTAGCATTCTCAATATGAGCATTATTATTAGCAGATAATGAAACAACTTCTTTATAATTTGTAGAACAGTTATTATTTCCAGGAACTGCTGTACAAACTAAATCTCCATAACAAACATCTATATCGTAAAGCGTACCTGCTGTAAAACTAGGTGCTTGAGCATGAGCATTTGTATTTGCCCATAATCTCAAAACTCTATTGCTTCCAGAAACAGAACATATACGCAAATTTGCAGGAGTCACAGACCCAGCATAAGTGTTTCCAAAAATATCGCTGTAGTAAATATTTGTATATCCAGAAGTATTTTGAGAATAAATTTCCCCATGAGCATTAGTGTTTCCAGAAATTCTTAGAATTATATCTTGCGGGCTATACCGCGTTATTTGTGCAGAAACAATTCCTAAAAATAGCATCGAGAATAATCCGAATAGTAATAATTTCATACCTCTCTTCATACTAAAGGATAATGTCGCACGTTTATAAAGATTATCAAAAAAAAAATTACCCCTTAACTACCCCAAGTGGTTTGAGTTTTGCAACCATCTTTCCTATTCCAAGTTCATGAGAAACTCTTACAACCTCTTCAACATCCTTATATGCCTTAGGAGCTTCATCAACTGCTCCAGAAAGACTTCCAGATTCCAAAACAATATCTTTTTTATCTAGCTCATTTTTCAATTCTTTAGAGCTAATAGTCTTGCTGGCTTCACTTCTGGACATTATTCTTCCAGCTCCATGAGCCGTGCTCCCCAAACTTAATTCTTGAGCCTTCTTTGTTCCAACTAAAACATAAGAACTTGTTCCCATACTTCCAGGGATAAATATAGGAGTTCCAATAGAACGATACTTTACGGGAATTTCTTCGCTTTCAGGTCCAAATGATCTTGTAGCTCCTTTTCTATGTACAAGAACCTCAATTTTTTTCCCATTTACGCTATGTTTCTCAAATTTAGCAATATTGTGGGCAATATCATAAACAAGTTTAAGCTCAGATTTAGGAAAGAACTTTTTGAATGATTCTCTCAATTTACACATTATAATATGCCTATTAGTAAATCCAAAGTTTGCGGCTCCAGCCATAGCACTCAAGTAATCTTTTCCAAGGGAAGAGTCAATAGGAGCATAAGCCAGCTCTCTATCAGGTAAATGTTTGTAACCGTATTCATCTTCCATTTTTTTTATGTAATCTGAAGCAACCTGATGTCCTATACCTCTGCTTCCAGAATGAATCATTATAGCGACTTTCCCTTTTTCTATTCCAAGTAATTTAGCAGCGCTCTCATCATAAATCTCCTCAACTTCTTGAACTTCTAAAAAATGATTTCCGGCTCCAAGAGTGCCTAATTGATTCATTCCTCTTCCTAGTGCTTTCTGGCTTATTTTCTTATAATCTGCTCCAGATATCTTACCTTCATTTTCACAAAATAATCTATCTTCTTCATTTCCATATCCTTTTGAAATTGCCCAGCTAATGCCCTCTTTAATAATATTAGAGATTTCTTTATATTCAATTTTAAACTCGCTTTTCTTTCCAACTCCAGAAGGAACACTTTTGTATATTTCCTTCATCAAAACATTTCTTTTCAACATGAATTCTTTCTTTGTCAAATTAGTAGATAATAGTCTAACTCCGCAGTTGATATCATAACCAACAGCTCCAGGAGAGATAATTCCTTTCTTTATATCAAATGCAGCTACGCCTCCAACACACATCCCATAACCTTGATGTGCATCAGACATAGCAAGAGAGTATCCCACTATTCCAGGCAACTTGGCTACATTTTTTACCTGTTCAAAAGTAAAATCATTCTTTATTTTCTCTAATAAAGCTTCAGAAGCAAAAATTCTTCCAGGAACATTCATTCCATTTTCTTTAGGGATTTCCCATGTAAAATCGTTTATTTTTTTAAGGTTAACAATTTTTTCTTTCATTTTCATTATTCTATGATAAGACCATCATTTTTAAACAGTAGTCATACATCTAAAACGACCTGACATTCCCATTTTTTACCCTTATTTTTTACATACATCTCCGCGTATGTTGGGGCCTTAATAGCATCCAAATCCTTGTAATTTGTAGAATCATCTCCATAAACTATTCCTTTTAGTTTTCCATCTTCAATCTCTAATTCCGCCTTAGATACAATAAATCCCTCAGCGTCAAAGAGGTAAATTAGTTCATCAATAAAACTATAAAGAAGAGATTCATAGTCATTTCCAGAAACACTAATCTCCTTTTTTATCAAAGATTTTATTTTCTTTCCTCTTGAGAGTACAGAAGAAATAGCAAGAGCACAATTCTCAAACATTCCTTTAACACTAGAAGAATAAGCCCTAAACTTTAAATCTCCAGTATGTTTCAAAAACTCGTATTTTTTGACCATCATTCTTCAATCCACAGGAACAATCTTAATTTAACAGGTTGGAAATTTGTTCTGTTAGTGCTTATTATTCTCTCAGCCGAATAAACATCTCCGACATAAGACCCTTGTCCGCAAGCGCTAGTTATTACGCATGCTCGCAGTTCAAATGTTATATAATCAGGCAATCTAGAGTCAATAAAGGTTAGGGTATTTCTCATAGCCCTAGCATTTATTTGGTTAGCAACAATCTCATCTCTCAAGCTTTCTATTGTGCTTATTTCTGACAAAATATCTCTAGCATTTTCAGATAAGTCTTGAGTTTCTTGAGACGGTAAGCTCTGTCTGTAAGATATAAGCAATATAGCCGAAATAATAGTTATTGCAATAAGTAACTCTATTATTGTGGCAATTCCCTTTCTCACCATACTATCACCCTCAGATCAGCATATTCCCTCTGCCCAGAAATTCTTATTATTTCTACCCTATCATTTTTAGAAAGAACTTCTATTCCTTCAGGAATCTGGTTAACTGCACTTATCTGTTTATTGTTAAGGGTAACAACAAATCCGAATTCCATCCTATTAGGTAAATTAAGTTCTTGTTTTAACCCTAAATAATTTAAATAGTAACTTTGGTTTAATTCAAGAAGTAATTTTTCAAAATAAAGATCTCTTATTTCAGAAGAGGATATTGCATATTGGCTATTTCCTATAGCAGTTGTTTCGAGTATTGGAGCTCCATTATCGATTGCAGAAGAATATTTTATTCTAAAGAAATCCCCACCACTCCTATTAAAATAAACAACTCCGCTATTATCTCTATGTGTTGATATTGTGTTACCAATTTCATCCTCAACACTTGCATTATAATATAAAGGCACTCCAGGAATATTTATTCTCATTAATGATGGGTCAAATAAAGGAGATATAGAAACAGAATAAGTCTCAACTCTTTCTCTTCCTTCTTCAGAAACCTCTATCCAAGCGTAGTCCATAGTAGACTTTAACGTTCTCTGGCTTTGAAGAGGATTAAAAAATACAAAAGCAAATACAATAAATCCTATAAATATTACAAACGAAACCACAAATTCTATATGGCTCAACCCCTTCTTATTCATCAAAAAGTAAAAAATTAGCTTTATTTATATAGATTGCCCTACAATATAAGCAGTGGATAATTTAGTAAAGAAGATAAAAGAAAAATTTGAGCTAAGAGGTCTTCCAGATACCTTGGTTCTTTCATTATTAGAGGATTATATTAACAAGAATAAAATAAAAGATATACATTCAGAAAAGTCAAAAAAAATAGTTATAAAAGAAGTAAGGGAAGAACTTAGAAAGTACACAGGACAGTATGCTTCAAAATCAAACATAAAAAATAGAAAAACTTTGATAATAAATAACAATATAGAGGAATTATTAAAGAATCATTCTTCCACTAGGGAAAGAATAGAAGATTATCCTTTAATAAGAGATGTCCTGAAAAGAATAAACCCAAAATCTATTCTTGACCTAGGGTGTGGTATAAACCCTATTGTAATAGCTGAAAAAGGAATAAAATATCATGCATACGACATTAACCATAATGATCTAATTGTAGTTGAACAGTTCTTCAAGATCAACAATATAAATGGAGACATCCATCATAAAGATATAAGAGAAGAAACAACATTTCCAAAAGTAGATTTATGTATAATATTTAAAGTTCTAGATATTTTAGGAGATAGAAGAATAGGAATATCAAGAGATTTATTAAAAAACATAGATTCAAGATATTTTCTTATAAGTTTTGCAACAAGAACTTTAACTGGAAAACCAATGAACTCCCCTTATAGAAGATGGTTTGAAAATATTCTAAAGACCCTGAAATACAAATATGAAGTCAAAAGAACAAAACAAGAATTATTTTATCTTATAAAAAATGACAAGCTCTAGTTTTGTTTCATTTTAACTCTACTTTGATAAATATAATAAAAATAAAAATAATAAAAGTTGATTTAACAATCCGCGCTAGCAAAAACTCCGTTTTGAAGCTTTATCTGTTCAATAGCATTCATTAGTAGAAGCTTTTTACTAGGGGCAGCTACTAATCCACAGCAGTTGTACATTCCTAAAGCTACACCTGTTTTTTCTTCCATTATCCCTTTAGCTATATCTGTTCCAACCAGACGTATAAGTTGTTTTCCGAGCTTTGAATTTGGGTCTTCAATCTTTAATACTCTATTGTTTCCAGATTTTACTTCTTTAGCTATTTTTAAAATGTAAGAAACTCCTTCAGGCAAGTCTTTCTGAAATGCTGAGAATAATACTTCATTTAATTCTTTTTCAGAAGAACTTTCTATATCAACTTCCGCATTAGTAATTACTTGTTTAATTGATGGATATGACATTTTGACCTCCTTTCATTTTTTGAATATTTCTTAAGAATTCATAATCTATTTGTTTAGTCAAATCTTTCCCTACGGAATCATTTCCCCAAGAAACTGCATTCTTTTCATGGTATTTAGCAGCTAATTCATAATGGACGTACCAATTTTTCTCAATTTTGTCAACCTCTTTTAAAACTTTAGAAAGTGCTTCAAGATTACCCTCTTCCAACAGGTTTATCCCATGATTAATTCCTCTTTCACTTTTCTTTATATATTCTGAAGATCGTATTTTTGCAATAGGCTCTTCACCAATCTGGTAAGAAATGTAGTCTGCTTCTTCTTTATTGTAAATCTTATTTCCTAAAGCAACTATCTTCAAATCATGAATTTTAGCATACTCTTTGTATTGTTTGTAGACATCTATAGATTTTTTTGTTGGTTCTACAACAATTAGAGTCATGTCGAATTTAGTAAATAGTCCTGAAGCAAAAGAATCTGCTCCGGCAGTCATATCTACTAAGATATAATCATCTTTCGAGTCTATTAAATGATTAAATAATAATTCTAAAGTCCCAGTTTTAGAGTGGTAGCATTTAGTTCCTATATCCTGCTCTGAAAATCCGCCGACTCTTAATAGTCTTATTCCATTATTTTTTAATTCAAATTTATCAAAAAACTCTTTTGATTCAAGATTAATAAGTCTAGAGCCTTCTCCAGGAGGAGTAGTCTTTATCATTTCTTTTGAAGATCCTATAAGCGAATTTCTGTTTCTAAAGAAATCTTTTATCCAATCAATATTATTTCCAAGAGTCTTTTCATCAATTAATTTAGTATCCTCAAATCCAAGACTTGACCCTAAATGTTGGTTTATATCAGCATCTATAACTAATATCTTTTTATTCTTAGAAGCAAGATATTTTGCAAACAGACCTGTAATTGTCGTCTTTCCGCTTCCACCTTTACCGACAAAAGCTATCCTCATATAATCTCCTCTGGAAAAGGCATAGTTATTTTATCATAATTATTGGTACGGTGCTGATTTAAATTCCTATTTTTGTAAACACCTCTTAAAAGAATTAATAGTGGAATTCCAAGAGCTAATGCCCAGCCGGAATAATCGACAATATCGCTGGCTATTTGTCTGTTGGAATCTACATATTCAGTCGTGCGAGTTCTTCTATCGTATCTCAATGGAGGAAGACTTGTGTAATCCGTATTATCTCCCCTAACTGTTGAAACTATAGGAGTTACTTGATTTACCAGATAATTATTTACGGCCATAAATGGGGCTGCAATAGCCCCGCTGATCAGACCCGTTTTAAATAGAATTGCAGGCAGTCCATGCATAGGGCAAACGCTAAAATGGGCTAATTGCCCAACTAAAGCTCCAGCTAATGTCTTTTTCGTCAAAATTGTTCTTTCTTTACTCATAACAGGAGGGGCCGTAAACGAAATGCATAAGTTCACGGCCTAATATTTGAACATTTTTAAGAATATTAAAAGCTTATTGATTTTAATTATCAATAAGAAATTTAATAAATGGTTATCTATAAATAAAGAATCACAAAAACAATTTAGCACCTGTAGATATCAGAAAAGCCGCAATTGTCATAACAAAAGAATGTTTAATTCCGGCTTTTACAGTTCCTTCAGATAACTTCCCTATTGCAAGTCCACTAAATAATCCTTGCAAGAGCAACATCCACAATAAAGGCCTAGATAAATCATCAGTTGAGAATGCTTCATTAGAGCTACCAACGCCTATTCCTCCAGATCCCCCAATTCCCTCAAGTCCTCCAACACTATTTACTTCTTCTGTTAAAGGAATTATTTTGAACTGCATTACAAGCATTATTCCTATGAATATGAAGAATATTATGTATCCTTGTACAACCAGAGAAGAAATTGCCGCAGCTCTTTCTTTCTTTAATTTCTCAATTTGATAAATAGAAGAAGCTACAGAGTCTAGTATATCATCTATTTTTCCTCCAGCCATCTCGGCTTCTTTAATCAAAGAAATAGCCCTTTTTACAGTAATACTTCCAATATCCTCAGCAAATGTATCAAGAGCCTTACTCATAGGAATCCCCATAGATATCTGATTGGCAAGCTTTCCTATATTTTCAGTAAGTGAACCGAAATTTTTATTTCTCATATTTCTGATACTTTGACCTATAGGAGTTCCACCCTTAACATTTTCAGCCAGAGCTCTTGCAAATTCTAAGAATTGCTCATTCTTTTCTTTTTCAAGATTAGTTTCAAATATGGTAGTCGCAACAAAAGGAAGTGCAATAACAGCCATAGCTATTCCAATGAGAAAATAAAATAGATTATCTCCAAAAAAGAAAATGAAGTCAACTACTATCAAAATTAATCCAAATATTATTCCAATCCAGTTTGCTTTTTTAAGTATCATCAGTAGTTAGGCTGTTTCATATGCAAGAAAGCAATGAACATTATATTTACTATAGCTACTAAACCAATAATTGCAGTAGTCATCTGAGTTGGATTGAATCCAGTACTTATTTTAGATATGGATATTATAACAAGAAGCATTACCATTATCATAGGAGTAGCAATAACTATACTGATGTATAAGTCCATGAATGTTTCAGCAGATTTATTTGCCTTTTCTCTTTCAAGTCTATACTCGAGTAATAAACTATCAGCTCTTTTCTCAAAAAACTTTTTCATATCCCCTCCAGAGTTTATTGTGACTGCCATTCCATTGAGCAACTCAGAAAACTTGGAACTAGGGGTTGATAAAGAGACATTTCTTAAAGCAGTGCTTAAATCATATCCATAAAGATTTGTTTGATTCAATATTTTTCTAAATTCAGTTCCTGCAAACTCATATTCATTACTTGTTGCAATTATTCTAAATAATTCAATAGGCTCAATACCGCTTCCAGAAATAGAGGCCATATGAATAACCACAAAAGGAATTTCCTGGTTTATCTTTCCAGCAGTTGATTTCTTTTCAGCGGCAGGATAGGAATATAGGGCTAAGAATGTCATTCCAGGAACAGCTAATAAAATCCATAATATTTTTACAAATCTTAGCATATAAGACCCAGAGTAAGCTTCTATTGATAAATTAAGAAAATCAAAACTGAAGAATAAAAAGAATATCATCACAAATACTCCAAGTATAGATGCAAGCATTATTGTTAAGAACATCATTGACAAATAAGTTGTTGAAAGTATGTTCAGATTACTTTTTTTTATATCAAGTATTAATGATTTGAAAGATCCCTCATTTACAAGTTTCTGCGAAAAGTTAAAGAATATTTTATTTGCAAATTTACCATACCAATTTGTTGTATTGAATTTTTCAAGCCTCTTTGGCTTTTCCTTCTGTCTTTTTTTCACTTTTTTGAGTAATTGTGAATCGATATTTAGTTCTTTTAGAAATTCAACTCTATTTTTTTCTGAGACTATAATATCAACTTCTTTTCTAGCAGTATTAATTGGTTTAATCTGAACTATTTCAAGCCCTTTAGACTTTTCTTCTTCCTTAGGAGAGACAGAATTAATTCCTATTTTATCAAGTATTTCTGGAATACTTTCATTAAGTATCGTTACTTTTCTTATTAGCGATTCCGCAATTTTAGAATATATTCTGATTTCTTCTGCATCAAACTGCGCCTCTAGAGAGTAGATCTTATCGAGCCCACGAATCATACCTATTTGAGAGGCTATATTTGATTTCAGACTTTCAAGAATCATAATATTTTAGCTAGACTCCTTTGTAATTCCATTATTTTCTGCTTTAATTGAGAAACCTTACTAAAATCTTCTTTTTTTAATGAATCCTCAAGCCCTTCAGACAAGTCTTTCATTTGAACGAGCATCTTATATGCAAGAAATATATCCTCTTTTTTCATAATAATAAGAATGGAATTTGCTTTATATACCTTATTTACTTTATTCCAAATTTCTCAAGAACATCTTTTGAGTTTCTATAATAATCTACCACTACTTTTCTAACATCATCAAATCCAAATATTTTCTTTCTATAAAGCTCGTATATTAGTTTGGTTCTGTTTGTAAACTCTTTTTGTAATTCATCAATAGTTAAACCATATCTAATTGATATCTTTTCAAAAACCTTGCTCTCTTTTTTGAAATAGAAGGTGTCTTGTGCAGGGTTCCATACAAAAGGAGTGTTTACCATGACCATTCCATCTCCTTTAACATTTACTATCTCAACAATTTCTCTTAATCTACGAGTATCATTCTTTTTTATCAAGGCGTGAGTCATAATTGCTACACAATCAAGAGAATTTACAAGAGTTGGAGATAATTCAATAGGGGGAGTTTCTAATCTCTTAATCAGAGTATCTACTGAGTCTGCGTGCATTGTACTTATTGAAGGGTGTCCGGATGCCATTCCCTGGAACAATACGAATGCCTCCTTACCTCTAACTTCTCCTACAATAACATAATTGGGGTTTTGTCTGAATGAGTTCTTAAGTAAATCAAATAAGTCTATTTCTCCAACTCCTCCCTTACTCATTGCAACTCTCGCAACCGCAGGAATCCAGTTATCTCTAGGTAAATTAAGTTCACGAGTATCTTCAATACTAACAACGTGAGATTCTGGAGGAATAAAAAAAGCTATGGCATTAAGCAGTGTAGTCTTTCCAGATGCCGTTCCTCCAGCAATGAATATGTTTGCTTTATATTGCACAAGCATCCAAAAATAAGCTAGCATCTCAGGACTAAGAGTATTGAATGAGATTAGTTGTATTGGAGTCCACGGTATCTTTGTAAATTTACGAATAGTAAAAGTAGGACCTTTAGAAGTAACGTCCTGTGTATAAGTTGCATTAACTCTTGATCCATCAGGCAAAGTGCCATCAAGCAAAGGTTCAGAATAAGAAACATACTTTCCACTTCTCTGTGCTAACTTCTCGACAAAACTTGCAAGATGATCTACTTCTTTAAATCTTAAAGTGGTTCTTATATTATGGTAATTTCTATGAACTATATATATAGGAGTATTAGCTCCGTTACATTCTATATCTTCAATAAAATAATCTCTTAATAATGGCTCTATTTCATTGAAACCTACAAAATCTCTATACAAATAATAGAATATTTTCTCATAACTTCTTTCCTCTATTTTCAAATTTAACTCGCTTATAAGAAATTTTGCAGTCTTATCAACATACTCCATTATTTTCTCAGGAGTTTTCTCAGTAACTACATTTACATTAATTAGTTCAATCATAGCATCTTCTAGTTTTCTTATAGTTTCTTTATCCTCATCTTTAAGTAACGGTTCCTCAACATCATATACTAATTCCCCTAATTCCTCATCCCAATAAATATGTGCATTGGCAAATGGCTGTATCAAAGAATATCTTACATCAATTTTAGTCCTATCAACGGATTTAGGCAATACCGGTACAACTGGATTAGGATTAATACTTATCATACTCACACCTCTTCATTAGAAAAACTCCGATGCATTTAAATCTATCCTACTAAGAACCCTCAGTAATGTCTATCCAAATCTTATTACCAACTTTCCCTCTATTTTCAACAAAGAATTCATAAGGTATACTTACAGGAGAGAATACTTCTGAGCTTCTGTCGGAACCATCATAAGTAATATTATATACATAAGGTAAAGATAATGTTATTTTGTATTTTTCAGTAAGTTCCTCTGTAGTTACATTTATTCTACCAAGACTTAATGAAACTCCAGGTTCTGAATATCTTACATTTGATTCATCAAGAACATATTTAAGCTGATCATTCAAAGAGTCAACAATTATTTCTCCTTTATCCAGTCTAAATGTAATCTTTCTTTTATTTCCAGGTGCATCAAGAATCTCTATGATTTTAGAGTCAAAAGTATTGAGTGACTCTATTGTTTGTTCAATTACACTTCTATCTCTAAATTCCTTTATTTGAGGAGTCAGTATAGCTAAAACTAACCCTATTAACGCTAATCCAATTAAGGTATATATTACCGTCTCCACCCATATCTGACCGCGTCGATTAATCATGGGAATGTAATGCTTATGCAAGGTTCAATTTCTATTTTGTCTGCAACAGAGCAAACATCTCCAGAACTAGTTAGAGCGGATATCTCAGCCTTATTATATAATTTATTTACAACATATGTTCTCTGACCACTTATAGCTGGAAATGTAATTGCCCCGTTATAGGTACCACCCATGGGTTTTAAACTTAGATCCGAAAATCCCTGAAATATTTCAAGAACATCAGAATTACCCTTACTATCTATTAAACCAATTCTGACTGCGGATATTCCTTCCTTATTTACTTTTACAGAGAATCCTGTTTCATTCGTTCCTCCAGTAGGTGAAACTATATAACAATTAAATTGGCTTTCAGGAAATTCTACTCCTTCAAAAATATCAAGACATTCTTTACTCTCTCCTAGAGAATTATTTACAAAAGGCACAACAACAGAAAATACTATCCCTCCTATTACTATTGTCAAAACAAGAAGTAAAACTGTAGCAACAACCGGACTAACAGCTTTTCTGAAAATCATCACCATATTCAATAAGACAAAAACTTCTTTTTATATCTTTTCTAAGGAGTATAAACGATAGTCTGTCCATCTTTTTCAGGACATGTATAAGCAATCTTTGTGCTTTCTTTTTCTGCAAGAAGTTTAGGTATTATTCTGAACTTATCTCCCGAACTTAAAGTATTAGTTATGCAAACGTAAGACGATTTTCCTACCGTAACTGTTCCCCCAACAAAAGTCTGATCGGCAAGAACAAGACTATCAATACTTCCCATAGAATCGTCGTATTTCAGAACTTTAATCCCATATATCGGAACATTTCCTATATTGTTTATGTCAATTGCCCAATTACTTTCACTAATACATTGACTTGCAGTAGGAGCTATCTGTACTTCAAAGTTAACATCCTCACAAGAACTTTCAACAACTCTATCTCCCTTTGTAGCACTTTCAGATAAGAATCCTCTAGCCCAAATAAATATTATAGTAGCAAGAACAATTACTATTACAATAAGTAAAACAGTAGCGACAACCGGACTAACCCCTTTTTTACCCTTTATCATAAATAAGTAAGAGATTATTGTTTTATATATCTTGACATCAATACCTAATCAAGGGGCCATGCAAACAATAGTCTTTGTAACAACGGCATTAGGGCACAAAACAGGCTTATTATCAATCCATACAACCGGTTGAACACTTATTTCTTGAGAGACAGTAGGCACAGGGCTATAAGTATAATCTCCGCAGAATTTCTCTCCAGGCTTCAAAACTCCGGATGCCCCGTTACATATAGATATAATATTTGTAGGATCGTTTGGAGGATTCAAATCAGTCCTGTATACTCTGTTGTAATCTCCAATTTTAATAAAAGCTCCCTCGACGTTGAATAATCCTCTATTAGTCATATTTAAATCAATGTTAACATAGGTTGGAATTGTAGCATCGTTCCAAACACATTTTACAGAATCAATTGTTAGTTGAATATCTACTTCGCATTCAGGTCTCTCGTCAGGCAAATAAAGTTTCAAATAAAAGAATACTGCTGTAGATAGAGACACTGCAATTGCTATTAACAAAACATATCCTACCATTATACTGACAGCCTTTTTATTCAACCGTAACAAATTTTTCTCCTTCCTCATTTTTAGCTAATACAAAATAAAAGTTTTGTCCTGGTTTTAATTCAAAAGTATAATCAACACCATCAATTCTTATTCTTACGCTATTAGAAGAGCTAATGTATTCGGCTTCAATTTGGTTTCCACTAGCGATATTTATTGACGCATAGGTGCTCCCTAAGATAGTCACCCCGATAACATTTATATGATTATAATAATAAGCGTAAACCTTACTATCATTTCCATATACAAAAGCCACATCATGGTCTCCAATAGACTCGCTATAATTGCTAAGTAACTCAGATGCAAGCCTGCTTATATTAGGTTCAGCCTTAATGACTCCATAATCTAAAACTCTCTTAGTTTCAAAGCTTATTTCATCACTCAAGTCAAAAAAAGCTTCAGGCTCTTCTCTTACAGTACTTTCATTTGATATTCTCACAAGGCTAATAAGTATTCCAGCAATTATAAGCGCAGCCATCAAAAACACCTGTCCTCTTTTATTCATCAAATTTCAAAGTCAAAAGAAGTTTTTAAACCATTACTAAAAGCGTAGGCGGGGAGCTTGCTTGACATCAAAAACTCGTTTGACCTTCTACCATCCTCGGAATTGTTTTCTGCAAGCACCGAGGCTTCTGCTTAGGGCTGCTCCGATCAAGGCCTGACCCATTTCACAGGAGCACGGTCGAACAGGACAACTCCTCAACGTCTGGTAAAAGACGAGAGTTTGAACGCTACACGTACTCCTTTAAGTTCACTTGAAGCCCGCGGGTGTTACAGCACAGGGCTAACGTGCCAACTCGCCTACGGCGAGTTAACCTCTATAGAGTTTTTAATACTTTCTAATATATTATCTATTTAAATAAGTAAAGATTTAAATATATCTATATCTTATCCAAAATATGGGTGTAATAACTATCAGCTTAGACGATGCAATAGAAGAGAAATTAAGGAAAATAGCAGTAGCTAGATTTAGAAAAAAGAAAGGTTATTTGGCAAAAGCAATTTCAGAAGCATTAAATGAGTGGGCTTCAAAGATGGAGCAGGAAAGTATGTCTAAAGCAATATCTATATTGTTAGATGGGGTAAATTTAGGCGGGATTGTTTCCAAGAAAAGAGAGGATTTGCATAAAAGATGAATGCAATTATAGACACAAACATCATAGCATATGCTTACGATTTATCAGAGCCCCTAAAGAGAGAAAAATGCCTCCAGATAGTGCAGGCAATATTTGAAGGGAAAAAAACAGCATATATAACCAATCAGATACTCGGGGAATTATTTTATACATTAACAAGAAATTTTAATAAGCCGCTAGAAAAAGAAGCATCTAAACTAATAGTAAGCTCCATCATCTCTTCAAATAATTGGACTAAATTAGATTACGACTCCAAAACTATTGATAAAGCAATTAACCTATCTAATAATTATAATATTTCATTCTGGGACTGCGTAATATCTGCGACAATGATTGAGAACAGCATATTTACAATATATACAGAAAACGAAAAAGATTTCAATAAAATCCCAGGCATTAAAGTAATTAATCCCTTATCTGTCTAATCAACATTTTCATAAATTTGTTCTTTAATATCGATTAAATCCTTAGTAAGATATTCCCTATTTTTTCCCTTTTTATCTTTAGTTTTTTTAGATAATAATAGTAGGGACAATAAGATTATAATAAAAACAAAAGTATTCAAAATTAAAATATATTCAAGAATGTTCATGAATTTGATTAAAATTTAGTCTATATTTAAAGATTATTATGTC
>VGKS01000004.1 GCA_016866935.1 Candidatus Pacearchaeota archaeon
GACGTTCTTTGCAATAACTTTTCCCATTTAACCTCCTTCTACAAAACAAAGTTCAACTTATATTTAAATGTTTGTATTTACCGACGGTAAAACGAACTCTAAAAATAGTTTAACGACGATAATATTTTTTTAATTTAGAGTAACTAACAAATTTTTTCAAGATATACATATTATCCAAATTAATAGGAATCTCGACGATTTTGTAGAATTTTCTTTTCGACCTTATTGAAAATATGAAAGGTTTTACAATCTTACTATCAATAACCCTATTTTTATCATCAAGCCATATAGCTAAAAAAGGAAAAAAGACGAAAAAAGAAGTTAAAGTGCCTTGCCATGTAACATATTTTCCAAAATCAAACAACAAACTAGAAGTATTTCTAGTTCTAAAAGTCAATCCAAGACCTCTACGAAAAAAACCAACCATCTTAACAGGAATAGAAATGCTCTTTCCCTTTAGGAAAACACTAACCTTCATAAATCAAATATCTTTCATTTCTGACTTTATCTTAGACATCTTCGCAATCTTATCAGAAACCTTATCTGATTTTCCAGACAACTCTTTCTTATGTTCTTGAAGTCTAGAATCTTTCTCTTCCAAATTAGCAATTAAACGCTGTAATTCCGCTTCCTTTTTGCGAGTTTCAGATATATTAGAACTTGTCTTTTCCATGGATTTCTTCAAGGAATCCCTCTCCTTGCTCAAAGAAGATATTTCATTCTCAAGGTCCTTAATAGCACCAGAAAGAGCAGACTTTTGTTTTTGTACCATGTTCCTCTCGATAGAACAAATCAATTCCGTTTATAAACGTTTCTTTAAGCTAGCAGATAACTTATTTATCTCATCAATAGCTGAATCGTATGAATTTTTTGAGATATACTTCGAAGAGTAAGCTCTCTCCAAAACATTCTTCTGTGCTTCTAACTTTCTAAGACCTTTAGCAGCATCGCTAAATTGAGTTTTTTTAACATATTCTAATTCAGATTTCCAGTCCTTTGCCTGATTCATAGAACGATTATACCATAAATAACTAACCAACATTATTGAAGAAATTAAAAATATGAATATTCCAGTATAAATCCTAGGTGTAAAATTATCGACAGGGGGGCTAAACAAAAGACTATTCGATAAAGAAGCCTGATACATATCTATCCCATATGATTCTCCGCTTCTAGCAGAAACAACCATCAAAACTTCTTCATAATCAGTTAATCCTAAGTTAAAAAAATGTTCAAATGAAGCCTGCCTCGAAACAGAAACAACTTCATCAGAAGAAATCAATAAATCTCCATCAAGAGAATAAATTGAGAAAGTAAGAGCAACTCCGTTAGAACCAGGATTATTATAATTAAGTTTATACACATTAACTATTGGAGAGAGTACAGTTTCTCCAGAAGTTATAGAAATGTCAGAATTAGCATCAAAGTCTATAGAAACATCGTATCCTATTTCAGAACTTCTTGATTCAAGACCTATTATTATAGGTATTTCTTGAATAATCTCAGACCCCTTTGAAATAATCAGATTATCAAAGTAAACTCCTCTAGCAATATTATCATTTCCTATAATTAAATTAAATGAACCAAAATCCTCACTTCCGACATTAATAGTATTTTGATCAAGCCTTACAGCCGGAGAGTTCTTTTCTAGAGTAGCAATATAAGTTCCCGCAGTGCCAGAGTTAAAAAAACTAATCGGGGATAAATAAGTTCCGCCTCGTACAGTCACAGTCATTATTTCAACAGTATCAGGAGTCTCTTGGGCACTTACAAAAAGCAGACATAAAATTAAAAGAATAAACACTGCTTTCATACTATCTTTTCCTCATTGTAGCTTTAAATTGTTTACCTGAATGTCTAAAGAATAATATTGCAAGAATACATACTATAAGAGCAACAACTAAAACACCAATAGCAAACCATGTCTGAGGAGTTATTAATGAATCAGATATCTTGAAGTGTGCGGTAGATGTAGCAAAACCGCCTATATATATCAACTCAACACCTAGAACATAATCTCCCGGTTCTAGTCCTGCAGTAGAAAATCTCTTACTATAACTCTTTGCTCCTTTAACGTAGAATGTCTCGGACTCCGTATATCTTATATTTCCATCAAAGTCTTTTATAATATAATTCATGGTAACATCTACTCCGGTTTCTCCTCCAATTTCTAAAAGCTCTATTAATGCAGGAAGTCTCTGTCCTTCTCTAAGAACCCTATACAAATCTGGAACAGTAACTGTAGTATCGAATAATACCCCTTCACTTATAACATTAAGCAAAACCAAAACCTCTCTTGTAATTCCTTGATAAGTTAGTAAAATCTTTCCAGCATAAACTCCAGGTTCAGGAGCATTTATTGTAAATCTCAAAGGAACTCTTTCTGAAGGGTTCAAAGATAAGTAATTAGTATTGAAAATAATATAATTCTCTATTCCAGTAACGCTTACAACAAGGTTTAATGCAGTCGAACCAATATTCTCAATTATTATCTCTTTTGTTTCACTTTCTCCTGAAACTATCTTTAGATTAAAACTATCCTCGCTAATAACAAAATTAGGAGAAGAATATACAGCGCCTCCACCACCTCCAGAACCCAAACTTGGCGCAGAGGTTCCAGAGCATACACCACAATCCTCTTCGCAAGTAGAGCACGATTCAGCTCCATTACAGAGATTGTCACCACATGTAGCTCCGGACGTTTCTACAAAAACTCCAACAGTTGCCTCTGAAGAGGAATGCCCTGCAAGCTTTGAATTATAATCATAAGTATAAACCCATAAAGAAAATATCAAACTCAAAAGAGAAAGAATACCTGCTGTAATCAAAAGCAAAAACAAAGACCTCTTTATCTGAATCATATAAAATTAATGAAATCTAGCATTAAATAGTTTATTAGGCTCTGACTAATTTAATTATTATATTACCTGTATAGTTTCCTAAAAGATCAATAGAATCTGCACTAACAGTAAGATAAACTTTAGATGTCTGATAAGGTTCAATTATTGTTTGGTCAAAAGACAATATTCTCCTTATAGAACCATCAACTTTAGGTTCAACCTTTATTGGAAATGGATATGAATTATTAACAATTAATGATCTTGTTGATGTTCCTCCGGGAACAATGCTTCCAAATGTTATAGAGCTAGTATTAACATCAAATCCTGCAACATCATAAGTAACAAATGCCGTAGTGTCATAAGAATATTCAGAAAGAGGAGTCGTATAATAAAAATAAATAGAAACAGACATTACAAGAACAACTAAGGAAATAAAAAAAGAAAGTATTACTAGATTTCTCATCTTCTCTTCTTAAAGAATAATCTTTTTAAAATAATGTATAATGCTATAAAAAATAGTATGGCAAGTAATGCTGATACTGAATATATTATAATCCCATAATTATCCCCTATGTAGAGCCTTCCTGTAGCAAGAGTTGATTGACCATGATAGCTTGCATTAAAATACAAGTCATAATATCCATCGAGATTTTCAGTATCAATATAGCTCTCTATAGTTTTTTGCTCCCAAGGCATTATATCAATAGAAGGTGTTCTGAAAACAGTACTATAAACCCCATTAGTAAGATTAACATCAACATAAGCTCCATATATAGGAGAATTCCACATACTATCTAAAGTAACATAAAATCTCTGTATTCCATCACCTCTAATAGAGCTAGTATAATTAGTAATATTAACAAACAATGAACCGACTCTAAATGATCTATTTACTTCTCTAGTTATATCCCTATATGAAACTCTTCCTGTTGCTATATAATTTCCAGGTTCAATACCAGAAGTCTCGGCATATTTTCTAAAATACCTATCTCCAGAAACAGGAATTGTTACGGGAGTAAATTCAATTCTTTTAACTGCTTTTCCAGTACTTGAAACAAAATCAACATAAACCTCTTTTATTTCAAGAGGATTATCTCCTCTGTTAATTAAATAAAGTTCAACAGAAATCTGGTCATTTACATTTACGTCCAGGATATTCAAAGACAAATCCCCATAATAACCTGGATAAGGAACAAATGTTTTTATTATAGATCCAACTTCAACAAGAGTATTAATGAATGACGTTTCAGAAGGTCTTTCCTTTACGCTTACAGATACAGTGTGTTCTCCAGGTAAATCAATCTTTTCAGGGAAGTTTATAGAAAGAATAAAAGAACCACTTCCAACAACTGAGTTAGTATTTACGGAAGAATACTGAGCTAAATATCCTCCCCTTATATTAACATCATATTCAACTCCCTCAACTGCATCTAAAACATAAAAGGTTATATTTGTCTGTTTTCCAGATTCGAAATTAATGTTTTTTATTGCAGGAGATATTCCTAATGAAGAGGCATAAGAAATACAAAATATAAAAGCTATAACTAAAATAAACCTCTTTATTACCATATACTAAAAAACCAACTGCCTTTTAAATACATTTTTAGACTTAAGCAGCGAAAGCTACTGCAGTAATAGTGTCCCCAAGAGTTCCAGTAAATGAATCTGAAGGTATTGTTAAGTTGAAATCAATACGTACAACATCTCTATCATCTAAGAATTGGAAGTAATTGCAGAACAAAGTAGTGCTAGTATTGACAACATAGAAGAAATCTGTCTGCAATGCACCAGTTCCGCCTGAAGAGTTTCTGCAAGCACCAGATTCAAAGCTTGTAACATTCCATCTATATCCAGGAGAAGTTCCTCCAATCATTGAGGCAGCTGTCTTTGTACCAGATAAGTTCAAAGTGACATTAACATTTCCAAGATTCTCTATCCTTAAACCACCAGCATTCTGAAGAGACCAGTTACCATTAGTAACATTGTTAGTAGCAAATGTATTGAGTCCTGCAGAAGAAAATCCATCATTAACTCTTCCACTTCCCCAGTTAATTCTTGCTGTAGTAAAGTTAATAGTTACAACAGATTCTACAGTAAGGTTAGCTTCTCCTACGCTCGTAGCATAGCCAGATATTGTACTAAACAAAGTCTTAGCTGAAAGATAAAAGACCCCTACCGAAAATAAAGATATAATAAAAACAAAAACGGCAAATACCGTAACTGCCTTAGAATTGCTATCCGCCATTACCAGATTGAACCCCTTTATTACTAGTCTCTACAAAAAAGCCTACATTTCCATAATTTGACGAAGGTCTTACCATCTCTTTATTATTAGAAGACTTCATATTGTAAATAGTTAAATTGAAAACAACAGACAAAGCTGAAAGAACCAATGTAACCACAAGAATAACTACCAACACCTTCTTTAAATCTGCCATTACAAATAAAGAATAAATATCATATATTTAAACATTTCCCGTTTTTCGGTAACAATCTTATCTTTTATTTGCCTTTTTCCTAAGAACCAAAAACCATGTAAGATTAAGTAAAACAAGTACTATTACTACAACGACTAATATCGTATTTAAAGAACTATCTCTAGAGCTTGCAGAACTAACAACATAACCGACCCCTATAACAGTTATATCATTATCTGATATATCAAGCGTAAGCTCTTTTTGAGTAGATGTCTGTCCATAGTTAATGAACGCCTTAGCATTATAAGTTCCTGTTCTTACTCCTTCTGTATCCCAAAATGCAACAAGAAGTTTACTAGAGAAAGCATTTATTTCATAAGTAGCAGATTTGAATTCAGCCATTACATCATTATCATCATTGAAAACTTGCATTGATATGTAAACGTCCTCTGCAATGGAATTCAAAGTATTCTCTATCAAAAACTCAAACTTTGCTATTTCACCCAAACTAAAGTCATTGACTTCAACGCTCTTAAGGTCTAAAGTATCTTTTCCAACAGAAAATTCACTTTGTAAATTAAGAACAGACTCGTCATACAAGAGAGTAGCTATCGCCAAATATCTTCCCGAAGGTATTGAAGAAGTATCCCATTCAACGGCAATTTCTTTTCTTTCTCCTGCTAATATAGGGACTTCTTGAGTATTTAGGGTAGCAACTTTTTCATTTAAAGGGGTGTAAATATCAATAACAGCTCGGGCTCTTGCAATATCCAATTTACCTTTACTTACAACAGGCAAAACAAAAGCAGTCTTTCCATCATTTGTTGTGCTGATACTTAAAGCAGACTGGGCATATTTTCCCGGGTAAGGAACGTCAATCAAAACTTTTGTAACAATTCCTATTACAGCACCAACATAGGTAGCAGAGGAACTTGGAGAGGGGTCAGGAACTTCAGTCACAACTATATCTGCATAGTGAGGTCCAGGAGATAATCCAGTAGGAATCTTTATAGTATATTTTATTGTTACTCCGCCAATATCAGGAGTAAGAGTAACATAATACTGGGATAATGCAATATTATTTTTCAACTCCCCCTCTGGTAAAATTACCAGATTAACTCTTTTATTTTCTGAGTTTATTATATCAAAAGAATAAGTTTGTTCACTTCCCGGACTATAATCAAATATTTTTTGAGCAGGAGTTATTCCAAATGATGAAACAAAAGGAATTAACAAAATAAGAAAGATAAAAATAGATTTACTCATCATTTCCTCCAGAGTAAACCAAACTTGTATTAACCAAAGAACCAGTACCATAAGTATTTATCAATAAGTCAGTCTCTCCTATATTAAAAAATCCAGTTTGATTTTCATCAACTCTTCTAAGTTCTATTTCAACATCAATTTCAAAAGTTATCTCCCTGACTTCGCTTGATGTTCCATCAAAAAACTTTACAAAGTATCTTCCTTTTTCTAAAGTAAATGACTCATCTATAAATACTGTCTTGGGAGATGAAAATTTAGAATTGTCATCTATCAAAACGTAATCAGTTGCTGGAATTGTGAATAACAAATTAGCATCTTCAGAAAATGGAGCTATTACCAAAGGCTGGGAGTATCCAACTAAAAAGAAAACAGAAATTAGCACCGCTCCAATAAGGATTGCATCTATTATCAAAATGTGTTTTTTATTTAACATAAATCTCCTCATGACTCAACACTAGTGTAAATGTTATTGTTGAATTCTTGAATCCGGGACCTTCGGTATTTGGAACAGTTACATTCAGGTCAACCTCCATAGTATCAAAATTATCTGTATAGTTCAAAGCATTAGCAAGAACAATAGGTGAAGAAGTCAAGGGAATATTAGTATAACTTGTTGCAGAAAGATCAGCTCTAAATGTTTTATTCTGGAATATCCCATTAGTGCTTACATTATCAACTTTAGCAGTATAATAAATGGAAGGGTTAGCCACAGATTTCCACAAACTTGAAGCACCTATAGTAGAGTTAGCCTTAACATTTCCTTGGTTAATTATTATAATAGGATTAGGAGAATTATCACTTGTATCATTATATTTCAAATATTCAAGATTTCCAAAATCAACAGCACTTATATTCATTACAAAATTCAAGTAAGCCTGAACACTCAAGTTGAATGGTGCAGAAAATTGCCCATAATTAGTTCCATCATCAGTGGCTGTTACGCTCCATCTGTAATAATCTCCATTATCTATTAAACAGTTAAGCGGTGGACCTATGCTTTGTAAAGAAGAGCCCGAACTAAATATGTAAGTTGTAGCCCCATTATAGTTACTGTCTGCACAAGTTGAAGAAGCAATTAAAGAAATATTAATTCTGCTATCAACTATACTGTCTCCATCATCGTCACTTGAAGCAAATGTAAATATTTGATTAGTTCTGTTCAAAGTTACGCTTCCATTAGAAGGATAAATTAAAGTAACATTAGGAGGGCTATTTATTATAGTTATGTTACTTGAATTGACTGTAAAGCTATCCATTCCATCCATTATAGTTAACTCTGCCTTCCAATTCTGTCCTTTTGTGGTATTTCCATCACCAAGAGTTGCAATAAAAGTAGTTCCATTCGCATAGCTTTTATTAAACTCAACAGTCAAATGGACAAAGCTATTGTTATACCATCTGACAGTAACGTTCATTGTGTGGTTATTCAAATCAAGAAGTGTTGTTCTTACATTCAAATTTTCTGCAGTCTTATTTTGCCCTAAAGTAGAATTAAGTATTACAGCTGTTCCATTATAAGGAACATTATTTCCGACAGTAAAAGTATATACGGGAGAAACATTGTAGGCTCCGGCGTTATCACTTACGTTAACCCTCCAGTGATATGTCCCTTCACGTAAACGATAAATATCAAGTATTTCTGCAGCTGTAAGAGTTTTATTGAAAATAGCAACATCATCAATAAGGCCTTGGAAGTTATTATTTCCAGCTAATCCTCCAATTCCCAAAGAAGCATTTGTATCCATCAAAGAACCAGAGTCTATGCTTAGAATGGAAGATTTATCTACCAATCCATTGACATAAGCTGTAGCATTTCTTGATGTCCTATTATAAGTGACGGCATAATGATACCACGTAGTATTTGGTACAAATACCGTATTGGTATTTATTTGAACTCCAACAGTAGAGTTACCAATAGAAAATGCTATGGTCTTTGAGGCATTTTCAAATACAACTAAATAATCTCTGTCAGTGGAATTGACTTGTTTGCTGACAATAGATCTATAAGCATTATCGCTAGTCACATTATTTGAAAAATTAAGCCATGCAACAACTGTAATCTCTCCAGTTATACTTGGAGAATTAAGTAAAGCATGGTCATTCAAAAGAATAGCTTCAGTATTATCAACCTCATAAGCCATGCCTAAACCATTTATGCTTCTTTCACGTCCACCGTTTAAATTAGAAGGAGTTCCATTGAATGCACCAGTAGCATAATCAACAACACTCGTCATATTATCTCCAAAAATAGTGTTATTGTCAAAGTGGTAAAGCAAGAACATTCCTTGAGTAGAATTGTACTTCAATGGAGGTATGCTATAATTAAAGAAGAACGTGCCGTTTGTTGTGAAGTTAACAGGTCCATACATTATATTTTCGTATGAAAAGTCATTATCAGTATCCACAAAAGCGGTTAAGTAGCCAGCCGTTCCATTTATCCAGTCAGTATCGTTTATCCCTAAGCTAATGTTTACACTTCTGACATTTGTTATAGAACCATTGGCAGGAGAATTCAAGCCGAATACATTAGGCGCCTTGCTTTCAGTATAAGTAACATTGAACATAAGTAAATCCTGTGATAAAGTACACGCTGCATCTTCTATATCATTCAAAACTTCTGTTCTTGCTATAGCTCGTGTTCCAGTACTACCAAAAAAGTTTCCACATGTCCAAGTCTCTAAACTTGTAACATTAACACAGCTTCTTCCAGGGTTAGCAGTTTTATCGGGGCAAGAAACACCTAAATTAGTAGGGCTTGCTCCTCCATTCGCATCAACATATAAGGGACAAGTAGTAAACCCTGTTGAAATATCATTCCACCATTCATAGCATAAAAATACTTGATTTACTAATTGGCAATTGACTATAGAGCTATTAAATACTGTAATATTTATTCCAGAGTATTCGTTAATATTCATCGTAGTATCTTCATTAGTTCCATCATCGCAACTAATCCTATCTGTCGCGCATGCAGCAGGATAAGTTCCAGTACAAGCGCTTGTGTAAGTATTAGGACTTCCGCTATTTATCATCGCATTACAACCCCGAGCTTTCAATTCGATCGCTCCGCCAGGTTGTGCTTGAGGGTCAATAATATGGTCAAATTCAATTTCCCCCCCAATAATACGTAAATCAAAAGTATCTTGAGTTCCATTCAGATTAGTCAAATATACTTTATTGTAAACATTTTCACTTATATTTTCAAAAGTAACAATGATGTTGGTGGAATTAAATTCATAAACTTCTATAAGAACATTTTCTATAAGTGTTCCATTAGCGGCTCGTGGGTAAATTGTAATATCTTTTTCATTTGTTAGATTAATTTCAAAAGTAATTCTTACATAATGTCCATCCTGTATTGTTTCGCTCCAGGTTCCGTCTAGTTCTTTAGTTTCATTATAAATATTAGATATAAAATTCCTGTTTTTATCAAGATGAGCCGCATCAATAATTACTATGATATTAAAAGTCTGTTCACTTAAATGTGGAGCAACCCACTCAACATAGTCTATATATCCATCAGAATCAGAATCATTAACTGAATATATCTGCAAATTAGTTTCATTCTCAATCCACTCAATTATTATGGAATCCTTACTTTCTACCTTTAACTTATCAGATAAGCTTGTAAAAACAAGCACATTTTCATAATGAACATCATCAGGGCTGACAACAGACACTTTCTTCTCATATTCACTTACAGTTTCTTCAGTAGCTGTTGGGCCCGGAGTATAGTATTCTACTTCAACTCCTAAGTCTCCTTCATTCAAATTAACTTCTACCTCTTGTGTAGGATTATCTTGTGCAATTACCCTTCCAGTAAACCTAAGCAATCTTAGTATCTTTTTCCACAGTCCTTCCCTATGCAATTCGAATTCGGCAGTTACTTGACCAGTTATAAAAGAAGAGGAATCAGAAAGACCATCATTACTTTCTTCATTGACTGCTACAGTTATTTTATTTACTGTAATGTTATCTGCACTTGCGGGTATCTCAACAATCAAAGAGGTGTTTTCATTTAATGGATCAAGAGTTATTGTCTTTACCCATTTAACCGACTGATCAAGAACCGCCCCAAACTGTATCAAACTTACATTAGAGATACTAACATTGAAGGCTGTTTGATTAAGCTGAGTAATATTGACTTCAGTTTCGTTTATTTGAGTGGAGTTAATTTCAGTCTCATTTATTGTTGTAAAGTTTTCAATTGGGGTTATTTCAGCTACATTGGTTTCCTCAAGTTGGCTATCTTCTTTTTTATTTTCAATTTTTATTTTTTCACTTACCTCTAAAATATTCTCACTATCATGTTTTAAGGAAATGATTAATTCTTCTTCTCTATCAGCGACTAGTCCAAATTTAGTTATATCTATTGCTAATTCTAATTTTTCATCTCCAACATAATCCTCTCCAAATCCCTCTGAATTAACCGAATATTCTGTGTTTATCTTGACTTCTTTGTTTTTAACTTGAATATCTAAAACATTACCAGGCAATTCATTTCCGTCATGTTTAACGCTTCCAGTAACTAAAGAAGCAGTCTCTCCATTAGACAACTCATAAGAAAAAGGCTCCTCCTTGGAAACTCTTCCGCTCAGGCTATTTTCTGCAATTTCTGCTACAATATTTCCAGTTATAACAGTACCACCATCATTATCTTCTGTTTCTGCGCTCCCTTCTTCACTATCGCTCTGTTCTATCTCTCCATTTGCTTCCACGGAATTTTCTGCATTGCTTTCCTGACCAGTATCTTGCCCATCGCTAACAAGAGCTTCTCCATTATCTTGATCTTCTTCAATTATGTAAATCTCAAAGTCAAGAAAAGGGTATTCTTTTTTTTCCCCTGCAATACCATATCCTATTCCATTACCTGAAAGAGATTTACCTTCGGCGTAAAATGCACCTTCTACTGTTTCATCAGATATAAGTTCAGAAAGGAAAAATTGCTTTGTTAAATTCCCGTAAGATACTGAAATGATTGAGTCAGCAGGAATCAACTCTCCTTCCACCAAATTTAATTTAAGGTTACCAGTAATTTCTTCACCAAAATTGTATGCAGTATCCAATTCCAATAGAGCGTTTCCAGTAATACCAAAGGAGAATAAGTAAACAAAGGAAATTGCGATGGCTAAAAATATTAAAGAAAAGATTTTGACCAACCTTTTATTTTTATTTGGTAGGCTTGTTCCAAGATATGTAGTTACAACATGTCCATCAATCCTTTTTGTTTCATAATAATATGGTCCAAACTTCTTTCCATCCTTATAAGTATATTTTTTATGCACCACTTTTAGTTCTCTTACGCTCTTTTTATAACAAAAACTAGCAAACATTCTTTATAAAGTCTTCTCAAAAAAATAGATAGTTCTCTTACACAAAAAAAGACTTATTTTTTCTACTAATCTGAAGGTTTCTATGAAGATTATTTATATTATCCTCGCAGACAAAATCATGTTGCCTAAACCCTCCTCCAAAAGTCTTTGGGATATGCAATAACTCATGGATTATTACCTTATCTTGCTGTTCATTATTCAATTTATCAAACCTTTCAAGAAACTCTATTGTATAAAAAGCAGGTATTTTCATTCCCTTCTGCATAACTTTTCCAATAGTATGACATCTAGCAATTGTCCTCTTAGTACTTGATCCAAAAGACCTTAAACATTCAACTCTATTCAAGTCTATATGATTCATATCAAGAGTCTTAACAATTTCAATCAACCTATTCTTCAAATCAGGAGCATAATCATACCTCATCTTATCACCAACATTATTTTATTTAGAGTATATAAAAATTTATCTCGTCAATATCTCTAAACCATCAAGATTCTTTATAACATAATCTTTTCCAACAGCTTGTTTGGTCTTCAGATTAATGGCCTTAACAAACTTGTTTCCTATATCTGTATGCAATCTATATGCAAAGTCTAAAGCAGTAGAATTGGGAGGCATTAAGAAACAATCAGGTAAGACATTTCCCTTACTATCTTCCATTTTTGCTCCAGCAGGAAAAACTGCAACATATTTCAAAATATCAAAAACAACTCCATTTAATATTTCTTGAACCCCGGTAGAACCAAATTCATGCATAACTTTCCTAATCATCTCAAGAGCATTCTTTTGAGGAGTGCTTAATTCCTTAAGTATCCCAAAATCCTTTTCTCCAGGAATATATTTTATCAGGCCAGCTTTATCTGCCTGTCTCAAACTTAATTCTCCATCTGCAAAACAAGCGATAACAGGATAACTAAACTCTTTCTTTATTTTAGTAAAATTACTCATTCCATTAGGCCTGTCAACTTTATTTGCAGCAATTATCATAGGTTTTGTATAAACCCTCAAAGCTCTAGCAAAATGAAAAAGAGTTTCATCAGTCCAAATACTAGGTCTGATAATATCAAACTTTTCCTTAATAACAACATGATTAATATCATCTTCAGTAACTTTCAATCCAGAAAATTGTTTAGCAACCGTTTTCGCAAAATTTCCCTTTTGCATTTCCATGCTTTTCATCACAGTAGACCAGACTTTTCTTAAAATTCCCAAATACCATAAATCAAGTTCTTTTTCAATCATCATTATATCTTTTGAAGGATTGTAATTTTCTGTTTGCTTTCCCCCTTCATCAGTTTCTCCAGACATATCAACTACATGGATAAAAGCGTCTACTCCTGCTAAATCATCAAGAAACTGATTTCCTAGTCCCTTTCCCTCACTAGCTCCCTCAACAAGACCTGCAACATCAAACAAATCTATAGGAACAAATCTATGCCCTTCGCGTACATATCCTTGCCTTGGATTAGAAACTTTCCCAAAATCTGCAGCTAAATCATGAATCTTAACATAAGCCATCCCATGATTAGGTTTTATTGTAGTAAATGGGTAGGAAGCAATAGCTACATCTTGTAAAGTAGCAGACTTGAAAAAAGTACTTTTACCACATGAAGGTTTACCAACTAATCCTATTATCATAAATTATCAACAAAATCGTGTGTTTTAAGTGTTCCTATTCTGTCTGAAAATAACTTCAAATATGTTTGAATATTAGATATTGTTTATAAATAATAAATCTATTAAAACAACATGATTAACAAAACAATTGCACTATTATTAATGCTTCCATTATTAGTGAGCACAACATTAGCATGCTCTTGCATTTACTATGAAAACACAGAAGCCAAGCTAAAAAATGCAGAATACATATTTACAGGAGAAGTAGTAAATATACAAACAATCAATAACTTACAAGAAGTTACTGTAAGAATAATTAACCACTGGAAACCATCCGCCTTCCCAGAATCAGTAAATCTAAGCTCTATGCCACAAAAGATACAGGAGCCAACTGCGGATACAACTTTGTTGAAGACAAAGAATATCTTATCTATGCATATTTAGACGGAGAAAAAGGAAAGTTCACAACAAATTCATGTATGGGAAACTTATTGTTAGAAGAAGCTCAATCCGAGATAAATGATCTAAACAGTCTTCTAAACAAAAATCCAGAACCTCCACCAACTCAACCAAAACCAATAAAGTCAAATATATTCACAAAACTCTTTAGCTGGTTTAAAGACTTATTTTCTTGATATTTCAAATCCTTTATATGAGCCCACCAGTCCACATAAATTGATATTTGTGGTAACTTCAAAACAAGTATATTTTGAAGTGATGTGAACCTGAAACCTGATTAAAATCCAAATGGATTTTTAAGGGATTTTCAAATCCCTTATGAGCCCACCAGGATTTGAACCTGGGACCCCTGCTGTTCTTAGCTGTGTAGCTTAAACACTAAACTTCTAGCGAAGTCTATTCGTATAAGAGCAGTGCTCTAACCGGGCTGAGCTATGGGCTCCTAAATATAACTCAAAAATAGTTCTTTTTAATGTTTCGCTTTTAGCTTACTTTTTACAAACAACCAAAGCATAACCTTTATCTTTATCAGTAAATACTTTAGAATCCGTAAAATACATCTTGCAGAACTTTTCAAATTCCTCTGAATAATATTTGTATAATGCTGCAACCACAAACTCATCTCCAGATTTAAAATCAATCCATCTTCCCTCAACTTTCTTTTTTGTCTCTTTATTTATCTTATACAAAAATTCAACTCTGGAATTTCTAAAACGAGCATCAAATTTTATATCTCTCTCACTAAATCCCATTGCAAACATTACATGTTTAAACCAATTATGGAATGACTTATCTTTGTACTTCTCTATATCTACAAGTCTTTCTCCGACTCTTACGCCATTTCCCATAATAAGAACATCTCCTTTATACATATCTCGATTTAATTCAAACAAATACTCATTAATATCAAAACAAGCAATTACTCCTCCTAACAAAACAACAACATTTTTCTTATACTTTCCAAGCTTTAGTAACATGGAGATATTTCGTAAAGACATTCCATCTCCTGAAGAAAGAAATGGTTTGTAATCTTTAACATTTGCAATTTTTGAATTTTTTACATTTGAAACAGCCAAATCAAGTAAATATTGAGATGCGTTCAAAGGACAATAGCAAATTTCTGCACTCTTATTCCTAGAAACAATCTCTTTGATTAACTCTGAAGCCTTGAATCCATCTCCACAATAAATATCTATCAAATTAAAAGGTTCATTTCCAATACTTTTGGAAATCAAATCTGCTTGTTCTTTTATTAACCTCAATTCCAATTCAAAAAATTGTTTCCTATAAGAAGGAGTAGTAGCAAAAGAAAGAAAACCTCTAGCCATATCGTCCGTCAAACTAAGATATTGCAAATCAGACAGCTCCCATGACTTATTCCCGTTTGTTTTAGCAAACCCATTCTTCAGAAATCCTTGTAACAATATGTCGTGCAACCACAGGTTTTGACCCATACTACTTCCAGACATATAAATTATTAGAACAGCTATTATTTATTCTTTGCTATTGGTATTTTACTATTAAGTAATAGGGATAAAAAAACTTAAATCAAAAAATCGATGCAACAATTAAAAGTTTCATTAACATCAGTTAATAATATTTAAAAGGCATCTAAAACAGATAATCTTGTCGCCCTAATAGTCTAGTGGTCAAGGACGCGGCCCTTTCGCGGCCGAAACCCGGGTTCGAATCCCGGTTGGGGCATAAAGCGGAAGCAGAGCGATCCCTAAACCCCTCTGCCTCTGCTTTAAATTTTAGTAAAATTAGCCTATTCCTCTCAAAGCCTTTTTTCTATAAACAAAACCAAGAATTAAGCCAAGAAACATACCTGAAAGATGAGCAATATTAGCGGTATTTCCACTAGTAGAATAGAAAAAACCTATTAAGTCTCCTAGAGCCCAGACTATTCCTGCGATAAAAATCGGCATCGGAAATCCAAAAGCAAAAATCATCATTAAAGGTCTAATAACAATTAAAGATCCTATAATTCCAAAAATAGCTCCACTGGCCCCGAGAGATGAATCATAAAAGTTTACGCTAACAATATTCGCAAGTATTCCGCTAATAAAAAAGACTAACAAAAACCTTCTGCTTCCTATAATCCTTTCAAGCATACTTCCAAATAGAGCTAAAGCAAAAGCATTGTAAAGTAAATGAGCGAATCCTCCATGTAAGAATATGGGTGTTACAAATCTCCACAATTGAGAAGGGGCTTTATCATTTAACAAAAATAAATCAGTAAATCCTGAAACAAATAACTGAATTAAAAATACAACAAATATTATTCCACAAAGCTTCAAGGAATAAAACCTAAACCTCTTTCTTCTATCCATAAATAATAATTAAAATAAGTAAATAAAAACCTATCTAAAAACCAATTAATATAAACTATGAAGTGGTAACAAATAGAAAGATTTAAATAGACATAATTTTAATAAAAATTATGAATATAAGAACATTTGGTGAACAAAAACCAACAACATTAGAAAATAATTCAGATCATCTATTTAAAGTAGAAACTCTATTAAAAAGACTAGGTTTTAAATCAAAATTAGGCCCAGTATTTGTAGATACACCAATAGGATTTTATTCCTCACCAGATCGTACAGCCTTAGTTCAAGTTTTTACAAGATATACACATAGAGATGCGCCATTGGCAGCGAACTATTATCAAGTAATTGGGTCAACAGGGGTAGCAGATAATGCAATAGAATCTATAAGAGCTTTAAGCAATAGAGAGGGATATGAAGAAATGGGGCATTTAGCGGACAGAATTGATTTATCTAATTAAATACCCAATCTTTATAAACTCTCCAAATTAATCATAATCATGAATTTACAAACCTTGAGGTTTATTCATAGTCGCTAAAGAAAGCAATTCTAGTTTTAACACCGTTACACAAGATTTACAAAATACAAATTCTTTATATAATAAGTATAAGGAAAAACTAAATATATGGCGGATGTTGTGTAATGGTAGCATACCGGCTTGTGGCGCCGTTGGAGTGGGTCCGATTCCCACCTTCCGCTTTTCGGTTCTCCGCAGCGAGTGTCCCAGCAAGTTGAGGACGGTCGAGCAAGAGAGAATCGAAATAATTAGAATAAGGAATTTAACATGATATACCAACCAGAAAACGTCAAAGGATTTACTGATTACCTTCCACCAGAATCCCAAAAGAGAGCAGCTGTGAAGGCAGTTATTGAAAAAACATTCCAAGAATATGGGTTTATTCCTATAGAAACTCCTACGATAGAGTATGAAGAACTTATGAAATCGAACCCTATGGAGGAAGAAGATTCAACAGTTTCAGAGCGTTTCAGGCTAAAAGACAGAGGGGGAAGAAATTTAGGACTAAGATACGAATTTACATTCCAGTTAGCAAGAATATTCAAACAAAATCCAAATATAAAACTACCATTCAGAAGATATCAAATAGGCTCAGTATTCAGAGATGAGCCAGCCGGTCCAAATCGTTTCAGGGAGTTTACACAATGTGATGCAGATATAATTGGAGATTCCTCAATCCAAGCAGATGCAGAAGGTCTGGCCATATTTGCAGATGTTTTTAACAAGCTTAAAATCAAATATGAAATAATTATTAACAATCGTAAACTTCTAAACTCCATCCTTGACAGCGTTCAAATAGAAAATAAAAATCAAGTCATACGCGAAATAGATAAATTAGACAAGCTAGGAGAGGATGAAATCAAAACAAATTTGAGAAAATATGCAAATACCAATCAAATACTTTCATTATTCAAGCTTTTAGAAAAGGACATTAACTTCTTTAAAGAAAATATGTTCGACGGGGCAGAGGAAATAGTTCAACTAAAAGAAATAACGACATTCTATGGATTTAGTGTAAAATTCAATCCTTCTTTAGTGCGAGGATTTTCTTATTATACTGGAAATGTATGGGAAGTAAAAGCAGAGGGTATGAAAGAAACTATTGCAGCTGGAGGCCGTTATGATAAAAGCGTAGGCCGATTTATTAATAAAGAAATACCAGTGGTAGGCATATCCTTCGGCCTAGATAGAATTGCAAAAAAAGCAGATATAGCCATACCATTAACAAAAGCAATTGTAATCTCAATAGAAAAGGAAAAAGAATCCATTAAACTATCTCAAAACTTAAGAAAGAACAATATCAGTTGCATAGTCAACTCAGGAGGAGTAGGTAAAGCATTAGAATATGCAAACTCTTACAATATCCAATATGCAATATTTGTAGGAAAAGATGAAGTGAAACAAAAGAAGTTCAAATTAAAAAATCTCAAATCTGGAGAAGAATCTCTGTTGAATGAAAAGTCAGTTATAGCTAGATTAAAGGATTAGTATTCTTCTCAATTTTACTTTCAACTATCTGTTCTTCTTCAAGCTGTTCCATTTCTCTCTTTAACCTTTCTATTAAATCTTTATTCTTTGATTCATAAATCTCTTTAAGTAAAACCCATATTTCTTCAAAATGACCTTCTTGTTCTAGCCAAACCTTTTGCTGATTATCCAAATGCAACAAAGAAACAAAAGTAAGCAATCTCTCTTCAGAATCCATACTTGACAATTCAGATAAAGCAATCCTCTCGTCACTTTTAGAAAACATGCTCTTTAGTTTAGAATAAATTCCTTTTATTTTATCTTGTAAATTAAATAACTTTTTAGGAATAGGAAGATATGCATTAATTTCATGTTGCTTTAAAATTAAAGCCTTATGTTCTCTTCTAGATTCGGTATTCATAGCCTTAGATAGAGCAAGTATAAGCTCCTGCAACGAAACTTTCTTATGTCTAGGCAAGGGAGTTCTTGGAATTAAACCAGGGATTTCTTCATCTAATTCTATTCTTTCTTGAGCGTAAACTTTCTCTTCTTTTTTACCATATAATATATCATCTAAAGATTGTAAATCTCTACTTAGTAATATTTCAGATTTAAGCCTCAAAAGTAAAGATGCGGCAAGTAGAACTTTAGAAGATATAAAGAAATTAGCCTCCTCAAGAATTCTAACTTTCTCTATATACTTATTAGCCAAGACTGAAAGATTAATATCCCATGGATCAAGTTGTTCAGAGTTAATCAAATCATAAATAATAGTCTGCCACGATAGCCTTTCATCAAAAAGAAGGTCATGTATCTGTTCTTGACCTACGCGTTCTTTTAATTCCTTAATTTCTCTAACATTTCCTATTATCTCATCAGTTTCCTCTTCCATGAAACAAATAAGAAACAATGATTAAATAAACCTATACAAAAGCAATCTGTTGTAACTATATAATAAGAACAAAATCGAAAGGTTTAAATACCAGCTCAAGTTCGTATAATTATCATCACCTCTTTTTCCCAGGAGGAGACTTCATAGCCATCTTTTTGAAGGCCGTGGACTCTCCTCTATGGGTTTATATTTAATATAAAATAAAGACAAGAATATTATTTCTTCAAAGTTTTTCGCATAATAAGTCCAAAAAAGGCAAGAAAAACGTATTCTAGTTAGAGATAATAAATTACTTCTTATTAAACTCTGTATACTTACACTTTCCGCAATGCAATCTATTCAATCCACCACCCAAGAAAACTCCGGGTCCGCATCTTGGACAGAACTTTGCCTCTCTCTTTACAGAATCTCCTGAAACCTTATACAACTTATACTTTTCACTAGTAGGCTTATTCTTATGAGGTTTCTTCCCACCCTCACCAGCCTTCATCTTTGTCCCGCCTTCTCTTTCACTCATGTTTAATTATTTAGCCCCCTCCTTCTTTACCTTAGGCTTAGGTTCTATTTCGGCCAATTTCTCAGCAGAATCATAAACTCTAGCTTCAATAACAAATTCGTTGCTTCCAAAACTCCCCTTAACAGATTTCAAAGCAACACAATCAACAGTTTTCTTGAAATGTTTTGCAACATCTTCTTTTACAGTATTATATCCAGGATTTGAAGGGTAAACATTCCTAACAATAACATCATGTCTGTGCAATAAAGTATTGTAATTATTTAATGTGAATTTCATTTTAATCTAACCGCGTAAACTCCCTTTCCTTTAATACCAATATTCTTAGCAATTTCAGAGTTCTCAGGATCAATAACTGTTATCTTCCCTTTAAATCCATCAACACTATCCGTGCTTTGACAATTAGGACAACTTGAACCCTCGTAAACCATTCTGCAATTTTTACAAGCTTTTTCTTTACCCATGTGTTTAATTTATTCTTTCTTCTCCTTCTTACCTTTTTTAGCAACAGATTCGCCTTTTTCAGCCTTTCTGGCAGCCACAACAGCCTTCTTCTTAGCTTCTTCAAGCCATTCAACTTTTCCAAGCCCAGGCTGTCTCATTGTTAATCCAATCTTAGGCTCCCCACCTTTGTATGAAATAGCAACAATTCTTGCTAAACAACTATCTCCAACATTCAAAGAACGCTTACTCATTTTACCTTGTAAGTTTCCTGTCTTACTCAAAGATACAAAGTCTTCCATTGTTTGAGAAATATGAATCATTCCTTGTGTAGGTCCTATCTGCATGAATGCTCCGAAGTTTGTAATTTCTTTTATTACTCCAGGAACAAGTTCATGAAGCTCTGGTTTCCAAACTAAAACTGTAAATAATGATTTATAATAAGCTGCTCCATCTCCAGGAATAATTATTCCTTCTCCAACTTCCTTAACACCAATTACAGAAATAACAAATCCAAGCTCCTTATGCATTGTTTTAACATAAGACTCTTCAAGTTGTTCAGCAACAGCATCCTTAGTAGCTAAACCAAAATGACGTGGCTCAACACGAACATGATCTTCAACTTCAGCAACATAAAACATAAGTTCTTGAGAAAAACATGGTTTTTAAATCTTAAGATTCACAAAATCAGGCACCAGACTCAACACCAACCCTGTTTTGAGCCTTAAATATAACTATCTTCTTAGTTATTTTCTTCTTTATTCCATTATCTAAGGTAGCAATAAATATTCCTTGCTGCCCTTTTTTTATTAAAGATTCGTCAACTCTTCCAGTTCCTAAGCTTATTTTTTTTACATTTCCTTTCTCTAACATTTCAAGAGCAACATCCACGGCTATTCTGTCTTCTCGAGAAGAACGATTACTTGTTCTCAAATCTTTCATCTCTTGAAAAACCTCCTTAGGAACGACTGGACTAAAACCTTGTTCAGTTAATTGGGTAAGAAAGTCTATTCTATCTCTAACGCAAGATATAATAAAACTGCTATCTAAAATCACTTGCATATAAAACAAAAATAAGTAAGGTATATTAATCTTTCCAGCCAACATATAATATGGAAGAGGCAGCACATGTCATAGATGTTCTTACAAGAGCTCGTTACGCTTTAGAGCAAGAAGATACCAAACAACTAAGAGATTTATCAGGTAGAACGATTCATGCAGCTTCAGTTTACCAACATACAGATTATATTCTTGTATCTACTATAATTTATACATTAAGCAAAATAGTAGAAAGAAAAGACAAAATAAATATAAAAAACTGGAATCACTTTATAAAAGAAGTAAGCAATCTTCTTTCTCTTTCAATTATAGCAATACAAAGAAACAAACATTCTCAATTTATTAAATTCCTTGGTAAAACAAAACACTATATAGAGAATTTATCTCAAGATATCAAACCACTCATAGAAGAACTTCTGAGAAAAGCATCAATAAACAAAGCATCTAAAGTTTATGAACATGGCATATCTCTAGCAAAAACAACAAAACTCCTAGGAGTAACACCATGGGAACTTTCAGAATATATTGGGGAAAAAGAAAACCCTCAAATTAAATTAAATAAAACAATAGATGCAAAATCCAGGGTGCAGATTGCAATGGACTTCTTCAAATGATTATGAAAAAAGCTACATTGGAAAATATAGATAATCTAACTCAAATAGCAGTAGAAAGCAGATATAGATGGAATGATAATGAAAAAGATTTAAAAAAGCATATAATCAGTAGTTTAAAAAGAAAGGGAGCAGAAACATATTATCTTCTTAAAAATAATATAGCGGTTGGTTATATTGTAATTACCATAAAGAATAAAATTGCCGATATTGATTTTATGGGTATAAAAAAGAAATATCAAGGTAAAGGATATGGTAAGGAGATAATGTTTGCTATTATCTCTCAAATAAAAAAGTCATATAATCAGGCAAGATTAGCAGTATGGGCAAGAAATTTTACAGCAATTAGCTTATATAATAAATTTGGATTTTATGTATATAAAATACAAAGAAATAATTATCCAAACGGAGATGCTAAACTGTTTATGAAAAAGGAGTTAAAATGAAAGTACTAATTCTCGACGCGGGTCCAATAATAAATCTCTCAATGAATGGTTTATTAGAGATATACGAAAAAATACACAAACAAGGAATAACAATTGCAATAACAAATTATGTGTATCAAGAAGTAGTTGACAGACCAAGTCATATTCCAAGATTTGAATTAGGGGCGTTAAGAATAAAAGAACTAATTGAAAAAGGAGTCATAAAATTCGCTACAGATATAGGACTAGCACAAGCGGAAATAGAAAGTGAAACTCAACGCTGGCTTAAAATAGCAAACTCTGTAATCCGTTCAGACAATCATTTTATAGAAGTAGTAAGTGTAGCTGAGATATCGTGTATTGCAGTAAGCTCTTTGCTAAATAAAAAAAGAGTAGAGAATATAATAGGAATAGATGAAAGAACAACAAGAATTTTGTTTGAAAAACCAGAAAACTTGAGAGACCTAATGTCGAGTAAATTGCATAGAAACATAACTCTTAATACAACAGAATTAGAAAATACAAAACAATTCAGATTCATAAGATCAAGCGAAATAGTATTCATGGCTTACAAAAAAAGGTTTATAGAAATCAGAGATAAACATGCTTTAGAAGCACTATTGTACGCAACAAAGTTTAAAGGCTGTGCCATAAGCTGGGAAGAAATTGAACAATTAAAGAGAAGGTAATATGGGCACGGAGGGAATCGAACCCCCGTCTGCTGGGCTGGAGCCAGATATCCTACCATTGAACGACGCACCCAATCTCCATTTATCTCAATAAAGAAGCCGTTTTAAGCTTTATCAATTACAAATTACACAATTCCTTATATTTAAAATAACAATAAACCTTTATAAATAACAATAACGAATATAATACATGGCTAAAAAGAAGGTTGATGTTACTGTAACTAAGACAGTTGTAAAACACCATAAAACTAGACCAAAACATGCCCATAAAAGACGCAATCATTCTCATTCTATTACAATACCAAGAGGCACTTTAGAAGAACAAACAATATCGAGCTTAGTAGAATTACAAAAAGTTCATGTTAATCTAGCGGAGAAATTTAACAAACTCTCTAACCAAATAGAGAATCTCCTTGTATTGTTTGAATTAGCAGCAAGGAATTTTGCTAAGCAACCAAGTATGCAAAACACTGAAAAAGATAAAGAATTTTTAGACAAAATAGACAAACTTCTTGATCAAAATAAACTTCTTGCTAAAGGACTTTCGTTAATGGAAGAAAAAATGAGAGAAAGAGTATATGGAGTATCTAACCAAAATCCAAGCGCAGACATGGGAAAACCTCCTTCATTTAAACCTCAGAATCAGGAAATGCAACAATCAATTTCTACAGCAGAGATAGAAGAAATATAATGAGAGATATAGCAGAATTATTCTTGATTGAATTCGTAAAGAATATACTTGATGCAAAAGCACCAAACCATACAATATTAGAGATAAAAGAAAATCAGGTAAATGAAAAAAAAGTAAAAGAAAACTACAATTTAATGCAATCTTCAATTTTAAAAAAAGAATTAAAGACTGAAAATAAGATAGAAGTTCCTAAGTTTGTGCCTCCACAAATAAAAAAAGTCCAACAACCTCAAATTAATTTAAATAAACAAGTTCAAAGACCAAAAATAAATTATTCTATTCAAAGCCAATTATCTGCAACCGAAAAATTAAACATCTTGCTAAAAGATCCTTATGTAAATGAAATAGAATGTAACGGATCTGACACTAATCTATCTGTCAAGAAAGCAGGAATGAATCAAAACACTCAAATAAACTTGTCAATAGAAGAAATATATGATGTAATAGCGGAATTCTCTCAAAAAACAAAAATACCTGTAATAAACGGAAGAATAAAAGCAGCTCTAAATGATCTTGTAATAACTGCAGTTTTATCAGAAACTCTTGGTCCCAGATTTATAATTCAAAAGAAGAAACCTTTCCAAGAACTAATAATTTAGAGAGCAAAGAACAACCATACTTAAAAACAAAGAAGACATAATCAAAAAATGAGTAAAGAGTTAACAAAGAGTTTAGTAATTTTGACAATAGTAGCTACACTTTTGCTAACAGTTTTTGCTTTAACTCAAGATGAATTCATCATTAGTGAAGATTCGGGTTCTGAAGAATCTGAAAAAAAGTCAGAAAGCAATAAAATATCAGAAAGTAAATATAGTCAAGTTTATTCAGCAGAAGACAAATCATATTCAAAAAAAATGAAAAAGAAGGAGCTCAAGATACTGATTCAATAGTAACAGAGTCAGAAGTTACTGAAGAACAATTATCTGCAATGGAAGAATTTCTAAAGTTAATTAAAGTTAGACAAGAGTAGGAGATAAGTTTGTCAGACATCAAAGAAATGCGAGAAAATGAATCAAAACCAAAACAAAAGTGAAAATTTTTATTGGAATGCAATAATACAAGTACCGCCAATAACCTAGATAGAAAACCTAACTATATATGCAGGATTTGCTACAGCAAGATTAGACATAAGTGAACTCTTACCAGTATCAAATTCAGAACAATTATAAATTTCTGACTTTATAGACTAAAGATTCATAACTCGAAGCAAGCTTTTCCTTATCCTTAAGATTTAATCTTCTATATTCTTGGGAAATTAAATGCATTCTTGATTTAACAAGTTTAGGATTATTTCTTAAATCATGTAATGCATGTTCAATCATTTTATGAACGCGAGAATAATCACTAAAGACTCCAACAGAATTATTGGTCTTAATTCTAGGTAATTCACCTTTGCCTGAAAACTCCAAATTAATCTTACTACTTCCAACTCTTTCCTTTATTCTCCTTAAATATTCTAAAGCATCCTGTTTTACTTTAGAGTCATTAGAATAAGAAGAGGCCAAAGTATTGTAATTTTGAATAGCTAAAGCATAATCATTTTTGTTCAAAGCTTTCTTCCCTGAGGAAATAAGCCTCTCATTGTAAGGAGACAAAGTATTTCCAAACAAAACGAAACAAATGACCATCACAAGTAGTATTATCCATAAAATCCAAGGAATAGAATTTGATTGCCCCACTATTTCTTCAGCTCGTTGTAAAGACATGCCAGTAATATAAGATACATCATCACTTCCATACAACAACCTCTGAATTAGTTCACGTATTCTGTCCTCTAGACCATTATAGTCAGGGGAATTCAAGAAATTAAAAGTCAAATGACCATTTAGACTATATACCACTGCGGCAACATAATTTCTAAAGTTCTCGGAATTAGGACTCTGAAAATAAATAGAAATAATGCTATTAGGAGTAACATTTCCATGTCCATGTGGCCCTAAAATAGAAATATTAGGTTCTTCTAATATAAAAGGTCTTATATATAGATCGGATTTATCAATATAACATATTTCTCCAGTTAATGGGTTAACTCCAGAACCACCAAAATCAACAAGATCTAGATTTAAGGCCGCAACCATGCTAGGATAGAAACAAGAACCACTAAGAATAATATTCTCACAAACCCTATTACCTCGACATTGTGACAATCCCCCAGCTTGTGTTTGTTGGGATGGAATTTGAGGAGCAGAAATAATTCCTATGTTACTTCCTCCAGAAGAGCCTTGAGCATTCGAACCTTGTTGTGTTCCAGATTCAGGACTCAAACATGATGCAATATATTGAACACAACTAACAAGGTGCGAAAATGGATTTACTCCAGGTTCATTATAAAAACCATAAGCACAATGTCTAATATAATTAGGACAAGCGCTAGGATTTCTGGAACAAACTTCAACATCCTCTCGGCATTGATAAGACATATAGTAATAAGGAGAAACATAATAATTATAGAAAGATGAAAAACTCTGGCTCAAGATATAATTACTCATAAGACATTCATTTTCAAAAGATTCGCAGTTTTGATTAGCAGCACATAAATATGTTGGAGAGTGTTGTCCACACGTGTTAGGATTATAAGACATACAATCAGATATTATCTCTTGACAGTCAAAAGTCAATTCAGTAATAGGATAATTTTGTAAAAGCCAAGCCATCTGAGTAAGAGTCAATTGGCCTGTTGAGCCAGTCTGAGTCTGACCATCACCGGGAATTATACGAATACCTAGAGTAAACCCATCGCTATCTTCATTACAATTAACAACTAAATCAATGGTCTCAACTTGACCCACAAAAGCCTCACCACCAGGAAATAAGTTAACTATGTAATTCCCTGATGCGCCAGGGGCCAAAGAATTAAATCCGACACTAGAACTAAAACCAACCCAATTATGTATCCAGAAAGCATATTCTCCGCTAGACTTAATTATACAATTATTAAGTTGGGCCTGACCTTGATTTGTAACAGTCAAATCAAAAGATCTTCTTTGTCCCAAAGGAATCTCTATCAATCCAGGAAGAGTTATTCTTAAATCATACTGTTCCGAGATAGTATCACTTCCAACAACAATTAATGGGCTTCCAGTACCAAAATCCTCAAGAATTGCTAAAGATCCTTTAACCTCTTCGTCATGATTCAAAGTCCAAACAGCTTGGTTAATCTGCTTCTCGAGTCTTTCCTCAACAGTAGTCGTAAGAAGGCTATCTATTTCCCTCAATTGTTTTTCAATAGTTGCTAGACTAATAGATATTTTTTCCTGATACTCATTAAGAACGTAGGAAGAGTATTTAGAAGAAGCATCATAAGAATATTTGTAAGAGGTACGAATTGCTTTTCTAGCCTCTTCTAACTTAGCCTTAAATCTAATAAGGTCTGATTCACTAGCAGGTTTTGTAGAAATTATTTCCCTAACACTTTGAGCATACTGAGCACTTCCACCAGCAGTCCTTGCAATTTCAGAAACCACCTCTACTACTTGACTAGGAGGAGAATCTGAATCTGCAACAATAGGTGTTTTAGATCCAGAATCACTATCTTCGTCATCCGTTCCAAGACCAGTAATTTTTGCAACACACCAATCAGCATAAGCAATAGAAAAAGCAGTCAAAAAGACAGCCACGGTAAGAAAAGAAACCGCATGCATATTAAAAAATCCATCATTCTCTTTTCCAAACATAATAAATAATAGAAAAAATACTTATTAAACCTATTTGTATTTAATTAAAATAAGTTAAACGTAAACTAAAGAACCCGATTAAGGCTCAAACGAGGAAAAGTCAAACCATTTCCTAAGTCAACGACAGGTATCCCGCTACCCTTAAGCAAAGATTCTAACTTAATAGAGGTATATGAATTAACATTCCCCAGACGAGTGAAATATTTTTGTTTCATTAAAACAATAGCACCAGAAACATGCGCAGTCGCCATTGATGTTCCACTACATCTGGAAACTAAAGGATTTGAAATTAGGACATGACAAGCAAGGCCAACCGAAGAAGCTGTTGAATCTATCCTAGCCCCAGGAGCCATCAAATCTAAATTAGAACCAGAATTTGAAGCACAAGATACTTTGTCTGCTACTATTGAACTATCAGTACAAGTCCCATTCCAGACATTCCACCCCATATTAATAAGTGTCGAAGCATCGTAAGTCATACCAACAGAAGTTGCATTCGGAGAACAAGCAGGATAAGATATTCCATTTTTAAAACCTTGATTACCTGAAGCTACAACAACGGGAACTCCATTTGCAAAAGCAGTATTTATCGCAGCATTATAAGTAGTAGGACAATTAGAAGAATTATGGTTCATTAAGTTACCTAAACTCATAGATATAGCTGCAAGTTTACCAGGGTTAATTACGGTTAAACAATGATTCAATCCAGCCAAAACACTTGAAGTAGGGCATGTTCCTGCAGCATTACATGATTTAACTGCAATAATTCTAGCATCAGGCGCAACTCCTTTAATCCAAGTAGTTGAGTTTATCATACCATTTGCAGCAATTATTCCAGCCACATGAGTTCCGTGCCCATTATCATCCCTGGGGTCATAATCGTTATTTACAAAATCATATCCTGAGTAAACTTTAGTACCATAAACTCCACCTAAAGCAGGATGAGTATAATCGACACCAGTGTCTATAACACAAACAGGCAAACCAGCACCTGTCAAGTTACCAGTTAAATTGCTATAAGGCATTCCAACTACAACATTCCAAGCTTGAGTTGCGTTTATTAAAGGTAAACTTTGCTGTAATTGAGTATATAAAACATCATCTAAATTTACACTTTCAACCAAATCGCTGTTTCCCAAAGCTTCAAGAGAATCTCTGCTAACCATTGCGGAAAGCGAATTAAAAGCAGGGTATTCATAAACTATCTCAAAACCTTGTTTAAAAACAGACATTTCATCAGCTAAACCCTTAATATTGATAACAGATGCCTTTTTTATCTTATTAATATCATTAGATCCCACATTATCAACTAATTTAACTATAACTGATACTTTATCGCTTTTTTCAAATTCTGGATAAATGCTAGAATCAATAAAAGCTACATCAGAGCTATCCTGAGCAATAGAAAATGAATTAAAAAGTACAATTAAAAATAAAGAAGTCAAAGAGACTATTAAAAAGCCTAACTTTATACCTTTCATAGAAAAAAAATTGTTAAGCCATATATAAAGCTTTGCATATAGATAGCTCAGAGTCTCTAAAAAATCAACGTAATTTAAAGATAAAAGCTTCAACAAGTATTAAATAAAGATTTTACTTGAAAATAATATGAAAGAGGTTATTATTTTAAGCCTTGGGGGCAGTCTAATAGTCCCGGAAAAAATAGATCCTATATGGCTTGATAAATTCAAATTACTAATTCTAAAGCTAAAAAACAAGTATAAATTTGTAGTAGTCTGTGGAGGAGGATTCGTAGCGAGAGAGTATATTACCTTATTAGAAAAAGAGCATAAAAGTAAGAAAGAACAGTCTATAGCAGGAATAGCAGTCACAAGAATGAATGCAAGAATAATGATGCAGATATTTGGAGATTCTGCTAACAAAGAACTACCTATGGATATGAAACAAATCAAAGAGCTATTATCTAAGAAAGATATAGTATTCTGTGGTGCTCTTAGATACGCTCCAAATCAGACATCTGACAGTACAGCGGCAAAAATAGCAAACTACCTAAAAACTAGATTCATAAATATAACGAATGTTCCAGGGCTTTATTCTGATAACCCTATAAAAAATAAAAATGCTAAGTTTATTCCAAATATATCATGGAAATCATTTGAAAAAAGAGCATTGGGTATAAAATATAAACCGGGACAGCATTTTGTACTTGATCAGAAAGCATCAATAATAATAAGAAAGAATAAAATAAAAACATATATTATAGGAAAAGATATCAAAAGTCTTGAGAATTTAATAAAAAATAAAAAATTCAAAGGAACAACAATTGAAGGATGATAAATAATCAAAACCTAGAAGAAGTAAAAAGATTCTTGAAAAAAGAACCAAACCCAAGAATAGTTATGGCTCAAAATGACAATTTCAATAGAAAAATATTGGAATATGGAAAGTTTGATATTCTTTTATCAGTAGAGAAAGGTGAAAGAAAAGATAAAATAAGACAAGAAGACAGTGGACTAAATCACGTACTAGCAAAAATAGCAGTAAAAAATAATATAGCTATAGGAATAGAATTAGAAGAAATATCTAAACTTGAACCAAAGGAAAAAGCATCTAGGCTAGTCAAAATAATTCAAAATATAATAATATGCAGAAAGTCAAGAACAAAAATAGCAATAAAAAATAAAAGTATTCAGGCTGCAAAAGACTTCCTTTTGGGACTCGGAGCGTCAACTTCTCAAATAGAGGAAACAATAGTTTTTTAATACAGGTAAACACAAAATAATATGGACAAAATTATAGACTCATTATCCAACATTGAAAGAGCAATAATACCTTATATCCACGCAAGCGTAGAAGAAATAGTAAAAAAGTCAGGTTTAGACAAAACAACAGTTCTAAGAGCCTTAGGATTTCTTGAAAGTAAAGGCTTTCTAAAACTAAATCAAAAAATAAATAAAGTGATAGACTTAGCAGTAAACGGAATACATTATAAAAAAAATCATTTGCCTGAAAGAAAACTCCTTATTAGTATTGAAGAAAATAATAATAAAAATCTAGAAGAAATAAAAAACATATCAAAACTTTCAGATAATGAGTTCAAAGCAGCTCTGGGAGCACTAAAGAAAAAAGCACTTATTAACCTTGAAAATGGTAAATTAAAGATTTTAGCGTCAAAAGAAGAATGTTCAAAAAAGTTTGTTGAAGAACTATTAATAGAAAAATTACCCATAGATATAGAAAAGTTATCTGATAAAGAAAAATTAGCATTAGACTCTCTAAAAAGCAGAAAAGATATAATAGAAATATTAGAAACAAAAGAAATATCTTTTGTATTGACCGAATCAGGAAAATCGATAGCCGGTAAAAAAATAATATCTGAATTAATAGAAGAAGTAAATCCTGAAATAATAAAATCTTGGACAGGAAATAAAAAGTTCAGAAGATACGACTTCAACATTCCGACACCTTCAATTTACGGAGGTAAAAAACACTTTGTTAATCAATCAATAGAACAAGGTAAAAAAATATGGCTTGAACTTGGTTTCAAAGAAATGACTGGAGATTTTACAGTAAATGGTTTTTGGAATTTTGATGCTCTTTTCACCGCTCAAGACCATCCAGTGAGAGAAATGCAAGACACATTTTTCATTAAAGGAGTAGAAGGTAAACTTCCAAATCAAAAATTAGTGGATTCTGTAAAAAAAGCACATGAAGAAGGAGTAGATAATAGTAAAGGATGGGGATATAAATGGCAGGAAAAAGACGGTAAGAAAGTAATGCTAAGAACTCATACAACTTGCCTTTCATCAAAGAAATTATCTACTCTAAAAAAACAAGACTTGCCAGCAAAATTCTTCTCAATAAATAAAGTATTCCGTAACGAAACAGTGGACTGGAAACACATCTTCGAGTTCAATCAAGCAGAAGGAATAGTTATAGACCCTAATGCAAATTTCAGACACTTAATAGGATATCTGAAAGAATTTGCAAAAAAAATGGGTTATAATAAAATAAGGATTCAACCTTCTTACTTCCCATACACAGAACCATCTTTAGAAGCATCAATTTGGAATGAAGAAAGAAAAGAATGGGTTGAAGTATTAGGTGCAGGCATATTCCGTCCAGAAGTCACTATACCACTCTTAGGCACAACTCTTCCAGTCCTTGCATGGGGTCCAGGATTTGACCGTCTAATGCTTGAAGCCCACAAAATAAAAGATTTGAGAGAATTGTACAAAAATGATATAGATTATCTTAGAAACCACAATATTCTAATTAAATAAAATGACAAACATAATATTTTCCAGAAAAGAATTTGAAAAACAAGTAAAGTTGACTCCTGAAATTCAGGAAAAGATAACTCTATTTGGAACTCCTCTTGAAAATGTAACAAAAGAAACAATAGAAATAGAAATATTCGCAAACAGACCAGACCTTCTTTCGCTTGATGGATATCTTCGTTCTTTTAAAAAGTTTATCGGCAAGGAATCAAATTCAGACTACAATTTAAAAAAGTCAGAAAATAATTTCAAGTTATATATTGATAAGTCTGTAAAGGAAGCAAGACCTTATGTTTCATGCGCAGTTGTAAAAAAATTAAGCTTTAATGAGGAAAGACTAAAAGATTTAATAAATCTCCAAGAAAAACTGGCAACAACTCTTGGTAGAAACAGAAAAAAAATAGCAATAGGAGTCTATCCTTTGGAAAAGATAAGTTTTCCAATAAAATATGAAGCAAGAGATCCAAAGGAAATAGTCTTCAAGCCATTAGGCATGGAAAAAGAACTAAATGCAAAAGATATCTTAACAATACACCCTACTGGCAGAAAATATGAACATCTTCTAAAAGATCTTAAAAAATATCCAATATTTATTGATTCAAGTAAGAACATTTTATCTATGCCTCCAATAATAAACTCGGAAGTTGCAGGAAAAATTGAGTTAAGTACTAAAGAGTTATTTATTGAATGCACCGGCCATGATAAAAATGCTGTAGAAAAAACTCTGGCCATAATATCAACATCCCTTGCAGAGTCAGGAGGCACAATACATCCAATAGAAATAATGGATGAAACCTCATGTCAATCTCCTAATTTAGAGAAAGAAAAAACAAAAATCTCTATAAATAATGTGAACAAACTATTGGGCCTTAACTTAAACGAAAGCCAGATCCAAAAGCTTCTAGAAAAGATGGGACACTCATATAAAAAAGGAATTGTAGAATCTCCATGCTACAGAATAGACATATTGCATGAAGTTGATTTAATAGAAGATATAGCAATTGCATACGGTTATGAAAACCTAATTCCAGAAGTTCCTAATATATCTACAGCTGGTGAGGAATCAAAAGAAAGTATAATTAAAAGAAAAATGTCTGAGATATTAGTTGGGTTAGGTATGCTGGAAATATCAACATATCATTTAATAAAACAAGATGAAGTTGAAAAATATAATTTAAAAGAATCTCTAGAGCTATTAGACTCAAAAAATGAATATAAACACTTAAGACCTAATCTTTTAGTTCCCTCATTAAGAGTATTATCTGAAAACAAAGATAGTGAATATCCACAGAAATTATTCGAAATAGGAAGAGTATTCAATAAAAACTCTCAAAAAGAAAACGGCATAGATGAAAAAGATAATTTGATACTGGGTATAACTCCAGCAAATGCGACAGACATCAAGAAAAACATAGATTATTTATTAAAAATGCTTAATATTGAATATAAAATAAAGGAAATAACCAAAGCTGAATTAATAGAAGGAAGAACTTGTGCAATTCTAGTTAATAATAAACAAATAGGCTATTTTGGAGAAGTTCATCCAGAAACGCTAAAAAACAATAACTTAAACATGCCATTATCTATAGCTGAAATATCTTTAGAAGAAATTTATAATTCTTTTAACTAAAATAATCTCTACTCTTTCTATTAATACTCGATGATTTATTTCGTAGATTCTTCTCTAATATCTTAACAAGATACATAACATCGTCTCTTTTCTTACTCCAAGTAGAATTAATGTTATTAATTAATTTAGATTCCTCGCTAGCGTTAGATAAAACATCAAGCTTATGAGAAGCTATTTCTAGTTCTACAAATGAGTTCATAACAGAGTCTATGATTTTTCTATCTTCCAAATTTATTTCTTTTAGAAGCATAAGCATTATAGGAGAAGCCTGAGACGGATTAATCATAACCTCTACAAGCCTTACATAATAAACTATCTTTTCCATCATCACTCTTCTTATATCTCTAATTAAATTTCCAGAGTCTCTTCTTATTTTTCCTATATCAAAGTCAGTATTCAAATTATCAAATGATGGAAGAGAATGTTTTACATTAAGTTGTTCGTAAACTTTCTTAAATTCAGACAATTTCATAAAACTTATTAAAATAATCAGTATAAAAACCCACCTAAACGTTTAAAACACAAAAACAATAAAATAAAATTAAGCCTCCGTAGCTCAGTGGTAGAGTACGTCCTTGGTACTTGCTACTCCATAGCGAGTCTTCGAGCCCGTGAGAAGGGTCGAGCAAGAGAGTAGAAAGCAGTAAAGTGGCAAACAATGAGGACGGGGTCCCGAGTTCAATCCTCGGCGGAGGCTTTAATCATCCCCTGTTTCAGGCAGCCACTCATTCTTAATCACATAACTAGCAATAGACAAAGTCTTTTGAAACAAATGATTAATCCAAGAAGAATATTCAACTAAGAAATGGTCTCTATTTTCACTTACACTCATAGCAAGACCTTGGTTACTAATTATAAGTAAAGCTCCTATAATAAATACCTTCATAACAATTAAAGCAAGTTTCATTTTAAGCAGATATATTTGTAACGTTCCATCCCAAAGTAGCCTTTCCAGTTATAGAAGCAGTTGCCTTACCAAAATTTGTGAGCCATACAAAATAAGCTTTAGTTCCAGAAACAAACCCTTCAAAGGAGTTTAAATTTATATCATTAGCCTTAGTAACATTAAAGAAAGAAAAAAGCACAAATATCAACAATATAGCAATAAGATAAGTCCACCATCTTTCATATCTAAATGAAGTAATCTTAAAGAAAAGAAATACAGCCAGAATTACGATAGCAATAAATACCAAATTCACCATTTTTATCCAAAAATTAAAATCAAGTCTGTATAAATATTTAGCGGTTAAGCAGCACCAGGACCCTCATCTCCAGGAGAGTAACTCGGCTGAAACCACATAAAAAGATGCCGACCACCAATACGTGACAAAGGGAATAATCACAGTTATCAAAATATTTATATACTATAGCTACTTATAATCTGCTATAACAAAATGGCAACAACAATACAAATATCAGATCATGTAAAGAAAGCTCTTGAAAAAATGAGACTCTTTGAGAAAGAAACCTATAATGAGGTAATTGAAAATATGCTTGAAGACAACTTAGATATTAATCAGCAAACCAAGAAAGAACTATCTGAAAGAAGGAATAGTAAAGACTTTGTCAGCCAGGAAGATATTGAAAAAGAGTTTGGTATATGAAATACAAAATAAGCTATGAGAAAAGAGCCTTATTAGAACTAAGAAAGATGGACAAACTCTTAGCAATTAGGATTATAAAAAAGATTAAAGAACTTGAAGATGATCCTTTTTCAAAAGATATAAAGAGACTTAAAGGACAGACATCATTTAGGTTAAGGATTGGAGATTATAGAGTTTTATTTGAATTGTTTGAGGAAGAAATAAAGATATTAAAAATAGGTCATCGGAAGAATATTTACGAATTCTAAGTTATTCTTTTGAATAGGAAGTGAATGTGGTCTGAAATTGAAATGCCATTACTGAGTTCTGGGTTCAGTGAGCATCGGCATGGGATTTATTTCAAAACAAGGAATCTAATACTTTTTTCACTTGATTAAATGTTTCTTTATTTACTCTAGCTACTTTCTTTTTAACTATAGATTTGTCTAAAGTAAACAATTTATCAACTTTAATCAAACTCTTTTTAGGTATTTTGCCATATTCAAGACTAGAATCATCTATCAATACAGAATTTTTGGAATCTTTTAGATTAGAAGTAATACCACAAGTTATGATATCCTCTGAATTGTTTGATTTAGAAATAATTAGAACAGGTCTATTCTTTATACTACTTAGATCAGAAAAAGGAAATGGAACAATTATTATTTCCCCTTGTTTAAACATCATTCCAAACTTCGTCCTCTTCATTATCCCATAACTTCTTAGCAACACTTTCTGAATGCTTTAGTAAATCTCTAAAGTCATCTTTTTTAACTTTTTTTATTATTACAGAATCATTTGCTCTAGTTACAATTAAATCATCTCCTTGATTAATTCCTAAAGATTGACGCATACCAATAGGTAAAGATATTTGTCCTTTATCTGTAACCTTTATTATTTTAATATCCATAATAAAGTAAGAAATTCCTTACTTATAAATCTTTGTATAACTTGTATTAGTATGTAGTGTGTCGCGTTCTAGGCTCACTTGGTATTTTGATGGGATTTATTTGAAATTCCTTATTGATAATCTCAATCAATAAGCTTTTAATAATGAATTAAATCCGAATTGTTAAGCCGTGAACTTATGCATTTCGTTTACGGCTCCTCCTATTTATGAGTAAAGAAAAAATAATTTTATCTGGAAAGACATTGGCTGGGGCTTTAGGTCTGCCCTTGGTGGTTAGATTTACTAATAATTATAGAAATAAAAGAAAAGGAGAAAATGTACAATGAAAGCAACTATTGTGGCAGGACCCTACGCATCAGGAAAAACAACTGCTATAAGCAACATGATTCCAGGAGCTCTTTCTTTAGAAGGAAGGGTTGGGGCAATTGTAGCTGAAAGTGCCAATCTTGCACCGGATAGATTGCGATTTCCTCTTGGCTCAGGGGTTGCAAAGGGTATTTCTTTTGCTTCCGTGTGCTGTCCAACATTAGCCGATATGGAACAAGCGCTTACAACTGCGGTAAGAGATCAACCGTATGATATGGTTTTCATAGAACCGCCAGGTAATATGCACCCACTAATTGCAGTTGAAGCGGCAAAGAACAGAGGCCTAGATATTAATCATGTTCTCATGTTAGTTTCACATAGAGATTATAATAGCGATAAGGTAAGAACTACCTTTCAAAGTGGATTACAATGCGCTAGCACTATTGGAGTAACTTTCTCTAATGGTCAAATTCCGCGTGAATTGGAAGCAGAATTAAAAAGAAAAAACCCTTCAGCGAACATAATTGCCGTAGGTAGAAATGATTTCTCATATCAGACCCTTCAAAGGCAACCACGATGGTCTCTTCAAGGCATGCAATCTGGATTTTTTACGCCAATTGAAAGTGATCCGCATGGTGAACATTATTCTATCGTCATGAGAGTGATTAATCCTGGCCTCAGCTTAGAACAGATAACAAGAGGATTGGAAGGTATCGCTAAAAGTGGTTTAGTTGAAAGAGCAAAGGGTCCATTACCTCAATTTGGATTACAATTTGATATTAAACGTGGAAATCTAGAAATTAATCCATCGCCTCATGGTACGTCTGATCAAATTCCATATATTGTTCTTATTTCCGAGAGGCCTCTGCCAGGAGATATTGGAAGTGCACTAGGAATTCCCGTAGATTATAAGCCTCAGGAGTTAATCTCTACTGCTAGCTTGAAAGATAAGACGCTGGCATTTAGCAAATTGTATGATGCTTCTCAAGGAGAAGTCCCTATCAGGGCAAATGGAGAAATAACATATACTTTCACACCGATTGATCCAGCCTATAAAGTAGCATGCCAGATTTACAAAGATCACGGAGATGATTCTCCTCTACGAATGATACTTGTAAGGTATAATGATATTAGATTTGAAGCACTAGATCAACTTTCATTAGAACCTCATAGTCGCAAGAATCTTATGGGTATGAGGTTAGCTGCAGGTCTGCTTCATAAAGCTGGAACTGAAGAAGGAATACCCTTTGATCAATTTGTTGACCAGCATCATCTGAGACAGATTAGAGAAGGAGTTGTACCTACCTTTTTCGATTATGCTTCAAAACTTAAGGCACAGGAATGTGAAGGATATCCTCTTTATGAGCCTCATGTTGGACCTATATTTTTACGCATGGCAGATAGAGCATTAGGTTTAGAAGGACTTGCAAAAAGAAAAGTTCTTTCTTCTACTTATTCTGGCGCAATTCAAAATATGGCCCGAGTCCATGATGAACTTGGATATGCTAATCTTTCGAAAGGGTGGAGAGATATGGCCCATGGATAAAAATTTTGATTTTGCTTCAGCACGAAACCTTAACTTATTTGATGAAGTGATGGACAATACCAAAAAACAACTGCTTATTGAAAAAACAATTGATTCAATAACAAGTTATCCAGGTTTTCATTCAAAAGAGGAAGCTTTATTGAAAAATGCTTTTTCCAATATTCTGAAAAAGCATTCACAACTGTCAGTAAAAGAATCAGAATTATTTCTAACTTCAGGAAGTTATAATACTTACAGAATCCTTTCCACCTATTTCAAAAATGAGATTGTGGTCGTTCCTGAACATATACACAAATCACATAAAGACCTTTTTAGAAATATGGGGAAGAATGTCGTTGAAGCTTCTGAGAAAAATGGTTTGTTCGATCTTGATGCACTTAAAATAATCATAGAGACTCACAAAACAGATATGGCTTTTTTATATGTCCATCATCCTACTGCCCCTCTATTGACTCAAGCCTATGTTGATGAATTTGCAGATATAATTGATAAGAATAATGTTTTTGTAGTATATGATTTTGATGTTGTTTTCACAAAACATATACAAAAAGCAGATCCATTATTGCCTCTAAGGAATACGACTCTGAAAAAAAGGATGATTGGACTTTACACCTTAAGCAAAGAATTTGGGGTTCCAGGTATTCGTGTTGGTTTTGGTGTTGCTCCAGAAGATATAACGAAAGAGTTACAGGAATACAAAATAAAACTTTTGGATATTACTCCTCATTTTGAAAGCGAACTTGCCCTTTACTTACTTAATGAATATCCTTTGGATAAAGCAACTAAGATATTGCAACAAAGAATGACTTTTTTAATACGTTTAATAACCGAAGCCGGATTTGTAGCAAAAGTTCCTGTTCATGGAATAAACTTATTTGTTGAAGGGGTAGACCTTAGTGATAACATAAAAAATAAACTTGCAGAGCAAGGAATTCTAGTTAGATCTGGCTCAGAATATGGCTTTGATAAAAGTGTGAGATTCGTGGTTTCTCAACCAATTTCAGTTATGAAAACTATCAATTTTCAAGATATTTCAAATAAAATAGTTATTGAATCTGAAAAAGAATCTGATATTCTTATGAGCAAGTATGAAAAATATTTATCTTTGAAGAATATGTCCGATTCACAATCAAAAATAATTGCCGATAAACTATCAAAAGAAATTAGATTTAGTAATCCTCTGGCTTGGGTCATTTTTAAAAATAAGCAAAAGATACTCTCCAATAAAAAAGAGTTAGTTATAAGTGAATTTCTAGAACATTGTCACGATGAAAAATTCACCTGTCGCAAACGTCTTGCCTTTCTAGAAAAAGAATATAGGCAATATAATGGGACAGATCTTTTTGGTAATTTTTCATCCAACTCCTTGGTCAAGGAAATAATCTTCTTTCCGCAATTGTTAAGAATTTGCAATGATAAAAAATTTATTGAAAAGTGGCAATCTCATGAGTTTTATGAAAAAGATGGTCTTCCTTGTAAGTGGGATAATTATATTCTTAACTGATGAATATATTATAAGAGAGCTACTCTGAAAGAAATTTATTTACTTAGACTGACTTTTCTCAATAAATCTAGAATTTAGTGTTCACTTTTGTGTGTTCAATCTCTTAAAGATAAAAACATATGATGCCCCTGCCG
>VGKS01000005.1 GCA_016866935.1 Candidatus Pacearchaeota archaeon
ATAATCTTATTTTTATACTCTAAAAGATATATTTTATTTTGATGGAGCATTTTATTGAATCCCAACAACTTACTCCTGAAATCATATTTGACATATTTTCTCGCGCTGATGAATTTAGAAAGGATAAAATTTATGATCCTATTTTGAGGGGCAAAGTTTTAGCTACTCTTTTTTATGAGCCTTCAACAAGAACTCGCCTCAGTTTTGAAACTGCTATGCTTCGTTTAGGGGGAAGTGTTGTTACAACTGAAAATGCTCGCGAATTTTCTAGTGCTGTGAAAGGAGAAACATTACAAGATTCTATTCGCGTTGTATCAAATTATGCTGATTGTATTGTAATGAGGCATTATGAAGAAGGAATGGCTAAAATTGCTTCTGAAATAAGCAAGGTTCCAGTAATAAATGCAGGAGATGGCAAAGGACAACATCCTACTCAAGCATTACTTGATTTGTATACTATTTGGAAAGAAACTGGGAGACTTACTAACTTGAAGATTGCTATTGTTGGAGATTTGGCTTCTGGAAGAACTGCACGTTCTTTATGCTACCTTTTAGGCAAATTTCCTGGGAATGAAATAATATTTTTATCTCCTGAACACTTAAAGATGAAACAAGATATCAAAGAATATCTTTCTCGCCATGGAGTTTCATATAGGGAGGAAAAAAACTTGGATGAAGTTTTACCTAATGTAGATATTGTTTATATGACAAGAATCCAGAAAGAAAGAATTACTCTTGATGAATATAACTCTGCACGTGGAAAATATACCATTAATCAAAACAATTTTAATTTACTTAATAAAAACGCTAGAATTTTACATCCTCTTCCAAAGATAGACGAAATTGTTTTACCTCTTGAAACTGAAGAAAAAGATGATCGGGTAGCTTATTTTCGGCAAGCCGAAAACGGTTTGTATATTAGAATGGCTTTGCTTGTGCATTTAATGATGTAACTAAAATTATTCAAATAATTCAAGATATGTTCCTAAAAGCTGTAGATAACTTAAAGTAGTCGGATTTTGTGAGGCTATAGACATTAAACCATGAAGTTCTGCTCTGTAATCTTTTGCCTCTTCTAGTTGTAAAGACTCATCTAGTCCGAGAAAACTTTGTGAAGTTAAATAATCTAGCGCTCTAACTGCTTGTTCGCGTACATCTAATGAGCCTGAAAACCTAAATCTTGAATCTCGAGTCATGGGGTTTTGTGAGAAAAATTTCATTTATAAAACTATATCTTTTAATAATCCTAGAAGCTTTTATTCAAAGTTAATTGAAGATAACATGCATAAACCTTGCTTAAGAGTAAGGTTTATATACTATATTTTGGAACACATGTCATTAAGATGGAACACGTCGTGAGTGTCTTACGTTATATAGTCGAGGTTCATCTCTCGGCAATTGCAAAGTAAGATATGATGTATGCAATCGGTTAATTAGTATTTCAAACAAATGCTTTATTTTTTGGAGCGAGTGCGAACGAACATTTTGTAAAAAAGATGTTCAATATTTTTCATAATAATAATTAATGCAATCTTGCCAGTGCATACGAGATCGATAAGATTTTCAAAACTCAAATTTCAACTTACAAGAAGAAATTTGAGACCTAGAAAACATCAGTTTTCTAGTTCATAAAAATTCTAACGAATTTTTAGAAATCCAGTTGATCCCGCTGGCGGTTGCGGCTATCTGGTTTGACTTAGACATGCAAGTCTTCCGAAAGGAGGCGAACTGCTCAGTAACACGTAGATAACCTGCCCTATTGCCCTTGATACCCTCGGGAAACTGAGACTAAGAAAGGATAGGCGCCGACTACTGGAATGTGTTGGCGCTCAAAATTTGCAATAGATTGGGTCTGCGGTGGATTAGGTTGTTGGCGGGGTAAAGGCCCACCAAGCCGATGATCCATACGGGCTTTTAGCGAAGGGGCCCGGAGAGGGAGTCTGAGACACTACTCCCAGCCCTACGGGGTGCAGCAGTCGGGTATTTTCTGCAATGTACGAAAGTATGACAGGGCGAGCCAGAGTGATTCTCTATATTTGAGAATCTTTTGTGACATGTAAATAGTGTTACGAATAAGGACCGGGCAAGACTGGTGCCAGTCGCCGCGGTAATCCCAGCGGTCCAAGTCGCAACCACAATTATTGGGTCTAAAACATCCGTAGCTTGCTTAGAAAGTCTCTTGTGAAATCCGGCCTCTTAAGGGTCGAAGAGCAAGAGATACTTCTTGGCTAGAGACCGGGAGAGGTAAGAAGTATGGTCGGGGTACCGGTAAAATGGGTTGATCCCGTCTAGACTAACAACAGCGAAGGCATCTTACCAGCACGGATCTGACAGTAAGGGATGAAGGCTAGGGGCGCAAAAGGGATTAGATACCCCTGTAGTCCTAGCAGTAAACACTGCACACTAAACATTGGGGCCTCTTCGAGAGGTTTCAGTGCTGTAGCGAAGGCGTAGAGTGTGCTACCTGGGAAGTATAGTCGCAAGACCGAAACTTAAAGGAATAGGCGGGGGAGTACTACAACGAGTGACGCGTACGGTTCAATTAGATTCTACACCGTGAACCTCACCAGAGCCGACAGCAGAATGAAGGTCAGTCTGAAGGGCTTACCTGACACGCTGAGAGGAGATGCATGGCCGACGTCAGCCTGTGTCGTGAGATGACCTGTTAAATCAGGTAACAGGCGAGACCCATATGTATATTTAATTTTCAATATACAGACTGCCTTGGCAACAAGGAGGAAGGTGTGGGCTACGTTAGGTGAGTACGTCCCAAATGCTCTGGGCTACACGCGCGCGGCAATGCTGCACTCAAAGGGTCGCAACGCCGAAAGGCGAAGCTAATCTCATAAACTGCAGCTTAGTTCAGATTGGGGGTTGCAACTCACCCCCATGACGCTGGAATTCGTAGTAATCGGGCGTTAGCAACACCCGGTGAATATGTCAATGCTCCTTGCACTCACCGAAATAAATGTGCTTGGCAGCTTATTTTTCTAGAAAGTGAAAATCTTTCAGTTATCTTTCAACCAAATGTGCAGAAAGATAATTTAGCCAACAACGCAGGCGTAATTTGGTAACAAATACGCTGGAGGGCGTGAGGCAAAATTCAGCCAGTAACCTGTAAGGGTTTCCACAACGATATCTACAACGGGTCGGTGGTAGATAGAAGTTAATAGGGACGAGACTTGGATGAATGAAACAGAATTGTAAGTGACCCAAGGAGATCCTAACTACTTTAGAATTAAAAACAAAGTATATTAGGAAGTCAGCTTAGTTCATAGTACCTTAAAGGGAAGGAACTAAACCTTAATGCTAAATCCGGAATATGTAATTGGCTTAGTAGATGGTGAAGGATCATTTTACGTTAGAGTAAATGAAGATCCTAAACGAAGAAATAAGACTGAGTTTAAATTCAGTGTTAAACTTCGACACCATGATAAAGAGATTCTTGATAATCTAAAACAATTTTTTAATTGTGGCAATGTATATCTACAAAAAGATTCGAGGCCCAATCATACAGATTGTTACAGATTTGAAGTTAATAAGAAAGAAGATATTTTTAACAAAATAATTCCTTTTTTTGAAAAGAATCCTCCTAAGATACAAAGCCGAAAGAGAGATTTTGAATTGTTTAAGCAAATTTCAAAGTTATCTCAAGAAAGTATTCTTGATAAAGAGAAAATTAAATCTCTAAAAAAAGAAATGCATTGGGGGCTCGCAGTATACGGGAAATCCGTTCGTACTGTGGGGAACCAGTAACTCTAAGACGAAATAGAGTGAAAAGGAAATGCCCGTCAAACCAACCGAGTTATGCATTGATGAGGCCCGTTAGGGACGAGTCTTTGTATGTCGAGGTAGGTTAAGTCGTCACAAGGTATCCGTAGGGGAACCTGCGGATGGATCACCTCCTAAATTTATTACAAATTGATTAAAGTTATATTGATTACTGGTTTGCCGATTGCGTACTGACGTGTTCTATCTTTATTTTTTTAGATAGTTTTATAAAAGATTGTTTTTGATATTTTTCATGGTAAGACGAAATGGAAACCATTTAGAAACTGTAACGTCTGAAGGCATTTATTCTTTTAGAATGGTTCCTCATGTAGATGGAGGGTTTGATATTTCAGGAGATAACTATAGAGTAGATTGGGAAATTAGGCCTCAAGAATTATCAGACATTCCGCGGCCCATTAGACTTAAAATGTTTAATGAAGCAATATTGGCTGGACAAGAATTTAAAAGAAGATACAGTGTAAAATCGACTGTTATTTATGTTAGTGCTAGTGATTTCTCAAATCTTGTTCGTACTGTAGCAGAATAATTTTTAAATAACAATCTGCATTAAAATTTATGGAAAAGAGGAAACATGTTTTCTGGGAGCTGATGCTTATTATTGGCTCTGTATTTGTTTTCAGAAGCCTTTGGATTTTGATGGATAGAATTGATCTTTTTAATTCTGGAAAGAGCCTTATCATATTCTTCTTTGTAGGAGTTGTGCTTACAGGTATAGGGTTTTACAAGATAGTACATTCCGACAAGGGCTGGGGAAAAAGACATTAGCTTTCTAGATGCTTTTTGCATGCAATTAGTTTGATTTCATATTTATTCTTTATTTTTTCTACAATACTGACGCAGGTATTTCCATATTTATGACTATAATCTTTGACAATTTTTCCGCCTTCTTCTTTACTTCCTGTTGTGAGTGCTAATAAAGTCAAACAAACAGAACCATGAGCAACTATAATCGCATTTTTACCAAATTTCTCTATTTCTTTAAAGGATTCACTACATCTTGAGATAAAATCTTTTAGAGATTCATCATTAATATCATCTATGAGTCTAGAGTCATATTTAATCTCAACATTATGAAACTTGTTTATTTCTTGCGCTGTTTCTTTTGCTCTTTGTAATGTAGAACAAAAAATAATTTCTATTTTTTCATTTTTTAATCTTTCTGCAACAGCCCTTGCTTGAATTAATCCCTTTTCTGTTATGGGGGTATCTGACCATTCATCTTTGTTAGCCTGGCTCATATTTTTAGAATTGGCTAAAGATTCTGCGTGCCTTACAATTATTAGATTCATGAATGTGAAATGGACTCGCCGAGGATCGAACTCGGGACCCCCCGGTGCAAGCGGGGCGTTTTACCACTAGACTACGAGCCCATTAAAACAACTTAAAGAAGATGATTTTTAAGTCTATCTAAAATATGAAATCTTACCTGTGAGACTTTTTATTTTCAAGCATTATATACTCGAGTAAACGTTCTACACCTTCATTTACCTCATCTAAATAAGCCATTGCAAGACCCCATCTAAAAGTTGCTATCTGATGAGATTCCCTACGCTCTTGTAATGTTGAAGGTGTTTTTCGCTCATCATTTTTAAAAATCAATTCTACAACAGGATGTAACCTGTAACTTCCAAGTGACGCTTCGTAATCTACCATTGTTCTAATATTTTTGAATGGTTTTTAAACCTTGACATTTTCATTTTTTTAGAATAATTTTAAATATGATTGTTACTTACTTTTATCATGAGTAAAACTCAAACAGGGTTAACTTTTATTGCTCTTTTTTCTTTAGGAGTTACGGGTATACTTAATTATCAAAGTAAAGGTCTGGATTTGGCCGCGAGACTATATGGTAAAGCAGCTGGAAATGATGGTGTGCTGCAAATCGAAGAGAAGGGAAGATTATTATCAGGTCTTGGGCTTGATGCAAAAATTGCTGATGAAGGATCTCTTTTAATAAGACCTTCGGAAAAAAGTGAAAGATTAGATTTGTATATTGTTAGAGGAAGTTCTTCAGAGTCAGCATATAGAAAAATTGGAGAAGTAGAATTTAAAATTGCTGAAAGATATTTGTTGAATGACGAATAATTTCTCGAAAACTTTATGGCGAAAGCTTTTTAAAGACATTATCGCTGGAGTTGTTTAGATGTTACGCTACCAAAGATTACACTTACTTGCCGGAGAGTTAGTCGACGGTATTTAAGATAACTTTCTAGCGCATCATCACTCATAGGGTGCGCAATCATTGGTTGCGTTATCTTGCAGAGTTGATATTCAATGACGCGCGTACGCAGGAAAACACAGAAAATAAGAGAAATTTTATTTTCTGTGCGATCGACATGCTGACTGATAAAGGAAGCATGATCGACGCAAGCAAATCTAATTCCTAATAGGAAAAATTTGTGAGTTTAGAAGAATACTACAACGTATTTTTTATATAAAATTCTGATTGAAACTGAAAAATTTCGACACAATTAATTTTGTGTTTTACTATGCTAGTTAACGGATAGCTTGGCTTGAATTGTTATGAAGGACGCGGCAAGCTGCGATAAGCTTTGGGGAAGTGCATGCGACTTTTGATCCAAAGATCTCCGAATATGACAACAGACACTTTTAGTGTATGCCGAGAGGCAAATGAAACGCAGGGAATTGAAACATCTTAGTACCTGCAGGAAAAGAAAGAATTATCGATTCCCTTAGTAGTGGCGAACGAAAAGGGAAGAGGGCAAACCGAATCTCCTTTTGAAAAGAAGGCAGAGATGTGGTGGAGATACATGGCTGCGATACCGAGCAAGAGTCCTCTGGAACGAGGCGCCTTAGAGGGTGATAGCCCCGTATGTGAAGGTATTATGTCGTGCTCCGAAAGAGTAGGGCTCCTTGGATAAGGAGTCTGAATACCGGTGGATTAACACCGAACCCTAAATATAGATTCAAGTCCGATAGAGAACTTAGTACCGCGAGGGAAAGCTGAAAAGTACCCTTAACCGGGTGTGAAAAGACTTGAAATTGACTAGCGACAGCTGGTTACGGCTTTTAGGAGTCGTAACGTACGTTTTGAAAAACGAGCCAAGGAGTTTTACTAAGTGGCAAGGTTAGCGAAAGCGAGCCATAGCGAAAGCGAGTCTGAAAGGGCGCGAGTCACTTGGTAAATACCCGAAGCCGGATGATTTACTCGTGAGCAGGCCGAAGTTCTCCGAAAGGGGGATGGAGGGCCGAAGTGGTGTTATGTGCATGTACTCATATGACTTACGAGTAGGGGTGAAAAGCCTATCTAATTCGGCGATGGCTGGTTCCTGTCGAAATATGCCTCAGTATAGTCTCGCGCAGTTATGGTGGCGGGGTAAAGTACGGATATGGTCCGCAGGGTCGAAAGATCACGGGACTCTTTCCAACTCTAAACCTGTCATCGACGTAACGCGGGAATGGGGGCCGGTGCGTAAGGTACCGTTCCGAGACCCGAACAAGGGAGACTGGAGTTAAGGTCCCAAAATGTATGTTAAGTGTATCAAAAGGAGTCTTGATCCTGAGACAGTGGGGATGTAGGCTTAGAAGCAGCCACCATTTAAAGAAAGCGTAATAGCTCACCCATCGAGGCTCGAGGCCCTGAAAATGGACGGGGCTAAACATACTACCGATACTCCAGAGGCGCTCTGTATGAGCGTTCTGGTAGGCAGGCGTCTATGTTGCGTAGAAGTATTTCCGTGAGGAGATATGGAGCGACATGGAATGCAGATCTTGGTGCTAGTAAGATCAGATTGTCCTGAGAACGGACAGCGCCGTAAGAGCAAGGTTTCCTTGGCACTATCGATTAACCAAGGGTTAGTCGGCACCTAAGTCACCCCTTAGCTGGAGGTGGCGAATGGGAATCCGGTTAATATTCCGGAACACAACCTTCTTTGACATAGAATAACTTGGGGATATGCTGGTACTCGAGAGAGTGCTTTGCAAGAGAAATTAATGGATCGTTATGATACGAAGTTAATCAAACTTGCAAGCGAAAGCAGCAGAGTCCTTGAGTCCATGAAAAAATTTATGTCGTGTGGGGAGGTTGGGCCGTACCAAGAATCGACACTGATGCTCTGGCTGAGTAGGCTAAGGCGTGCAAGGGATACGTTGGGTAAGGGAACTCGGCATATTGGCCCTTTAGCTTCGGTATAAGGGGTGTCTATAATCGTCTTTGACATTAGAAGGCGATGGTAGATCTCAGTAACAAGGACTGTCCGACTGTTTATCAAAAACGTAGCTGGTTGCTAATCTGAAAAGATGTGTATAACCGGTGAGATCTGCCCAGTGGCGGTGTTTCAAAGCTCGGTTCAACGGGCCTAAGACCCGCTAAACGGCGGGCCTAACTATGAGGCTCTTAAGGTAGCGTAATGCCTTGTCGTCTGAATGGCGACGTGCATGAATGGTTTAACGAGATAGTCACTGTCCCTACCCAATACCTTCTGAACTCACTTACCGGTGAAAATGCCGGTGACTCCTTGTGGGAAGCGGAGACCTTGTGGACCTTTACTGCAACTTGTTGCTGTACCATTATGGTGAATGCATAGAATAAGTAGGAGCGTCGAAACTCGTTTTTAGGAACGATGGAGCACAATATGTAATACTACTCATTTGTTGTCATGGTGCTCACCTCGCGAGAGGGACACCAGCAGGCGGGCAGTTTGGCTGGGGCGGCACCCTGTCGAAAAGATATCGATAGGGCCTAACGACAAGCTCATTCGGGTTGGAAATCTGAAGTTGAGTGCGAAGGCAAAAGCTTGTCTGACTGTATTCCGAACGGCAAGGGATGCAGAGATGAAAGTCGGGCTTAGCGACCCCACGTAGTTTCTTAATAGGACTCGTGTGTGACAGAAAAGGTACCCCAAGGATAACAGGCTTGTCGCGCCCGATAGTCCATATTGACGGCGCGGTTTGGTACATCGCTGTCGGCTCTTCCTATCCTGGTTGTGCACAGGCAGCCAAGGGTGTCGGAGTTCACGCATTAAAAGGGATCGTTAGCTGGGTTAAGAACGTCAAAAACGCTAACGCAAAATAATTCCCGTACCAAAAATTAATTGTTATTGAGAGAAACTCACTTCAGAAATGAAGAACTGTTAAAAAGAGTTATCAAAATAATTACTAAATTTATTTACCGCATACTATCAAAATACGGCGTTGCATTCAAGCGATTGAATGAAAAATAGAATCAGCTCATATCGGTGAAGTCTTTCTCGCAACAGAGAATGATAATCCCGAGGGAAGTTTTACTCATGAAGTAAAACCCCGTAGAGACTTTAGTTTTTTTGAAATAAATAGGCATCGTCAATGCTGACAAAACTAGGAATTATTCGATCTGGATTGATCTCCAGGAAAAACTTAAGTGTTTAGAATAGTTAAGACGCTGATCGCTCATTAATTTGAGATGAAGGTATAGTCCATACTAATCGAAGAAATTAAGATTAGAGTATATACGTGAGACAGTTTGTATGATATCTGCAAGGAGCGTTGTTGTTTGAGTGGAACGAGGATTTAGTACGAGAGGAACGATCCTCGGATGCCTCTGGTAAACGGTTGTTATGAAGCAGGCCGTGTAGCTACGCATTGTTTGGATAAGTGCTGAAAGCATCTAAGCACGAAGCCATCCGCAAGACGAAACAACTAAGGCCGTCATAGAAGATGACGTTGATAGAGCTGGTGTGTACGCCCTAAGGCAACGAGGGGTTCAGCATACAGCTACTAATAGCCTCAAATGAATTTGTTTAGAAGTAAATCAGAATTTTAGTAGACTCACAAATTTTTGCTTAATATTTCCTGCGTACGCGCGTCTATGATTTTTTAGTAGACTTTAAATATTGATGATTTTTTATTCAATTATGAGAGGATATTCAAATAAATCTATCATAAGCATAAGTCTTGGGATACTGTCCCTATGGTTACTTTGGATAGTTATTATTAGTGTCCCTTTAGCAATTCTTGCAGTAATATTTGGTTTTATTGCACTAAAAGAAATTAGAAAAAGTAAAAATAAAATAGAAGGGAGAACATTAGCTATTATTGGTTTAGTTACTGGAATAATTTCGCTTTTAAATTATATTCTTATATTTTTAATATAATTATTTCTTATCTGATTTTATAAAATAGAAAATTGTATAAAATAGAGCTAAAATTATTCCTATTATGAGAAAAGTTGTTGTGTAAAATCCTTGATATTTCCTCGTTAAAGCGTAGCCTACGCTGATTATTCCCCCTAAACTTAAGAATAATCCTAGAAATCTATTGCTTGCCATGATGAACCTTGTCCAAATTAAATATAATGTAAGAACTATTCCAGATATTGCTCCAAACATTATTTGAGTTAATCCGAATGTTGCATCTGTTTTTGTACTTAAAAAATAGAGAAATAATTCGCAAATTAATATAAATAATACCCCTGAGATTACAGTTAACTTATCAAGTGCAAAAGTCTTAGAGTTATCTAGATCCTCGTCTTCTTCATAATCATCTCTTTTTACCATGGTTTTTTTTGTTTTGTAGTTTTATATATCTTTAGAAGATAATCTTATTTGCTTTCTGTATTTTATCCAAGAGTATATTGCATATAGAGAAGAACCAAATATTCCGAATGACAGGTCAATTATAGTGTCGCTAAGTGGATCTAAAATCAAATTGAACTTATCTAATCCAGTTATATCTCTTAAATAAACTCCTTGCAACTTCCAATTAAAAAATGAATCTAATACAAATTCTAAAATCTCGAAAATTCCTAAAAATGCGATGACTGATAAAACTGTGAAAGTTAACTTCCATTTTATTGCTAATTTTAGTTTGTTAACCATGAAGAACATTATAGAACATAAAGGTATTGGAATGATGAAGTGCTGGATTTTATCATAAGTAGGGTAAACAAAATAAAAAGAGCTCATCATTATCGTGATAACACCTATTATAATAATAAAAACATAATGCTTTATTTTTAATCTGATATCGAAGAGATGGTCTGTTATATAAGAAGCTAAAAGAATCCCAATAAATGTTGAATATCTTAAAGTTATTGAAGAAGAATCCTTGAATAGATAAATTGCGACTAGAAGCAAAACAGTTATTATTCCTACAATAAGTCTTTTGTGTTTGTAGGCTTTTTGAATTTCTTCGCGTATTTTTCTTTTTATTCTTTCCTTTCTGGATTTTTTTTTCATTGTTAGATTAAAGATACAATAGCTTTAAATATAGTTCTTTTCGCTCATTTATGTGAGTCGGGCAGCTAACTTACGAAGGTGTCTTTCGATAGACAAGAATTTTTATGAATTCTCCTTTGAGGAAGGTCCGGACATCATTAAACATGACTTCCTGAAAGGGAAGCAGTCGCGAGGCTGAGCTCCGCAACAGAAACGAACCAACCTTTTAATTAAGGGAACGGATGAAACGCACTAATTGTGCATAGCACAATGGTGACTCCAACTCTCACGAGTTGAAGTGGCGCCTTCATGGATGCAACCGCCGAAGCCGCGGGCTTAGAAAGATGTTAGCGCACACAGTTTGTCGCAAGACGATGTTTGACAAAATCTGGCCTATGCCTGACTCACAATTTTTTTGTATTTTTCTTCTAACAAAATTATAACCTCTTCTTTTTCATAGTTCTCGCAAGAAGTGCATAATATATTCTCCTTACTCCCATCTAAATATTTTAAGTAATGGTAATCTTCAATTATAGATGCTTCCTGTTCAGGATTATAACTCTCTGAATCTAAAGAATAAAGATAAGCATGTCCTCTTGAACCTTTTGTTATAAATGCTTTAAATTGATGATATAAAGAAGATAAACTATTTTTTACACATCCTTCTTCTTTATTCTGATATATATGTGTAGACTCATGAATTATTAGAGATTTCAAACTATTATCTGTTAATTTTGATGGATTTTTGAGATATATAGAATTACAAACCGTTATGCTAGAAAATGTCTGAAATATTCCTTTGCTGTAAAATTTTACATTATAATCTCTTATAAAATTCTCTCCGAATATATTTTTAATATTTTGTTCATAATTTTCTATTTCCATCTTTTCCCTCAAAATAATATTTAAAATAACTAAAAAGAAAATTAGCCCTATGAGAGATATTAGAATTATCCATGTCTTGCTTAGTTTTCTTTTCATTGAATTAATGAAATAACCATCATTAAATAGGTTATTAAAAAGATTTAAAACCGCTCTTTTTATTGATGTTTTAGAGGGGCGGGTAGCTCAGTGGGAGAGCACACGACTGAAGCTCGTGGTGTCGGGGGTTCGATTCCCTCTCCGCCCATTAAAGTGGAATCGAAGTGCTCACAAACTGATGTTCGTGGCAACTTAAAATCTAAAGATTTAAAGTATTCCCTCTCCGCCCATTAATTAATAACAAAACCAGTTATTTGAGAATTAAGAGGTTTCTCAAAAGTATAGTCACAAGGCAATGCGTTACCTTCTGCATTCTTTATTATTGGAGTAATAGATAACTGCCTTCTTGAGATATCCTCTAAACTAATTTCTTGAGATATCGATTGACCTGGATTGACTACTAAATGTATTTTTTTTACATCGATATTTTCAAATTTGTCTTTTATTTTTAAATTGAATCCATCAATAACTTCGTTTCCTGTATTTGTAGCTTCAATAAAGTAAACTCCTCTTTCCTCATGTATTCCTGCATTAAAAGATACTCTTTCACAATAAGGCGCTGGAGCAAGTTGGGTAATAAATTCGTTGCTTGAATTATAAACTATAAAGCCTAAAGTAACTGTTATAACAATTAGAATCACTGTCGCAATTATGGGAGATACTCCTTTTCTCATTCTTTTATTAGTCTCTCCTTACTGAATTTATGTAACATTATTGAGGTTATAAATAAGACTATTGCCATTATAGGTAGAAGAATTATATCCCAAATGCTTTGTATTCCTTTATTGAAGAAAAGGGATTTTGACACTCCTTGTTCTACTATTACTGCTGGGCTTTTAGAGAAAATAGTCCTTAGTGTCTCTGGCATTGTTTCTATTGGATTTATTAGAGGCGAAAATATTATGAAAATTAAAGAAATACAAACTGCAGATAATATTACTGTATCTCTGTTGTTAAATGAATAACCTATAACCATTCCGAGGATTGAAAATACTGTTACCCCTAGACTTATATAAATTAAGATAGAAAACCAATTTTGAGAAATTGAACTATTAATAAAGAAATTCGCGAAGATTAATAGAATTACAACTTGGAGCATTATTATAATAATAAGATAAGATAGATTCCCTAATACAAAACTTGTAGAAGAAGTTTTGCTTAAATAATTTCTAATATGTGCATTTGAAGATCTTTCTTTTATTACTAGTGAAGAACCGAACATTAAAGAGGTAAATACTATAAAAAAAGATAAAAGGCTAGGAAGAAGATAGTCTACTAAGTTTAATGGATTGGATCTTTCCAAATTTTTATCATATAGGTTAGCTGCTTCATCTGTAACTGATGAATAGGATAAAGGAATTGGTTCTACAAATTTGTTGATACTTAGACTTCCTTTATCAGAGATAGTATCTTTTATCTCCTCTACTTCATCTTTTGTACTTACTATTCTAGATCTAATTAGATCTATGTTATTTGAAACTAAATCTATGTTGCTTTCTATTGATGCAAGTGAATTTGTACCCAAATTAGAGGAGAGTGCATTGTTTAGATTAGTTAATGCAGAATTTATCTCGTTTACTTGATTAGGGTAAACTGCCATTGCAGAAGGGCTAATTAGGTTTAAGTTGTTGCTAATTACATTTAACTGATTTAATGAATTAGTTCTAAAAGAATTTATCTCTTGAGACGTTACAGCTATTTGACTTTTGCTTCCATCTACTCTGGACTTCATGAAATCTATATTATCCTCGAGCGTTTCAAGTTGGCTTAAGCTCGAGTCAAATTTTGAAGTAACCTCTTCTATTGCTATCCTCTGTATTTCTTTTGAAAATCCATCAACTACTGCTTGAACTTTGTTTATTATTCCCCAAACTACCCTTTGCTTTGAAAAATCTACTTGTACTTCTACCCCGTAAGATTTTCTAAAGTTTCTAATATTTCTATCGTTTATATTTTCCGGTAGAGGTATTCCATTTGGATCGTTTTTTAAGATTATGCAAACATTAGTATTTCCGTTTAGAACTTGTTGAACACACTCTCCTCTATTGTCTGTATATGCAATTATGAAAGAATTAGATTCTAATGCTGTAATGAATAAACTTCTATAATCTCCGTCATCTTCACTATAGAAACTAGCTTCTATATTTGAAATTCCCGTGCCTATAATTCCAAAACTAAACAACGAAACTAAAACTAGCGGACCTAAGACTATTAAACTTATAACAAACTTTGACTTGAACATATTATGTAAATTTTTTATTAGAATACTAAAAAAACTGAACATTACAAAAACCTCTTTACTTCTTCCCTAGAAACTTCTTTTATTTCTCCATCTTGTACTAAAATGAATCTGTTACATATATCTATCATGCTAGGAATTATGTGTGATGAAATAATTATGGTTACCCCCAAACTATGAATTGTTTTTAGTAGGGTGTTGAGTTCATCTACAAACATTTTGTCAAGCCCTGTAAATGGTTCATCTAAGATAATGGTAGAAGGACTATTAAGAAGAGAACAAGCGAGATCTAATTTCTTTTTTGTTCCTCCAGATAAAGTGTTTGCACCAGACTTAACAAATTTTTCCAGACCCAGTTCTTTGAGAAGCTCGTTTATTTTTTTCTTTTTTTCTTTTATTCTGTAAATTCTTGCAAAATAATAAAGATTTTGTTCCACAGTTAAAGACTCATAAAATGAATTATCTTGAATTGAAATCCCTATCTCTCCTTTAGAATAAATTTTTCCTTTATCTGGTTTAAGAAAACCTGCTATTGTTTTTAGTAAAACTGATTTTCCTGCGCCGTTTGGTCCTAAAACTCCAACAACATCATTTCCTCCGAACTTAAGACTGACGTTATCTAAAATTTTTCTACCCCCTAACTTTTTGGACACATTCACCAACTCAATCATTAGTTAGTTAAAATTTAGGAATATTTATAAACATCGGCTTGTTTTTCTGAGTATGAAAAAAGAGATGATAGATAGAGAGATTAGGCACCATGATAATAGCTCAGGGGTTGCGGGTGTCATTTTTGGGATAATGGCTATTCTTTTTGGAGCTCCAGGAATATTGCTTGGATTGGTAGGTTTCTTCTTTTCATTAAATCAAAATAAGAAAGCTAAGAACAGTTGGTCTAAATGGGGAATTGTACTTAATGTTGTAGGGTTTGTTCTAGGAATTATCTTTGCAGTTTACATATCTGTGTATGTTAGAAACGCAGTTGCTGGTTTGAAAGGAATATCTGGTTAATTATGGTAAATAAAAACAGAGAGGGAGCTCTTGAGCTTTCAATAGGGACGATTGTTGTAATTGTCATAGGTATGAGTATGCTTATTCTAGGTCTTGTTTTGGTAAGGACTATATTCTCAGGTTCAACTCAAAGTATTGACAGTTTAAATGATCAGGTACAGAGTGAGATTCTTGGATTATTCGGAGATGGAAATGGAAACCTGGTAATTAAATTAGGTTCTGCTGATACTGCTAAAGTTAAACCTGGAAGCGATCCCTTTAAGCTTGGAATAGGAGTTAGGCATCCCGATGGACTTGCACTAACCGGAAGGGATAGCTTGCAATACAAGCTTACTCTTGCTGATGACAGTGGTAATAATTGTTTAAGGGTTTTAGGAAAAGAAAGAGCTGAAAGATTATTTATTACTAGATTGAATAATTGGAATTCATTTGATGAATTTTCTGGTTCAACTGCTTTTGCATTAGTTCAAGTTCAAGTGCCTAGCGGAACATCGAGATGTACTCAAAAAGTTAATGTAGATATGAAACTTAAAGAGACTCAGACTGCAAGTGAGGGTAAATCATTTATTTTGGAAGTAGCTCGCGAGGGAATATTCTAACATAAAAAATTCTTGAGTTTATTATTTAGACTTTTGAATAATCAGAGTTCTGTCAAAATAAGCTTTGACATAAGTTTATAAAATAAAATCAGTTAAATTAGTTGATGAGTGAAAAGAAAGTTGAATGGTACTTGGAGTTTGTGGATCCTCACTATAAACCAAAGAGTGATGAGCTGGTTGCTTTATTTTATTTTGAGTCTGCGAAAGGCATATCTAATAATGAAGCAATGGGAAGAATTGCCTCTGAAAGCTCGACAGGAACATGGACGACGCTCTTTAAGATGCCCCCTCGCATGAAAAAACTGATGGCTCATCCGTTCCATAAAGATGGCAATTATGTCAAAGTAGCTTATCCTTTAGATTTATGGGAGAAAGGAAACTTGCCACAACTCTTAAGCGGGATTGGTGGAAATATCTTTGGTATGAAAGCTTTAGAAAACTTGAGACTTATGGATATTCAATTTCCTAAAAGTTACTTGAGAAGTTTTCCTGGACCTAGACAGGGAATGCATGGAATAAGAAAAATGATGAATGTCTATAAGCGACCTATTTTGGGTTCTGTGCCTAAACCTAAAATTGGCTTTAGCGATAAGGAACATTCTGAAATTGGATTTGAGACATGGATGGGTGGATTTGATTGTGTAAAGGACGACGAGAATTTGACTTCTACATCATTTAATAATTTTGATAAAAGAGTAAAGTATATTGCTAAGTTAAGAGAAAAGGCAGAGAAATTAACTGGAGACACAAAAGATGCTTATATCAATATTACTGCAGAAACAGACGAGATGAAAAGAAGAGCTAAATTGCTTCATGATTATGGATTTAAGCACGCCATGATTGATGTAGTTGTTGTTGGAAATTCCGGAGTGCAGACTTTACGTAATACTCTTGGAGATTATGGGATGGCAATTCATGCTCACAGGGCAATGCACGCGATGTTTGATAAAAACCCAAAACATGGAATGAGCATGTATATGCTTGCTAAATTAATGAGAATGGCTGGAGTAGACCAGATACATGCAGGAACAGCTGTGGGTAAACTTGTAGGAACAGCAGAAGAAGTAAGAAATGTTTCTGACACATTAAGAGAGAATAAAGTGAAAGAAAAGAGAAATATTAGACTTAGCCAGGATTGGTTTGGTCTTAAGCAAGCTTTCCCTGTTTCTTCAGGGGGCGTTCATCCAGGCCTATTGCCTGATTTAATGAAACTATTTGGAGATGAATGTGTAATACTTGTTTCGGGTGGAATTCATGGACATCCTCGAGGAACTCGGGCAGGAGCAATGGCGGCACGACAGGCAATTGACGCATGGCACGAAGGCGAGACTTTAGAAGAGCATGCCAAATACAATAAAGAACTTAGAGAAGCCCTTGATAAATGGGGTGGAATGAAGCCTGTTTAAGGTGCGTATTTGTCAAAATGTATAGAGTAAAATGGGATTAATAGTCTGCTATCCCAATCATTGTTTTTTCTATAAGTCACTCTATTTAAAGTTACATAGTTTAATATATTTGATTAGTTATTTTTGCTTATGATTGATTACAAGAAATACAAATGGTTTTTTACTAAGTCTGGAAAACTTGTTGTGGGAGGCAAAAGTGCTGAGAGCAATGATTCTCTTCTTAATGAATTGAAGAAAATGAAAAAAGAATTAATTGTGATGCACACCAAATCTCCTGGTTCTCCTTTTTGTGCTATTATTGCTCCGGTTAATGCCGTTTCTGAAGAAGATATGATGGAATGTGCTGTTTTTACTGGTTGTTTTAGTAGAGCTTGGAAAGAAGGCAAAAAAAATACTAACGTTCATTCTTTCAAACTATCTCAATTAAATAAAAATGTGGATATGAAGGAAGGAACTTGGAGTGTTTCTGGAAGAGTTAAAAATTTTAGTGTCGAGCTAAAACTTGCTATTGCTTATCAAAATAAAATTGTTAGGGCTGTGCCTGTTATTTCTGTAAATGAAGATGAAATAATTGCTTTAGTTTATCCTGGCAAGATTGATAAAACAAATATTAGAACAGAAGGTTTAAAAGTAAACAAAGAGCAGCTTGTTTCTGCTCTTCCTGCTGGAGGCGTTAAATTTGTTAAAACATGAAACCCGATACACTAGCATTTCAGATTGGAAAAAATGGTCTGACTAAAACAGGAATAGAACATTTAGCAAGTGCTTTCAAAACACGAAGAGTAATAAAAGTTCAACTTTTGAAAAGCGCAGTCTCAAGTAGAGAAAAAATTGAAGAAATTGCTGAAACTTTGATTACAGAATTACCTGGAAAGTATAATTATAGAATTATTGGATTTACAATAATTTTAATGAAAAGATCAAATAAAAGTTAATTGTATATATTTATAATCTCTCAAAATATATACGGTTATGGTTAAGAGATTGATATCTAAACCTAAAAGAGGAGGATATCATATGAATCCTAAACCTCCTCATAAAAGAGAGGTTAAAATTGATTTTGTTGATAGAACATTATTTCTTCCGGACTCTATGCAACATGAAGTAGATTCTCAACGTGCTGTGGATGGTTACTTACAAGAACATATTTTTAGTGGTAGATTATATAGTAGAGATTACAGAGACTAAAACTTATCCAAACATCTGCTTTGGTAATCTTTATACAATGAAAATACATTGTTATTTTCAGGCATAAAACTTGCTAGATTTAAATAAGCAAGTTTTATAAAGCGTGTTTTTTAGTACAATTCATGAATGCAATTAAGTCTATTCAAGCTGGAAAATATAACCATTTACTAGCTAGTGAATTAAAAAACCATAAGGAATTCAAGGCTCCTGAATGGATTGATTTTGTTAAAAGCGGACATGGAAAACAAAGACCTATTGAAGATCAAGACTTTTGGTATAACAGAGCTGCAAGTATTCTAAGGCAGATTTATTTGAGGGGAGTTGTTGGAACTCAAAGGCTTAGAACAAGATATGGGAACAGAAAAAATAGAGGAAAACAACCTGCTCATTTTACAAGATCAAGTGGAAAGATAATAAGGCTAATTTTACAACAAGCTGAATCTGCTCATTTGGTTTCAAAATCTGAAACTGAAAAGAAAGGTAGAATGCTTACTGAAAAAGGAAAGAAGTTACTTGAAGGAGTTAAAGCATAATGGCCGAATATCATAAAAAGATTGTTTTAGGAACTCATACAAAAAGAACTAAGTGGGCTCCTGTTTGGGCAGTTGTAAGAAGATTTGGAAAGGGAAAGAGAGTTCACCCATCTGCGATTACTGCTGTAAGAAGGAACTGGAGAAGAACAAAATTGAAGGTTAAACCAAGAAGAGCTACAAAGAGGCACCTAGGTTAAATGGCTGAAGTAAAAACAGACAAGCTTGAAAGAGAATATACAATACCTCTTAGAAAAGAATGGACTAAAGTTCCTTCGTACAAGAGAACTGCTAAGAGCGTTAAGGCAATAAAAGAATTTATTGCTAAGCATATGAAAGTTCCTAATAGAGATTTGAATCTTGTTAAGATAGATTCTTACTTTAATAATGAAGTTTGGTATAGGGGAAGCGCAACACCTCCTGCTCGCGTTACAGTTAAAGCAATTAAAACTGGAGATGAAGTTAAAGTTACTTTTGTTAACGATCCAGATCATGTAAAGTTTGCAAGAGAAAGACATACAAGAAGAAATGTTAAGACTCAAAAGACCGTAACTGCTCCTGAAGTTAAGAAAGAAGAAAAAACTGAAGAACAAAAGAAAGAAGAATCTGAAAAAGAACAGTCTGCTGCTATTGCAAATGAAAAATTAGCTGAAGTAAAAGCTAAAGAGCAGAAACATGTTGCTAAAGATAACATGGCTAATAAGAAAGCGCCTATTCAAAGACGAAGAACAATTGCTTCTAATTAGAGATTATAATGTAAGGTCTGGGCATATATCTAATCCAAATCTAAACTTATTTTCAATGCTGTATCTATTTCCATCATTAATTCTTTATTTATTGAACCTATTCTCTTAATTATTCTTGATTTATCAATCGTTTTTATTTGATTTAATAAGACTATTGAATCTTTATCCAAACCTGTTTTGCCTTTGGATATGGGTATATTTGTTATGAACTTTGTGCTTTTTATGATAGATGTTATTGCAGCACCTATTGTTAATGGACTATATTCATTTGAGATGTCATTTTGAATTATTAGAAATGGTCTAATCCCTCCTTGTTCTCTACCCTTTACTGGTTCTAAGTTTACTAGGAAGATCTCTCCCCTATTAACTTTCACCATTTTTCATCTTTATCTAAACCATCAAGTAAGGTATTGTCCCATTCTTTCGCTATTTCTTTATCTAAGTAGTACATTTCAATGCATTGATCCTTAAGTAGGCTTTTAATATTCTTTTTTTCTTTTTCTTCAATTAACTTAGAGATCACATCTTCATAGCTCTCGTTAGGTTTTTGCTTTAATTTATCTAAAGCTTGTTTTACTTTATCCCTTAATTGAATTGTACTTATTTGATTTTGCATGTATCTATAGAATATCTATAGTTTATATATTTTTCTAGCTCGGGTCAGATTAAAGATCACGGGCTTGAACTGTTCGTCTGCCATTTGCCTTTGCCCTTTCAGAAGCTTTATCTAAAATTTCCTTGACTTTTTTGTTTAATGCTTCTGGAACTTCTCCTGCTACGCTCATGTCAGGTACTGCAGATTTTATTTTGCTTTTTATTATTAAGTCTATGTCAGTCATTTTTTACCTTCTTTACTTGGGCGCATGAATGGGAAAAGTATTACATCTCTTAGTGATTCTTGGCCTGTTAATATCATTGTTAGTCTATCTATACCCAGGCCATAACCTGCTGTTGGAGGCATTCCATACTTTAGAGAATTGATGAAATCTTCGTCCAATGGCATTGCTGATTCGTCTCCGCCCGCAAGATACTCTTGTTGTTCTTTGAGTCTAGCTTCTTGATCTAGCGGATCATTAAGCTCATCATAGGCTTTGATAACTTCCGCTCCATCTATAATTAATTGAACTGAATTTATTTTGCTTTCGTCTTCTTTATTTCTTTTTGCTAAGGCAATCATTTCAACAGGGTAGTGGGTCAGGAAAGTAGGCTGTATTAAATTAGGTCTTGCAACTCTTTTATATAATTCATCAAGAAGTGCTCCATAGTGATGAGCCTCTGCTGTGCTTACTCCTTGTATTTTCTTATCATGAATTGCTTTCTTTAATTTCTCAAATGTATTTGCGACATTGATATCTATTCCAGATTCTTTTAGAAGAAGATCTCTAAAAGTAATTCTTTTGAAAGGTGTTTTAAGGGAGATCTTATTTCCTCTGTAAGTAATTGAATCATCTAGCTTTAACTCTTTTCTTAACTTGTTGAATAATTCTTCTGTAAATTCCATGTGGAACTCATAGTCTTTGTAAGCTGCATAATATTCCATCATTGTAAATTCAGGATTATGCTGGTGATCTATTCCTTCATTTCTGAAGTTTTTACAAATAGTAAATACTCTATCTATTCCACCTACAACTAGCCTCTTGAGGTAAAGCTCTGGAGAAATTGAGAGATAGAGATCTATATCAAGTGCGTTCAAGTGAGTTTTGAATGGGGCTGCACTTGCTCCACCATACATTGATTGCAAAGTAGGAGTCTCTACTTCAACAAATTCTTTTTCTCTAAGTAAATCTCTTACACAATTAACAATTTTCTCTCTTGTTAAGAATACGGATTTTACTGCTGGATCCATCATTAAGTCAAGATATCTTTTTCTATATCTTTCTTCTTTATCTTGTAACCCGTGCCATTTTTCAGGAAGAGGAAGTATTGATTTTGTAAGCATTGTTATTTTTTTAACTAAGACCGATAATTCTCCTCTTTCTGTTCTCCATATTACTCCTTCTACTCCCACTATATCTCCAGTATCACAGTATTTTTTGAATAGATTTTGAGCACTTTCTGGAGTTTCTTCTGCTTTGATTGCAATTTGAATATAACCTGATTTATCTTGAATTACTCCGAAAGCAATTTTACCAAAGTCACGAATACTCATGAGACGACCCGCAATTATTGCTTTCTTTTTAGATTTTGCACCATTCTTTAGAGACTTATTCTCTTCCTTTAAATCTGACGCGTAATCTTTAACTTCAAACAATTGTGGATAGGGATCTATTTTTGCACTTCTTAAAGAGTGTAGTTTTTTCAAACGTTCTTGAATGATTAATTCTTCTCTACCCATGTGTGAAGATGATTTATGTGATTTATATGCTTTTCTTAAGAAAAATTTATATAGTATTTATTTGAAATCACATAATGGTAAAAGAGTTTGAAGAAGATGACTTTGAAGAAGACGCAGACGAAGATGAAGAAGAGGATGAAGAAGACGAAGAATATTGATTTTTAATTAAAAGTCCATTATTTTAAAGTCTTTGAATCCTTGAAATTTTTCTTCTTTTTCTTGTATATTTCTTATCATGGAATGTTGAGGTCCTGTTTTGCAGGCTAGAGTCATTGCATTTACATCATTAATATTACCCTCTACAAATATTTCTACTATTCCATCTCCTTTGTTTCTTATGAATCCTTTTATTGAAAACTTTTCTGCATTTTCCTTTATGAATCTATTAAAGAAAACTGGTTGTATTGAACCTTGTATAGTTAATCTAACTGATTTTTTCATGTTTTTAGATAATAACCTATGTTAATATTATTTACTATTTTCGGGAAGCTTTCCAACTAGATGATCTACGCTTTCTACTTTGGGAGCCTGATTAAAACTTTCATCAACAAGTCTTATATGTGGAATATTATTCCAATCTAAGCCAAATAGCTTAGTAGCTTGTTTATCCATATCAAGAGGTTTACCTGTTATAATAAATCCTTTGTCACCTGCATCGATTATTGCTAGGTCAGGCATTTTACACTTTAGAATATCATGAATCTGGTATTTTGTTGGGTAATCTCTAAGCTTCTTTTTGGCATTTGAGAAAAATCCTCTGTACTTGTAACCCGGAAATGCTCCAAGCATTGTATCTAAGGAAGCCGATAATCCTAACTCGGAATGCTCTCTAACCGGAGTAGCTGTAATAACAAAACTATTCAGAAGTATTTCTGGGTATTGTATCGATTTGAATCTTAAGAATTCAGGGTTTTGGACCTCTACTGAGCTAGATTCATTTAAGTCTATAAGACCTATGCTGTATTTCTCAGCAAGTCTTGTAAAACCTAGCTCATCAAAGAGATCTCTTGTTTCTGCACCATCACATCCTTCTGCCAGGATTATATCAGAACTAGGGTTCTTGTTTGCCACTAAAAACTGAATTAGGGGTTCAAGAAACTCTAGTTTTGTTGAGTTTTGAGGTTGACCTGGTATTAAGTGTATCTTTACCACTATATTTTTATGTTTCTTTAATTCTTCATTCAATTTTATCAAGTTTAAAACCTTAGAAATTGTTTCATCATACGACTTTAATCTAACAGCCAAACCCTTTACCATCACAGATTCTTAGGTCTTGAGTTTTTAACCATTGTTGTGCCGAGACTCTTATATGCTAGAATATACTTTGAATCTCGGAATCATAAAATTCCTAAAAACCAGTATGAAAAAAAGGACTTTTAGATGATTTGATGTAGCTTTTATTAATTGATTTTAAATTCCTCGTCTATCCAATTCATTATTGACTATTGCAACTGTGTGGGATGCAAAATAAGTGTTTGGTCCTATTGTAACTGGTGTTGCTAGCTTCTTAAGGCGTTTGTATTCTTTATCTGGAAGGCCCCTATGGTCTCCTAAAATAAAAACTGGATTTGGTTTTATATCTACTTCTCTTATATCTTGCCCATCCGCATCAAGAATAAAGACTTGTTTTCCTTCATCAATTAGCTCATTAACCACTTCCATAAAATTTTTCTTCTCTATCCAATATCCTGGAAAAACTTGATTTTTCTTCCCTTCTTTATATTTGTAAAGCATCTTTTTAATTACATCTTGAACATTTTTTTTACTCAAGTAAATTTTGTCTATTCCTGTAATTCCTTCCATTACAGGTTTCATCTCTAGATGTTTTACTGGGTCAGGAGGACCTGCAAAGATAAGATGTAACTTCACATCTGTTCTCATTTTGTGGCTTAAGAAAAATGAGGCTATAACTGAATGAATTGCTATATCTAGTCTTCCTGATTTCATTAAATCTTCTTTTATTGCTTGTCCTGCTGTTGGAGCTGTTCTTGAATAGTAAATGAATTCTCTCATGTCAATATGCTTACAAATCATGATTTAAATATGTTGTAGCATATTGAGCATCCAAAAGTTTAAACAGGAAACTCAAAAATTTTTTGATGTTTAATTTAGTACAAACTCAGGTTTAGCTATTAAGTCTTTGGAATTTATGAATTCATAAACTCCTATGAACCTGTCTTCTGCATAAACTACTACTTTTTGTCCTTTTTGAATATCTTTACCTGGTGACTCTGAAAGGAATGATTTGAATATTGGACTGCCCGTAATTATTTTCTTAACTACATCTTTACGCACTTTTATTTTTGGGAATATCTTGCACGCTTCCTCCCCGGAAATAAGAACATTTCTTAAAGGTCCATCATTTCCAGATTTATAATCTTTGATAATTTTATCAAATTCGTAAAGAGTTATTGATTTATTTTCTGAAAAGATTCCTGCTTTCGTTCTTCGTAATTCTAGCATGTGTGCTCCGCCTATTTTCTCTCCTAAATCTGAACAAAGTTTTCTTATGTATGTTCCAGCTTGCACTTCTGTCATAAAAAGAAAGTCTTTATCTCTTTTCTCTAAAATTTCAAAAGACTTGACCTCTCTTTCCCTTACTGCCCTTTTTACGCTTGACCTGACTGGGGGAAGTTGAGTAATTTTTCCAATGAATTTTTTAGCTTCTTTTTGCAATTCTTCTAAAGAAATCTCCTTATGAACTCTTATTATTCCAACGTAAGATTTATCTTTATTCATAAAAAAAGTGCTTAGTCTGCAAGCTCTGTTTAATGCTATGGGTAGGACTCCTGAAACTTGAGGATCTAAGGTTCCAAAATGGGAGGCTTTTGTTGCTTTCAATTCTTTAGCTATATAGGTAGATACAGTAAAACTAGTAGGCCCTGAAGGCTTATCTATATTTATTATCGAAAATTTTAATAGTTCTTTAATGGGTTTTTCCATCTATAATTTATTGAGATAAGGTATTTAAAGGAATTTGCTTCAATCCTTTAGTGGCTTTGAAAACTGTGAGTAAGGGAATTCCTTTAGGAATAAAGGTTATAATGGTATTTGACTTTGTTTTGTTTGGATTGTATTTATACCCAATTCTTGAAATTCATTGACGATGCTAGTGGAGACCCTACTGAAGCACGAATAAAGATTGCATTTGACAGGAGTGTAACTATTAACTCTGATGATGAAGACAACTCTAGGCAAAATAAAGAAGATAGGAGCGGAAGCAATTCTGGTTCTGACACTAATGAAAGAGGATTCTTTAAATTCTTTAGCAGAATCTTCGGACGCGAGTAAATAGATTTTTATTTTTTAGATTTTGAATAGATTAAAATATAGGATAGTTATTTGATATTCATGTCAAAGGCAAAGGGGTCTAGGGCCGAGCGTGAATTACTTGATTTATTTACTCAAAATGGCTGGAGTGCTGCACGCGTTGCGGGTTCTGGAGTAAATGATAATACTTTTTGCGATTTAATTGCTGGAAAAAACGGAAGGAAATCTTACACGATTGAAGCTAAATCTTCCAAAAATCCTCGCATTTACATCACGAAGAAACAAATTGAAGATTTTGTTAAGTTTTCAGAGGTTATGGGATTAACTCCTGTTGTTGCAGTTAGATTCAATCGAGAGGGCTGGATTTTTATTAATCCTTTTGATCCAGATCAACTTGAAGATTCTGGGGTAAACTGGGTAGTTAACCTAAAAAGTGCTAAAGAAAAGGGAAAGAGGTTTGGGCAATTTTTTGAAACTCAAGCTGAAGAGATTATTTGAGATTTTTTGAAATGTATTCATATGCAGAGAATGCTGCAGTACAGCCTTCTGCTACACCAGTAATTAATTGTTTGAATGGTTTATCTGTGAGGTCCCCTGCTGCGAACACTCCAGGAATGTTTGTTTCGCTAGTTTTATGATTAATTTCTACTTCACCTTTTTCGTTTGTTTTTACGCCTAATGACTTTGGAAGGTCTGACAAAATTATGTGTCCTATTGCTACAAATACTCCTTGTAACTCTAATTCTTTACTTCCTTTGTAAGGTTTGTCTAAAACTACTCGGTCTACAAACTGTTTACCTTTAACTTCAACTATGTTTGTATTGTTTATTACTTCTATTTTCTTGTTTTTCATTATTCTTTCATAGTTTATCGGCTCTGGTCTTATTTTTTCACCTCTGTAAATTATGTAAACTTTCTTTGAGTGTTCTGCCAAGACCATTGCGTCTTTTGCTGCGCTGTCTGATCCTCCGACGACACAAACAACTTTATTTTTGAACAATGGTGCATCACATAAAGCGCAATAGGCTACGCCTTTATTTTCATATTCCTTGCTGCCTGTAACCTCAAGTTTTCTCCATTTTGTCCCTGTCGCAAACAAAATAGTTTTTCCCTTGTAGATATTTTCCTCTGTTTTTACAATAAATTTATTTTCTTTTTTTTCTACCGACAATACTTTTTCTTCTTTTAATGTGACTTCAGGGTATGATTGCGCGTGTTCCCTTATTTTGTCAGCAATTTCAGTTCCTGTCAACCGAATAAAACCAGGGTAGTTTTCAACAACATTTGTTGTGGTAATAACTCCTCCAAGAGGGAGTTCTGTTCCATGGGATGCTCCTAGACAGAGAGTTTTCATCCCTAGCCTAGCACCATACATTGCAGCACTCATGCCTGCACCTCCTGCACCAATTATTATGAAATCGTAATCGTTACCTTCTTTTTTCATTTTAGAAAACTGCCAATAAAGTTATATAAACTTATGTTTGATTTATAATTTACAATGAAATTAAAGATATTAATTATTATTGGTGTAGTTATTTTAACTCTGATTTCAATAAGATTTATTTCAAAAGATGAATCTGAAAGAGTTTGCATAGGAAATAATTGTTTTAATGTTGAGGTTGTAGACAATCCTCAAACTCGTGAAAAAGGATTGATGTTTAGAGAAAGTCTTGATCTTGATAATGGAATGCTTTTCATTTTCGAGAATGAAGGCAATTATTCTTTTTGGATGAAAAATACGCTCATACCTTTAGATATGATTTGGATTGATTCTTCCGGAAGAATAATAGATATTAAAGAAGCTGATCCTTGTAAGTTTGACCCATGTACTATTTACAGTCATGCTGGATATGCAAAATATGTTCTTGAGATAAATAAAGGGGTAAGTAAGAATCTTGGGATAGAAATAGGACAATTAGCCAAATCTGATTTAATAGTATGAATAAGAAAGCATCATTTTTTCTAGCTTTGGCAATTACAGCAATTATTACTGGTAATTATTTATTCTTTGCAGATGATGGTTTAGTTAGGGAAAAAGTAGAAATTTCGAGAGTTTTGGATGGAGATACTGTTGAACTTAGTGATGGGAGAAAGATAAGACTTTTGAACATAAATACTCCTGAAAAAGAAGTTTCTTACTCTGAATTGGGAAAAGATTATTTATCTAGTTTTAAGGAAGTTGAACTTGAAAGTGATGGTCTTGATAGATATCAAAGAACACTTGGAAGATTATACTATCAAGAAACTTACATTAATCTTGAGATTGTAAGAAGAGGATATGCACATAGTTATTTGGTTTCAGATAAAGAAGAAAAGTTATTCGATGATGCTGAGGAATATGCTAGAAAAAATGAACTAAATATTTGGGATAGATCTGAATTTTATGATTGTCTTAAAGTCGAAATAAATAAATATGACGAATACTTAGATGTTGAAGAATCATGCAAGATAAACTTCAAGGGATGGAGCATAAAGGATGAGAGCACTAAAACTTATAGTTTTGAAGAGGACATCGGAGATTCTTTCAGGCTTTATTCCAAGAAGGGGGAAGATAACGAAAAAGAATTATATTGGGGAAGAGAAAAAATATGGAATGATGACCATGATGAAGTTTTCATCCGTGATTCTGCTGGTCTTCTTGTTTACTATAATTCTTACGGATAATGTTTCTTCATTAAGAATAAATGAAATTGAGTCTAATCCTGAAGGTGAAGATTCGGGATTTGAGTGGATTGAGTTTTATTCTGAAACTGAAGTTAGTCTTGAGGGATATATTCTTGACCATGAGGGTAGAGGAGATTCAATTAATTTAAGTGGTTCTTTTTTGGGTTTCTTTGTTTTAACATTTCAGACTCAATGGTTAAGAAACACAAACGAGACAGTATATTTGAAATATGGGGAACAAATAATTCAAACTATTGGGCCTTTTAGTGATAATAAAGTCGAGAAAACATACAACTTCTGCAATGACCAGTGGAAGTTTGATATAGAAACTAAGAATGAACAAAATTCATGTGATGGCTCTCCAAGTAGTACTCAATCAAGTACAAATAATAATAATCAAATAGAAGTCCAAGATGAAAGTGATAAAGAAGACGTTTTTAATAACACAATTATTTCTTCTGATAAGATAGTGTATGAAAAAGAGGTCAAAAATAAAATAGAAAAAATATCACTTAGCAAAAAAGGTGAAACTCAAGAAATAACTAAAACTTACAAAACAAGAATTGGGGTAATATATTTCTTTATTGGTTTTTGTGTATTTCTCGTTATTCTTATTGCTTTAAGAAAACTCTAACATTGGGATATAGTTGCAGTTTCTTCGAGGCATTTGTTTATTGAGACGGTTATAGTGTCTTGAAGATTTACATTTTCTTGAGTGTTTATATAAATAACTTTTCTTCCTTGCTCGTCGATTACACTACATGAGCCACATGTCTGACCACAAAAGAAAGATTCTTCTAGATAATTAATATTTAAATTGTAAATGTACTCTTCTAGACCTACATCTATATTTAGTTTTACTTTCCCCTCAGAATTAACACAAGCGCTTGTTAATTTCGACTTTTGAGATATGCAATCTACCGCCGGAGAGAGTTGATTGAGACTATTTGAGAAATCACTTACATAACCCCATACCATCGAAATTGCTGTTACACTTAAAATTGTAAGTAAACTAATTTGAACAACGGAAGACATTCCTTTTTTGTTTAAATTACGCATGCTGTTGCTCCCGCTTCTGCTGTGTTTATGGTGCCTATTGTTTCTCCATCAAATAAAACTTTAACTATTTGATTTTCTAAGTTTTTTTCTACATGCATGATTATTGGAATGTCTAGATTTTCAATGGTCTCTCCGTGTAAAGTTTCGTCTGTTTCGATGTCTTGTGCATCTGTAAATAAAACATTAGTGTTGCAGACCTCTTCAACACATAATGGCCCTGCAAGACCCCTATCCGGAATACAGGCCTCCTTTAGAACATTATTTGTTGTTACTCTAAAACCACCTTCGTCTTGGTAAATTTTCACTTCTTGTACTTTTTTAATACATAAATAAGTAGATATTTGATTGCCAGTTATTACTGAATCTTTTGGTTTGTTTTTGTTTAATAATTCAGAGATTAGATTTATATTATAAATACCATAATTATCTGTAATTAATGATCTCATTACTCCTAATGCAATGGATCTATAATAAGATGATTCTGAACATTCTTGTGTGCAACCATCTACTTGTCCGCTGAAACGATTGCATGAAGATACGCAATTTTTAGACCCTCTTGGAATTTTTGCAGGACCATATTCTTCCGCTAAGTTTCCAATAGCGTGGCCTAATTCGTGTATTAAAACTGAGTCCTCGTGAGCTTTATTTAGACTTATTACCTTGCCGTATGCTGAGCTCCTTATTTGTTTAGAATCTTCTTTTATAACAATAACATAATCATGTTCACATTGGTCTGCAAGATCTAAAATTTCCTTATTGTAACATAGTATTGCTATGTCTTGGTAGATCTCACATTCTACTTCTTGTGTAATTACTCTGGTGTTGAAGTATGACTTATAGGTTTTATATGGCTCAACAGTAAAGAGATAATCGGTGTATCTTTTTGCATCTTCTAGGGATGAAATAAATAATAAATCAATCCTATCTTGGCCATTTATTTCAATATCTTGACATTGGTGAGAGTATTGATTTTCCTCAAATGTAGAGTTCTGCTGAACATTAAGGTATCCAAAAATTAGTATAATTCCTATCAAAGGAATTGAGGTAAACATGAATGCTTTATGTTCCATATATTAATTATCAAATATGTGCTTAAATAAACTTCGGAAGGTTTAAAACGACATTTAATTTTTAGATTAAATGGTTGCATTAAAGGCAAAGTTCATAATTGAGATTCTTGGAAGACCTGTTGAACATCTTGAGAAAACATTAGCTGATTTAGTCGAAAAGATGGGAACTGAAAAAGGAGTCTCTTTGTTAAAGAAAGAAATAAACAAACCTAAAAAAGTAGAGAAAGCTGAGAATTTATGGACTACTTTCGCAGACATAGATTTGAGTTTTGAAAGCCTTCCTGTTTTTATGAATACTGTAATAAATTATATGCCTGCCCACGTTGAAGTCTATGAACCTGATATGTTTAAAATTAATACATTTGAAATGAATGAGTTTGTTAACTTTGTAGTGTCTCGATTGCATAATTTTGATGCTTTGGCGAAGAGAATGATGGGAGAACGAGAGATATTAATAAGTAAACTTGACTATATACGTAAAGGCGGAAACCCAAAAGATGTTTTTGCTCCGCAACAAACTCCAGTTATTCCCCAAGAACAAAAAACTGAGACGAAGAAAGAGACTAAAAAGAAAAAGAAGAAGTAAAACCCATATAAATGGTGTGGTTTGTGTGAGAGACTATCGACATCAAATAGATTTCTTAAGAATTGAACTTATAGGTAAATTTTTTGGACTTGGAAGTTTTGTTTTTCTGTATCTTAGAAATATGAATATTATTACTATTAAAACTACACCTATGAAAAGATAAAGAATCCAGGAGCTTGATTCTTCTTCTACAATACTACATATTCCGACACAGCATGATCCATCTAGAGTCTGAACGTTTTGTCCTGAACAGGTTTCTGTAGCCGAGCAGAACTTTCCTCCGAGTTCAGAGCAATAGTACTCTGGATTTGAACTATTTGTAACTTGACTATCATTTTGAGTAAAATATATCTGGAAAGATATGTTCTCTATTGCTTCAGACCCTTTAGATATTAAGATTGTCTCTAAAATATCTGTGTTTGTATTTATAAGAGATATGGATAAATTTACAGTTTGATTTGCACCAAGATTTATTGAATTATTACTTAAAGAAAATATGTCTTCGTTATATACAAAATAAATTCCTTCGACTGCTTGTTGACCATTGTTTCTTATAGAAATATTATAAGATTTAGGAGAGTTTATTTTTAATGTTTCTCTTAATATTTTAGGATAAACTGTTAAAGATATTCTTTCTTGAGTGGACTGAGAATCTGTAATGAAAATTGGAACTTGATATTTCCCTATTGTTGCTATATAAAATCCTGATTCTTTAGAATCTGTATCAAAATTTACATTGTTAATTCCAGGATTTAATATTATAGACATTTCTTCTGGGAAGTCAGAGTTTATAGTTTGAGAGAAGTCAAGATTTGAGTTTATAGATATAGAGAAGTCTTGATTTGTAATTATAAACCCAGGATTTATTGAATAGTCAGTCAAGTTACTTGTTACTTCGAATGTTTGATTAAAGTTCACTAATTTGGTTTGACCATTCACTGTTGTAGCTATATTGTTTATGAAAAGAGTATAATTATTTGAAGTCGAAGGTACTTGAGCATATAAGTAATATTTATCCAATATTCTTCTTAAGTCATAGTCGACTGCTATCGCTACATGACCTCTCTTAAAAATAATATCGGATCTTTCTATTGGCTCTAATATATTTCCTTGTATTTCTATAATCATCGTTTCAGAACGCTGATAAAATGGAAGCATTGTTGTGCTTACAGAGGATACTAAAGGTAAAATCAATAATATAATTAAAAGTAATAATATCTTCATTTTACTTGCTCATTTCTTTGAGCTTTGCCATTGTATCTTCCATTTCCTTATCTTTACTTGATAAAGGTCTTCTTATTGGAGGAGTAGATGATGGTGAGATTATTCTAGGTTGTGCTCTTGGGTAAGGCATTGGTCCTCTGTATGGTGGGAAAGGAGGTCTTCCAGGAGGCGATGGTCTGCTAGGCCCCCCTGATGCAGGAGACTTATTATTTCTTGACTTGAATAGCATCATCTTTAATTTATTACGGAATAATATTCCTACCACAACTAAAATTATAAGGATTATAAGTAAAATCATCCAAACTCCTAACCCTGACGATTCCGATGATGTACTCTTTACTCTGCAACAAACATTTCCTTTTATAGGGCATGAGGATGGTATTTGCTCTTCAATATCAAGACATGAATCATCACATGTTCCTCCCGCAGTTGTACATTCATTTGTTTGAGGAGCAGGTCCGCAAGTTCCTAGACAGCATGTTCCTTCAGTGGACTTTTGAGTTGAACCAGAACATACTTCTCCAGTTAAACAAAGTTTTCCAGATAATGCAGAACATGATTGTAATGCTGGAGCCTTAGAACAACATTCCTTTGTTCCAGGACACAAGTATTCATTTAATACCTCCCCTTCTAACTGGGCACAGTTTAGTGCTGATGTGCAATAATATCCAGCGGGTTCACAAGGATCAGCAGGACTAGGACCAGGACCAGGACCAGCTACAGCTCTTGACTCTCCAGCATAAAGAAGGAATCCTGTATCTCTTATATTATTGTTATTCCAACAACCTTCGCTAGTTGTTATTGTCTCAAAGTATTTCTTAGAGTTAGTTTCCTCTGCTGAGTTTGTTCCTTGTAATGATAATATAGCTAGGGCAGAATCATAGTATCTATTGTATGGGGTATTAGGAGCTTCCCAGAACTTTAACTGTTGCTGTTGTTGAACTAGTTCTGAATATTGATCCTGACCATCTGTTAATATATGAAGTAAGCTACTTGGAAGGAACTTCTTGTTTGACTCAGACAAAGCAAGAAGATAAGGAATATATTCACTTACTGATAACCCTAATTTGTCAAGAGCAATAGTAGCCCATAATGTCCCTTCATAATCACATGATGTAGATGATGAAGTAAGACACTTGGAATTTATCCTTTCAGTCGTTGTTCCAAGAGCGGATGTTGAATGAGCTACTGGAGAAACATAAATTGTTGACGAACCTGTTCTTTGGTATAATGTAGAAGTTGTAAAGTCTTTATTACAAGAAATAGTGTAATTATAATCTATGCACGTATTAGCGACGCGAAGCCAGAATCCTTCTTGGGCTATTGAAAGACAAGATCCTGGATTCCCGGATATAGTCATATCCTCATTAATTGTTATAGATCTCTGTTGTTCATTTGAATAAGATAAATTACACCCAGATGACTCGTGATTCTCTATATCTATTTCTATATACCAAGTTAATTCGGTTGCTGGTTTACTCTTTGATAATATCCAGCTTTTAATTTCATTAGTATTTCTTCCTATTCTATTGTATGCAAGCAACCCCTGGGCTGTATCTTTAAGAGGATTAGAAGATTCTTGCCAGTGATTTCCTGAAACAGCTTTACTTTCTATTACTGAAATTAATTTTGAGTTTCCTCCCAAGGCTAAAACTCCAAAAACTGCTTCCTGAAGAGAAATTGAACTTTGAGCTTTTGATTCTACTTGAGACTGCAAGCATTGGTATGCTTTTGCTACAAAATTTGTGTTTCCAGAGTTTGACGAAGGATTATTTGTAGATGCATTTTGCGCAATAGCAATAGATATAAAAGATACAAACAATAAAAATATCAAGACACCCTTTTTATGCATTATCTATTAGAGAATAAGGTGTTTATAAAGATTATTAAAAATTTTAGTAAAGAGTAATGTTTAAAATTAAAGAGATTCTTTGGGTTATATGTTAAGAAAGAGGAATGTATTATTTGTAAGCATCTTAATTTTCATTTTTATTGCTATAGCTACTGCGGCAATATTTGAAGATAATGATTCTAGCGATTTTTCTCAAGGAAGTTTTTATAGAACTTTCTATAATACTTCTAATTCGGTACACTTTTTACAATTAAACATATCACAAGGATTTAACTCTGGAAATTATTCATCAAGAATTTTTGATTCAGGAATAAATTTTACTTGGAATAATATTTCGTGGACTAGTGAATTATGTTATGGTTGTGAATTAATTGGAAATTCTTTAATTGAAACTGGAAATTTTGTAAGGCCTTTAAACATGAGCGGGAATATCTTGCTTTTGCACATGAATGAATTGAGCGGGAATATAACTGATTACTCCCCATATAATATTACTGGGAAAGTTGCTTTGTTTGAAGGAACAGAATATGGAGCCATTGGAAGATTCAATACCAGTATAGACTTTGAAAACGGAATAGGGTCAAACGGAGAATATATTAATTTTTCTACACCTGCTCCAATGAATAGTTTGAGTAATCAGATTACTTTAGAGTCATGGATAATGGCTGAGAGTTTTCCTTCTGACCCTACAATTATAGATAAAGGAACTTCATTATTATCATTTTTCGTTTCTTCTGGAGCAAGTAATCTTTTAACATTTATTTTGGATACTAGTTCCGGATCAGCAACCACTTATACAGCAAACACGGATATGGATACCGGTCAATGGTATCATGTAGTTGCTACATATAATGGCTCTCAAGTTAGATTATACTTAAACGGGGAACTTGACAATACTCCTGTAGCAAGAACTGGAACTGTCTCTACAAATAGCTTGGATTTAGTTGTTGGATCTGGATGGAGCGCGTCTAACCCTAATGCCTTTCCATTTGATGGATTAATTGATGAATTAGCAATATATAATAGGTCATTGAGTGCTCAAGAAATTCAAGACAGATATGCTAGAGGAGCATTAAGATTAAACTTAAGCGTTAGAAGTTGTAATGATTCTTCTTGTGTTGGGGAAAGTTTCAATAAAATAAATGGAATATCTCCTCAGAACTTGAATTTAATTAGCAATAGATACTTTCAATATAAGTTTGATTTCAATACTGAGAACACAACAATAACTCCTAAATTATATAATGTAACGACAAGTTATGTTGTTACAAATGCTCCTCCTACGATTAATTTGACTTACCCTTTTAATAATACTAATTATGCTTCGTGCCCGTCATCGAGTATTAGACAATCATATTTAGCCCAGCTCCAGACAATAGATGAGATTAAAATAAGAAGAGGGGAATCTGAATCAATAGAATTGCCTGTTAAAAATAATGGGTTGAGATTCTTGAATAATTGCTTATTCACTAAGAGTGCTGGAGTTTCGGAGTGGATATCTGGACAGGATATTTACTCGCTAAGCCCTGGACAAACAATTAATTACATATTTTCTGTAAATGTTCCAATTGATGCAGAGGTCGGAGATTATTTTGTAACTCTTGGTGTTAGTTGTCAAGAAGTAAACTCAAGTTTCACATATCAGATAAGTGTTTTAGGTGGAGAATTTGAACTTAATATATTAGAATCAGAAAGAGTAGGAACAAAGCTAAGAGTAAGTTACGCTATAGAAAACTTTGGAGAATCTGAAAAAGAACTAAATGTTAATTATAAGTTAATTGATTCTGATAGTCAAATCGTTTCTGAAGGCTTATTTGATTCTGCTAGATTATTAACTAGGGAAAGAAAAGAATTTGAAGGAGAATTTGAACTTCCTAGAAATTCACTAGGAGAGTATACCCTCATAATGGAAGTTTCTGATAACTTAGATACTGTACAAAAACAACAAGACGTTAGATTGACCACTGGAGGAATATCTGGTTTTGCAATATCAGATAACAATCTTAGAACTATTGCATGGTTTGGAATAGTTGTATTACTGAGCTTTGGAATATCTATAGTAATTAAAGTAATAAGAAATCAGCTTGCAGTTAGAAGAGCCAATCAAGAAATGCAAAGACAATTTATTACTATTGATTTGAATTAACTAAAGAACTTTTTGATTTTCTTAGTCTTCTGGATACTTCAACTAACGGATTCTTTATATCTGGAGCTTTATCTATTAATTTAAGGTCTTTGTAAAAAGAGTCGTTGCTGTAGTTAGGAGGCAGAATCTTTTTTTTCTGTCTAAAATGCCAATCAAGTTGAGATTTTATGTAACCTTCTTTAAGGGGAGGGTCGTTTAGTTTATTCCAATCTCTTATTTTTTGGGATACATAATCATCAGGATAATTAAGACATCTCAGAAAAGTTAGAAGAACAAAAAGTCCTCTTTTTCTTCCCTCTGGAAGCCCTTTCAACAATTTCTTTATTGATTGAGGGTACATATCTTCTGTAACTCCTGTATAATCTGCAACATATTCTTCAGATATTCTTTTCTTTTCTTCTTTTGGTTGACTTTCGGATTTCCAATTGAGAGAGGTTTCAAGTAAATGTTGCGATTCATTTTCTTTTGCTTGTTTATAGAATGGCTTGATTATTATTCTTAGAGGATTCGCATTTGCTGGAGTAAAAGATAATATTTCGTCTTTATCTAATACTACGCTAGAAAGGGATGTCTTTTCATGAAGAGAATAAGGCATTCTGAATAAATGACGAGGGGCTACTAATACTAAGTCTAGTGGAGCTATATCTTCTGTTTTGATATCTTCTGCAAATTCTTTAGCATATTCAGATTTAGAAGATATAGTCACTTTATTTCTAGACTCGACTTCAGATTTATTTAAATTAGAGAAACCACATTTTTCACACTCGAAATATTCTTTGGAGCTTATTACTTCAAAGAATCCTCTGCATATATCATTAGTACATCGCAGTTTCTTTGCTGTAATTTTGTAATCTGGCCTTTCTAGAGGTGTTGAGCAAACGTTACATTTGAATAATACTGAACTTTTCTTATTAGCACCACTAGAACATTTTGGACATGTAATTGTCAATAAATCTTCTTTAGAAAGATTCATTCTTTCTTTAACTGCTTCAAAGTTTATCCCTAATTCTTTTAATTTTAAACTGAACTTAGGCTTTATCTTTTGCATAAGGAACTCGACTATGGCTCTAGGCCATTCAGGAAACATGTCTTTTGTTTTCAAACCTCTAAATTCGATAGGGAATGCACTTGAAGGAACTATTATGTGCAAACCTTTAGATCCTGAAAACTTTAGACCGTAACTCGTTATCCCAAAATTCTCTAGTTCTTCTACCAATAAAAGGGCTGCAATTTTAGAATAGTCAAGAAATGGTGAGTCTATATCTATCAGAAGATCCCACGACTTTCTGTTTTCAGACATTTCTTTTTGAGTCATGTCCGAATTTATTGCCAATGGGTCATTCCAAATTTCTTCTGAAGCATGAAAAGATGTTGCTCCTTTATTTACTAAACCCATTATGTCAGAGATATACTGTATTGTATCAGGTCTTTTACCAAATCCTTCGAAATATCTAGGTACAACTTCTCTATCGCGCGCGAATTCAAGAATTGCCTGTTGAACCTTTGGGTTTGAGTAGTATAGTTTTGTTATTGATCTTATTCTCTTTTCTTTCTCTGATACCTCTTCCATAATTTTTTAGTATCTAGTATGTTTATATGAATTGTTAT
>VGKS01000006.1 GCA_016866935.1 Candidatus Pacearchaeota archaeon
AAAAGGGAAACTTATTCCAGGAATAGGTACAAATTTTCCATAACCTTGAAGATCATCTTGGTCTCCACCCCATACAAGAATAACGGATTCATCAGCCCCATAGAATTTTCTAGAATCTTCGTAAAGACTTACTATTTCATTAATTTTAGGATTAGGATTATATTGAAAGACTCCTCCTACATTTATGAAAAATTCTCCTCCTAAACTAGTCGCTGTAGTAACATCAAGATATTTTGCATTTTCAGAAATATTTCTTAATCTAAAAGGAGTTTTAATCATCTCCTTACTTTGTTGTATCTCTTTAAACTTATCAGCTATATTTATCCAGGTTTCATCTCCAGTAAATGTAGTTCCTTTGCCAACCCCTATTCTAAAAGCGTAAGGCATTTTGTAATTAAAGTTGCTATAATTAAAATCATCTGGAAAGAAAACCCACGCAGAATTTTTGAATGCGCCTTCCTCTCCCTGATAACTATATCCTTTAGCATAAGTAAAATTATCCAGAGCAAGGCCATAAATATAATCTCCATTTTGATTCCAGTAACCCATCCAGAAATCTATCCAAGATGCATCATTAGTTCTAATTCCCTCTCCGTCAACTCCCATATCAGCAAAACTCCAAAGAAACCCCTGTCCTTGAACCCCGCAAGGAATTTGACCTTCAGCTAAAGGCTGGAAAAACCCAGGGCATAAATATCTAGAACCTCTTGTTAGTACATTATATCCAGGATTCCTAACGGTTTCATGGACCCTATCTACCATTATTGCACTTTCATTAACAGAAGGATCATCTAAAATAGTTTGATAAACCAATACTAACTTGATACTATAATTAAAAACACTGACATTATTCATAGAAAAGTTCATCTCAAAATGAGGTTTATCATTTTCCAAAAAGTATTTCTGAACAAAATCGAACTTATTATTTGAGTCTATTTGGCATCCTGGCCAAGTTACACTCAACACTTGAGAATTAGGTTGATTTTGTATAGAAAACTTAACATTATTGCAGTTTCCTTTAAATGGATTGAATAAATCTTGGTCATCACTAAATATGTAGTTATCCAAGGGATTATCTATTCCTAATTGACTAGTGGAATTGATTTTTCTAAAGATCATCCTCCAAGGAAATACGTTTTGAATATTGTGGATGTATCCGGTATCTTTATTTTCTATTATCTTGATGTTTCCGCTATCTCCATCAAATATTATCTTAACTTTACTATTCTCTAATATTCGATCAGGGTTAATAATATTCTTTACTTCAAAATAAAGTTTGTTTGATTTTAATCTTTTATAATTGTGATTCATATTTGGATATCTTGGAGGATTATCAAAATATACTTTATGAGGTCCGATGCTGTAATCATTTGCATTCAAATTTATCTTGAAATTTCCCGTAGGCGTTTGAGCTAAAGTATATGTGCTAGGATCAACATAAATATCATCAACATATAATTTTGAATTAGATGGATAGAAATTATTTCCAAAGATTTCTATATTCCCTCCTTGTGGAACTATTGAATCAGTTATATGTATTAAGTCAGGATATTTGATAGAGGTCTCATTTATATTGAATGTGTTCGATTTTACATTGCCTTCATTAACTACTTTGACCTGTTTTCCAACTAACAATTCTTCTCTGCTTAGATTAAGCTCTATTTTTCTATCGTCCCTGGAAAAGACTCTTGATGTCAAATCGACTCCATCCAGGATAATCTTGGATTCGATATCAAAGTTATTTCCCCATACTCTTACTGGAACGATTTCTAAATTCAAAGGATTTTGTAGATTTATAGGAGTAACTTGAACAATATCAGGGTTAGGAGGAGCGACTCCAGATCTTATCTCAAAAGAGTGAGGATTACTCTCATCAGTTCCATTAGTAAATGAAATATTTGCAGAAATCTCTGGAATTCCTGCAGGGAAAATCAATCTAACTTCTTCATCGCTTATAAAATTTATAGTATAAAATAAGGGGTTAAGTATAAAACTAGATCCTCCAATTATAACTTTGAGTTGCATATTTTGTGAAAAACCGCTCCCCGTAACAATAGACTCGCTTGCCTGAGAATTGTAGACTATAAATGGAGTTATCTCGGTTATTATAATCTCTGGACCTGGTTGCAACAATACTTTCGTATTGAAAAGATAAAACATGAAAGCAGCCAAAAGTAGTGTAAATACAACTACAAAAAGTATGTACCTCTTCATCGATAATTTAGAGATTAGGCATTATATAAATATTTAAGATTCTTTATTTCTTCATAAACTTCTTATAGATAAAACTAACAACGAAAGACAGTAAAATAAACTCAATAATTGTAACTAAGCTCATAATAATGAAAGATAATGCTGTTCTATCATTACTAAGAGCAATAAAGCTCTGAGGTATTATAGGTAGATAAAATATCCAACCCCCTGTTTGACATAAAAATGTGTCTGGAATAACAGAACCCTCTATAGGATTCCAATAACAATATTTCATCCCCATGATTCCCCCTACTGAAAATATAACTCCTAAAACAAATCCAATAACTATGGCTTTCATCAACCAATCAAACTTTTAATTTAGAAACAGGAGTTAAATCTTTCCATGTATTTTCAACCATTTGATTCAAAGATTTTGCAAAATAATCGCTTGATATCCAAGCAGCGAAATCATAATTAGGATGTACGGTTTTATCATCAAGGAGCATTAATACCATCTGCTCATTATCAACTATTGCAAATCTTCCATGTGATTTATCAAGATGTCTTACATCAGCAAGTTTTGAAAGATCACGGGCAAATTTAATATTATCAGAGTTTATTGGAGCAGCTATCTTCAATGTTACCCCTCTTTTTTTAGCTTTTTCAAGACTTGGCATTAATGACTCAAATTTTCTTCCAAGACCATCAGCAGTTGTCATAATAACCGCGCTCTTCTTTGCGTTACGAAGCATCATATCCATATGAGAATAAATGTTCTGTCTTCCTTTCAAACTTCCAGATAAATCTGAAGGCTCCACATACTTAACACCATTGTCATATAATGAAGCAAGCTCATTCAAAACATCTCCACCCTTTATTTCTTCAAGATACTTTGTTTTTTCTTGAGCCACAGTAAGCATATGCTTTTTCACTCGATCCACTACCTCATCAGGCTTAAGCGCTAAGAATTTTATTGGTTTTCCAAGTTTCATTACTACAAATCCTTTCTTTTCAAGAGATTCAAGGATATCATATGTTCTTGACCTCGGAACATCAGATATAGTACTTAACTCTCCAGCTGTAGAAACCCCCCTTGAAAGTAGAGACGTCCAAACTTTAACTTCGTAAAGGTTAAGATCAAATATCTTTCTTAATCTACTCAAAAATTCCGCATTAACAATCATTAATGGAAATACGACTGCCTACTATTTAAATGTTCTCGAAAATTTTACCCTTTAAAAGTTAAATAAAATTTCCTCTTCTTTTATTTTAAAAGAAATCATATCTTTACCTTTACCGTCGGAAAGAAGCATCTTACTAGCTCCAACTCTTTTAGCAATAAAATCATTGAAAGGACCTAAGTCTTTCTTAAGTTTATCACTTAGGTGCAACTCCAAAGTAATTCTTTCTTCTTTCTTCATATTTCTTTCCTTTCTAACTGATTGTATCTTTCTAGCAATTTCACGCGCAAAACCTTCTGCTTCTAATTCAGGAGTAATGTTCATGTCAAGTTGAGTTTCTTTTGCTTTTTTATCAAACAGAACCTGTTTTACATTAATTTCTTCTGCAATAATATCTGCAAATTCACTAGAGAGCTTTTCCCCAGCAACAGTTAATGTAGCCAGAGGTTGTCTAACAGGGAGTTTGTTCTGATCCCTAATCTTTAGAGCGGCACTAACCACTTCACGAGCTTTAGACATTTCTTCTAACAATCTTTTATTTACATCCTTATTGCTGTATTTAGGCCATTCTTGTAAATGTACTGATTCTTTTCCCCCCAAATCTCTATAGATTTTCTCAGAAACAAAAGGCAATATGGGGGCTATTATTTTAGCAGTTTCTATAAGGACATGTTTTAGGACTCCTCGAGCTATATCATCATCTCCTTCATTGAATCTTTCCCTGCTTCTACGAACATACCACGTTGACAAGTCATCTACAAACTTAGTAATTTCTTTTGCAACAACCATAGTATTATAGCTATCAAAACCTTCGGTAACTTGCACTGATAATTCTGCAAGTCTAGATAAAATCCATTCGTCTAAATGATTGTGTTTTTTAGGCATTACGGCTTTTCCTTTAGAGTTCATCAAGTAAAAGTTGAGAGTATTAAGCAAAATTAAAATTACCTTTTTATGAACCTCTTCAACCCCCCTTTCAGAGAAATTAATATCTTCAGCAGCCATTATCGGAGAGCTAAGAAGGTAAAAGCGCAGAGCATCAGCACCATATTTACTTATCAATATCATAGGATCAGGATAATTGCCTTTTGATTTAGACATCTTTTGGCCATCAGAAGCAAGTATTGTTCCTGTGGTTATGACATTCTTGAAAGGGTTTTTATTAAAAAGTAATGTGGAATCAGCAAGCATATAGTAAAACCATGTTCTTGTCTGAGCAATATATTCGGCAACAAAATCTCCGGGAAAACTCTTATGGAACCAATCTTTATTCTCAAATGGATAGTGGACTTGTGCAAAAGGCATCAAACCAGACTCAAACCAGCAATCCAAAACCTCAGAGACTCTAGTCATTTCTTGTCCACATTTACAATTTAGCTTAACTTTATCCATGCTAGGCTTATGCAAATCAATTTTCTTAGGAAAGTTTATTGCATTTTTCCTTAGCTCTTCTATACTTCCAATTATTTTTTGCTCTCCGCAATTACATTTCCATATAGGTATAACTGAAGCCCAATATCTATTTCTCGAAATATTCCAATCTGGAGCATTTAACACATTGTTCTTGAATCTTCCATCTTTCAAGTGAGAAGGGTACCAATTAATCTTTTCATTATTTTTTAATATATCTTTTTTAACTTTTTGAATGTCTATAAACAATGAAGGCAAAGGAGTGTAGAATAAAGGAGTCTCACATCTATAGCAAAATGGATAACTATGCTTGTGTGATTGTTTTTTATAGAGAATATTTCTTACCTCTAAATCTCTAATCACTTCTTTATCAAGTGATTTGAACCACAACCCTTTCCATCCATTAATGTTAAATTTGAACTTTCCATCCATTCCGATATGCTCAATTAAAGGCAGATGATGTTTCTTTATCATTTCGTAATCAAATTCTCCATAAGCAGCCATATGAACGATACCGGTACCATCAGTTACAGTAACGTTTTCATTGTCGTCAATGACGTAGTGCCCTTTTTCATTACTTTCAACGTAATAAAGGGGATCATATTCTATTCCAGCCAAGTCTTTTCCTTTGAAAGTCTCTAGAACTTTATGTTCACCATTTAGTTCATTAAGTCTATCAGCAACTAAGATGTAAACTTCGTTATTATTCCTGACTTTTACATATTTCGCATCAGTTTTAACAGCAAGTGCAACGTTTCCAATTAAAGTCCATGGAGTTGTTGTCCATGCTAAGAAATATTCATTTTTGTTTTTTATTTTGAATTTGACAATTACAGATTGTTCCGTAACATCTTTGTAAGAATTATCCATAGCAATCTCCGCATTTGCAAGAGGAGTCTCACATCTTGAACAATACATCAAAACCTTTCTTCCCTCATAAATCAATCCTTTATCATAAATCTCCTTGAAGGCCCACCAAACAGATTCCATATAATTAATATCCATTGTTTTGTAAGAGTTATCAAAGTCAACCCATCTTCCTAATCGTTCAACAAAACCTTTCCAATCACTAACAAACCCCAATACAGACTTTTCACATTCATTACAAAATTTCTCAACTCCAAGAGCTTCAATATCTTTCTTACTTTTGAATCCTAGTTTTTTCTCAACAATATTCTCAATTGGTAACCCATGGCAATCCCAACCCCAGACTCTTTCGACTTTATGTCCTTTCATCGTCCAGTATCTCGGGATGGTATCTTTTATTGTACTAGAGAGTAAATGCCCATAATGAGGCAAGCCAGTAGCAAAAGGAGGACCATCATAAAAAACATAATTCTTTTTCTTTCCCTTTAGTGACTTTTCAAAAATTTTATCCTTCGCCCAGAATTTGAGTATCTCAAGTTCTATTTCATTAATATTGCTCATGATAATACTCCCTTAAAACCACCTTTTATAGTTTATCTATTTCTAGGTTTAGCCCAGCGTTTATCATATCTCTTTAACAGGCTAATATAACTTACAATAATAATAAATCCAAGACTTACAGTAATAACCTCATCGTAGAAAGAAAATACCATCATGAAAACAAAAGATATCTCTGTTAGCAATTTTATATAAATAAATCCATCTATAAGTTCGTCATGTGCAAGTTTTGCAATAACAAATCCGGTAGGAATTGCTAGAACTAAAATTAATAAATAAAAAATCATCATGTCAAAATTATTATAGTTTTCAATGAATTTAAATTTATCTAGCTATAATTTTGAGCATGCAAAAAACCAACTGCAAGGTTTTTTTCATTCTATCAAAAAGTCATCTTCATCCCAGACTTTAAGTAAATCCTTAGAATCTAGTATCCCCACAAGCTTTCCTTTATTATCAACAACAGGGAATATTCCTATCTCTTTTTCCCTTACTAATTCTATAGCTTTCTGTATTTTATCATCATCTTTTACAGTTATAACGCTTTTAGTCATTATTTCAAAAACTTTCTTTGGCTGTCCAAAATACTTTATCAAATCGTGATGAGTAACTATGCCTACTATTTTCTCATCTCTTACAACAATTAGGCTATTAATAGAATATTTATTCATAACTTTAGCAGCATCTGACAAAGTAACATCTTTCTCAGTAACAACTGGTTTCTTCATCAAGTCTTTTATTTTCATGTCAATATTCCTCCTTCTTTTCGGAATATTGAGCATCAAAAGTTTTAAATCTTGTTAACAAAAACTTTTTCATGTTTAATTCCTTCTTCGTAATGCGAGTGAAGACGAGCCAGCAGGAATTAAACTATTGAAATTATCAAATTTCATATTTTGAAAATTCTTAATTTGGGTTGTCAACTTTAACCTCTTTATTTTCATAGTCTTAAATCACCTTAGCACTAATTATAACTACATCTTCAAGAGGTTTATCTTGAGAATTTGTTTTAACATCGGCTATAACATCAATAACCTCAAGTCCTTCTATTATTTTACCAAAAACAGGATGTCTTCCATCTAAGAAATTATTATCTACAAGATTTATGAAGAATTGGCTTCCTCCAGTATTTGGTCCGGCATTAGCCATGGATATTGTTCCTCTATCATTCTTATCAAGATTTGTTTGTGTAAATTCATCTGGTATCTTCCAAGTGTTTTTAGAGTTCGGATTTCCATAACCTTGATGATATTCTGCTGCCCTTCCACCCATACCAGTTCCTGTTGGATCTCCTCCTTGAATCATGAATCCATCTATTACTCTGTGAAAGATTACACCATCATAAAACTTTTCATTGACTAATTTAACAAAGTTTCCTCCAGTAATGGGCATCTGGCCTGTATAAATCTCTAAGACCATTGTTCCTTTATTAGTTTCAAGCTGAACCTTAGTTGTTTTTGATACCATTGTGTTTGAAAAGACTATTGCTAGTATTATAACTACTGCTACAACAGACCCTATTAAAACTTTTTTATTCTTTATCAATTTCATAAAACAAAGAAAAATCTCTTATTAATAAACTATTTCTTTGCAACTTTCCACAATAATTCAAAATACTTTCTATATCCTGAAGCAAATTCTTCCTGTTCAACAACAATCGCAAAAGGATTCTTTGCCCACAATATCATAGCAACACTATTTCCGTATATGTTAATAACCATATGACTCGTATATTTTTCAGCAAGATATCTTGTCTCAGCCAGAATTTTAGGATTAATACTTCTATCAGAAGTTATTACTTTTATATTGACCTTTTTCTCCTTTCTACGCTCATTAAACCATTTGAAATAATAGGGCATTTTCTCATAAGCCTGTCTATTGGCACCCAAAATTAATATTTCTGGATGATCCAATTGAGACTCAAAAACCATTTTCAAACCATTTTTTCCACGGTAAAAATTAGTAGATTCATTTCTTTTAGTAGAATTGAATTTTTGAGATAATTCAGAAATAAAAGGCATAAGATGATTCTTTTTCTGTTCTATCGAATCAATTATCCTATTAGGATTTACTGCTGAAAATACTCTCTTATTATTTTCAAGTATGTATCCAATAAAACCCTTATTTATAAGAGTCTCAGTAACATCATATACTGTTCTTCTGTGCAATCCTGTTTTTCTTGATATTTTTCCTGCCTGGCTAGGTCCAATTTGTATCAAAGCAATGTAAATCTTTTCTTCATTTTCAGTCAAACCGGCATCTCTCAAATCCATAAATTTACTTGTTTTTGATATTTTTAATTATTTCTAATGTGGTGATTTATATCACCTCATAAATTAATCTTCTATTTTTTCAAAATATTTCTAAGAAGTGTAAGGGGAAAAAACAAAACAAAAATGGAAGTTTTAGAAAAACAGATAATCGAGCTTGTAGCCATGGATAGAATAGAAATTCCTATTTCCAGTTTATCTGGAAAGTTGAAAAGACAGAAACCAAAATTGGCAAAAGACGTAGACTTATCAGACTGGAAAGGAAATTATTCCGGGGAGAGATGCTATGCAAGAGTTGAATCTGAAGATCTTCAAGTTGCTCGTGGAATGAAAGAAGGAATAGCTGAATTCTCCAAAAGACATCCAAAATATGGTGCAGAGCTTCAATCTCTAATAGAGGAGAAAAGAGATGAAAGAGAGACCCATCTATACTTTGGAATGAATCCAGGATCTAGGCTATCTGAAGCAGATTATATTGGAGTAATGAAATCTCTTGGATATACAGAAGCAGCAGCTCAAAATCTTTATCCAGTTTTAATGGAAACAAGTAGAGCAATATCCAGAAAGAGAGAAGAAGAACGTAGAATCCTAATCGGTTAAGTAAAATAATTTTTTTTATTTTTATTCTTTCAGTTCAGCGTAACTAAACAAGGTTCTAAATGCCCTGCACCATACTAGCACAGTATCATACTTCTCTAAGTCAACATCTAGAGGGATTTCGTAATTAACGTTACCTTTTGTTGCTCTTATCTCTCCAAGGTTAACAAATTCATCAGCAGTAGCATCTGTTGCAAGATAAATGAATAAATCAGGGCTATTAATTGTCTCAAAATCTTCAAACCTTAAAGTTTTTTGTCCCATGCTGTCATAAACTGAAACGGTTCCAGAAACATCATGTGCATAAGGTAAAAGAGAAGCAGAAAGTATTTTCTGAACAGGCTCAACTTTCACACCAGCTTCCATCATTCCATAACTGACTTCTGGCAAGTCATCATTTGCCTCTTTTACAATAAACAATGGAGAAATAAGGTAATATGCAATAATTAAGATAACAATAACCAATCCAAGAATAAGCGGTCTTTTTCTATTCATATGTGGCATGAGGTTTGACCTCTCTTTAAGAGATATTTTTGATGATAGTCTTCAGCCTTTATATAAGTTGAGGCCTTCTCAATTAAAGTAGCAATAGTCTTTTTTTGTTTCTTTTGTTCTTTCTTCAAAATATCTTCTGCATTTTTCTTTTGTTCTTCAGAAAAATAAAATATAATGCTCCTATACTGGTAGCCAATATCAACCCCTTGTCTATTAATCTGAGTAGGATCATGAAGAGAAAAGAAGACTTCAACGAGTTTAGAATATTTTATTTTCTCTGGGTCAAATACAATCCTTACAACCTCAGTGTGTCCAGTACCTCCTTCACAGACTTCTTGATAAGTGCCTTTATTTTTATTTCCTCCAGCATATCCAACCTCGGTAGATATAACTCCTGGTAAAACTCTAAAAGCTTCTTCAACGCCCCAGAAGCAACCAGCTCCAAACATTGCAATCTCCATGTTAGTCTTTTTCATTTTTGGATTTCATTTCTTATAAATAAAATCATCAACTTTCTTTTTAGCCAATTCTCTCTTTTTTTGATGCTCTTTCAAAAAACTATTTATCTTTTCAATAACTATTTGTTTCAATTCCCCAGATGTCTTGCTTCCGGATTTGTAAGAATTATAGATTTCCCGCAGTTTCTTGTCATCTGGCTCAAACATATATTTTAGGTATTGAAATGAAATATCTACATCGGGATTTCCTCCGTGTCTTCTATGTTCTTCTAAAGTATCTCGCCCCCCAGAAAATGCATATTTCTTTATCTTTCTTTCAACTTCTTTTGGAGTATCAGTAGAGTAAATTGCAGTATATTCTTTAGAAGAGCTCATTTTCCCATCCATTCCTGTTAAAGGGGGCAAGAAAGAACATTGAATTGATGCAGGTTTGTGATGTCCAATTTTAGGCAGAATATCTCGAGTTAATCTAAAATGCGGGTCCTGATCAACTGCATAAGGAATTAAGCAAGGCATTTTCTTTCCCTTAATGACTGAAGGTAAAAATGCTGGAACTGCTTGCATACTTGTATAAAATATCTGCCCTACATTTGAGCTTTCATCTAAACCAAAAGAAGATTTTACCATGGAATATGTTAATTTCTTAGCAACCTTGCATGCTTCAGGGTAAAGCAAGTCAGCATGCTTGGTGTTTATGATAAAATGAGTCTTTTTAGGATTAAATCCTAATGCAATTACATCAAGCATATTCTCATGCAGATACTTTTGGGCATCTTCATAAGTCAAATCTTTTCTAAACAAGAATTTCTCCTCATCAGGAAATTGGAAGTATAATTCGCAGTCAAAGGCATCCTGAATCCACTTAGTAAAAATCCAAGGCATTAAGTGACCCAAGTGGATTGGACCAGAAGGCGACCTCCCAGTATAAAGAAAGAACTTATTTCCTTTATCATACTCATCTAGTAGCCACTTCAAATCCCTATGGGCAAAGAATATTTTGCGGTCAAGCATGAAATTCTTCCCTGCTATTTTCTCTATCCTCTTTAGTAATTCAGGGCCTATCTCCTCAATCCCAAATTCATTTATAAGTCTCTTGTAGTCAACTGCTCCAGAAACATCCCAAGGCGTAACAACATGCTTTTCATCAACCATACCAAACTGATAATTAAATAGAATATAAACTTATCTCGAAAACCTTTTTATAGTCTTTGATATGTATATTATAAAGATGGTGTTCGACTTCGTTGTAATGGGTGCTACAGGCATGCAAGGTCGTATAGTTTCTAAAGATTTACTTGAAAATGGATATTCTGTTCTTTTATGCGGAAGAGATAAAAAAAGACTTGAACATTTAATGCACAAATACAAAAAAACAAAATTTGAATATGTAGATGCAAGAAATGTTGAAAAAATGGCAAATATTTTCAAAAAATCAGGAGCTAACGTAGTTGTAACCTGTGTGGAAGGAGATTGGAATCTTAATGTTCTTAAGGCTTGCATTAAAGCAGGTTTGCACTCGGTAGACTTAGGATCAGAAATTCCTATGACTAAAGATCAGTTTGCTCTGCACAACACATTGAAACAAAAAAATCTGACTCATATAACTGGTTGCGGTTCGGTTCCTGGAATTGGGAATGTATTGTTAAATCATGCGGCCCAAAAATTTGATTCCCTTCACACCGTAGAAGTAGGATTCGCGTGGAATTCTAACATAAAGAAATTTGTAGTACCCTTCTCAATGGAAAGTATTATAGAAGAATTTACAGAACCTGCAACAAATATTAAAGATGGGAAGTTTACAAAATTAAGACCTTTAGATACGCTAACAAAAACAAAAGAGCCATTTGTGGGAAAACAATACTCTATGTTTGTTCGTCACCCAGAGACATACACATTCTACCATTATTTCAAAGATAAAGGTCTAAAAAATGTAAGGTTTTACGCAGAATTCCCTCCTCATTCATTCGACGTAATAAAACAATTAATTGATTTAGGCTTTAACAATAGAGAGAAAATAAAAGTAGATGGAGCAGAAGTCAGACCAATAGATGTGGTAACTCAAACCCTAAAAGACCTGAAATTTCCTAAAGGATACAAAGAAAAAGAAAATTTATGGCTTAGATTGTATGGAAAAAATAAAGGTGAAAGAAAGAATATTTTGATTGAATGTATTGTAGGTACAAACAAGGGCTGGGAAGATGCTGGTTGCAATATTGATACTGGAATGCCTGCAAGCATAATGGCTCAAATGATCAAAGAAAAAATAATTACTGAAAGAGGAAGTTTTGCTCCAGAAGCAATAGTACCTCCAAAACCTTTCTTCGACGAATTAAAGAAACGCCAAATGATTGTTTACGAGAACGGAAAGAAGACAAATTAAAATGGCTATAAAACACGAAGTATTCTGGAGAAATCCCAGTTACAAGGGTTATTCCAAATTAAACAAAGATATAGAGTGTGATTACCTCATAGTTGGAGGAGGGATATCAGGAGTAAGCTTAGCTTATTTTTTATCTAAGTTTAAAGCTGGCAAGGTAGTTCTTATAGAAAAGAATCAAATAGCTTCAGGAGCTACAGGAAGAGCTGCAGGAATTCTATCTATCAGGGGAGAAGCTGATTTTCATGACTTTGTAAAAAGACTGGGTAGAAAAAATGCAATTATTTATTGGGATGAAATCCACAAAACTCTAAAATTATTAAGAAAGATAATAGAAGAAGAAAAAATAGATTGTGATGCAGAATTAGAAGATACATTATACTGTGGTTTTAAACATAAGGCTTACAATGACATTAAAGAGGAGTATTCTTATGAAGAAGTTGAAAACGACTCTAAGATGCTGATGGGAGAATTTTTAAAAAAAGAAATTAATACTAATCTATACAATCATGCTTTATTATCTAAAGACCATGGTCTTTCAGTAAATCCTTTAAAACTAACACAGAACTTATCTCTTATTGCTAAAAAATACGGAGCTCTTATTTATGAAAATACTAGATTTTTTGGTCATGAAAAAAATGTTGCTAGAACTAATGGAGGCAAAATAAAATTTAAAAAAATTATAATAGCAATAGATGCACAACATCCTTCTCAAGAAATCTTAAGAATGAAGACATCTCTTATAGTAACAAGACCATTGACTAAAGAAGAATCTCTTATTACAGGTTTGGTAAAAAAGAAAATTTTTCATACATCTTCTTACAAAAAGAAAATATTTTGGGATAATAAAGAAAATTATGAATATGGTAAATTAACAAAAGATAATAGGTTGCTTTTAGGTTTTGGTTGGGTCAGAATAAATAAAGATGCCGAAGATAAGTTACATCTCCCTCATATCGCTAAAATAAGAACCTTTCTAAAAAAGTTATTTCCATATCTAGACTTAGATATAGAGTATGCGTGGTCCGGATCTTTCGGAGTAACTAAGAATTATGAGCCACTTATAAAATCTAAAGGAAATAACCTTTTTATCGCAGGAGCAGCCACTCAACCTGGGTGTGTCATGGCCTCTCATTATCTTGCACATAAATTAACTAACAAAAAATCATCACTTGACAAAATCTTTAAATTGAAGTAAGAAGGTATGAAGTAATGAGATTCATAAAAGCAGGTTTTACAGGAGGTTTTCTAGGCATAGTAATAAGCATAGCAGATATATTTGTTGTTTCATCAATTATTGAAAGACTTTCCTCAATTGGACTATATATAGCAAGCTCATTTGGAAAGGTATGTATTAATACAACAGAACTACAATGCACATTACAAGATAAATTTACTACAATTTTCGCGACCATGATTGGAAACACTATAGCCTATTTCATAATATTTGCACTAATTAGTTTAGCAATAAGCTTAATAATTATGTGGCTAACACCTTCTAAGAAAGAAACAATTGTTCAGCAGGCGCCTCAAGTTATACAAGTGCCAGCACAACCAGTTCAACAACCTCAACAAGTAGTAAAAGTTGTTGAGAAAAGACCTGCAAAGAAAGCAAAAGTAAAAAAGATAAAAAGATAATTATTTTTTATCAATTTTCTTCTTCAGATTCATCTGAGTCTTGATCAAATTCTTCAGATTCAGTATCTAGCTCCAATTCACCCAGTATTCTGATTATCTTATCCAATTTAGCATTAATCTCTGTTAAATCTACTGTTGATCCAGAACCATTTCCTCTACTATTTCCATCTTTACTAAAACAATCGCTACAAAGAACGGGTTTGCTTCCGGTTGGTTTGAAAGGAACTTGAGCTTCTTTGCCACATTTTGTACATGTCACATCAAACATTTCTCTTCTTTGAGGTCTGTCTCTATTGAATCCACTATCTCTTCCTCTAAAGTTATCTCTATTTCTGTTGAAGCCTCCGCGATTATTTCCTCTGTCAAATCTACCCATACAAAATCTGTAGAAACATGCTATTTAAATCTGTGTAATTGATTAGTAAAATAAATAACCTAAAAAATAAGGTTTAGTTGTTTAATGTAGGATTATGTCTATAAAAGACTTCTGCATAAAATGGCAATGGTCCTTTATATGCTCCAACTTTTAATACGCTTCTTACAACTTGATCTAATTGTATTGCTGGAACCTCAAGACCTTTACTTAATTGAACCCTAGTATCGGAAGGCAAATTATCTCTTAAACATAGAAGTACCAACGCCTCAGATCTTACGTCTTTATCATTTATGTATCTTACACTTTCATAGCCATCATCTCTCATTTCCATACCACATGCTTGAATGAAATCTCCAGGTTGTCTTCTAAAAGTTACTACTACTTCAGGAGGGAGTCTCGCTAGAGCATTCTCTAGTATGCCTTTTATGGCGTTCTTCCTTGCCTTATCTAGTTTATGTTCGTTCATATATAGAGCTCAAAAAATTGCCTTATAAATCTAACGTAAATCTTCTTTTCTTATAGAAAGCATTACATTCCCCCCTGCGGACTTATTTTCTTACCCAAATAATAATTAAAGACTTGAGCAAGTATATATCCTAAAGTGGAGAAGAATAATGCAAGAATGTAATTATTTCCTTTAATCAAACCATAATAGAATATTATTTCATCAGGAGAAGGAACAAAGAAAAGTCCTCCTATAAGATGAGCCAAAAACAATCCGAAAATAGTCAAACTTTTTATGTTAAGAGTAAAGAACCCAATCCATCCATTAATATAAGGGATTGAATATAAAACATCATAAAAGAATGTAGAGAAGAAAATTCCAAGGATTAAAATAATGAATAAGATGAGTAGGGATGTAATCAGGACCCATAATTTAGCCCAGCTCGAGTTCTCCTGAATAAACTAGTAATCATCCATAAATAAAACAAGAAATAGTACTTATTATGTCTAAGTGTTTCCTAAAATAACACTTAGAGCATCCAAAAAACAATGTAATTTTATTGTTTTTTTGATATCTTATTTATTAATCATCTAAATCTTCAAACTTGACTTTCCACTGGTTTTCCCAAAGTTTTTTCTTTTTTGCACTACACTTAAGACAGTATTTTCTAGGAAATCTTGCATTCGAATTAGACTCAAATTCCTTCTTGCAATCAAAACATTTTTGTAAAGCCATTAGTTAAATCTTCCAGCCTTGAGGAACAAACCCCTTTTGCTATATATTGCTGCCATAAAAGGAATAATCAAGCAAGCTATATAAATTAGCTTAACCCCCACAGAAATCACACAAACATCCTACGCCCAAACCAGGAATACTTTAACTCTTTAGAGTTTAAGTTGCCGATAACCTCAGTTAGCGAGCACTTCGATTCCTGCCCTACGCCCAAACCAGGAATACTTTAACTCTTTAGAGTTTAAGTTGCCGATAACCTCAGTTAGCGAGCACTTCGATTCCTGCCCTACGCCCAAACCAGGAATCGAACCTGGATATCCTTTCGGAAATGCGAGTTCCAGTCGCATGCAATTCCACTATGCGATTTGGGCATTTCAAACTCCGCAGTGAGAAGGTCCGCAACAAAGTGAGGAACCTCGCAACAAGAGAGATTGAAATAATCTATCTTAATTTCATAATAAAGATGTCTTTTAAAGATTACCAGTCATACAACAAGAACAATTATCTCTTCTTCATATTGTATTTTACAAAAACATATTTAACACCAGAAATTCTTTTCTTTTTTCATCAAGTGCAAAAAGAATATTTATTATTTATATACAAATATATAATTACAATTTAGACAAATAATCTTTAATAAACGGCCAAGAAATACGAGTCCAACCCTCTACTTCGTTATTAGTATCATTAAACATTCTTTCTAGCTCTCCAATGGTATACAAATGTCCTGTGGAATAAAAGTTTCCTGAAACCATTTCATTATCTCCCTTTTCGACAGGTTCGGTTGTTTCTACAATTGCGACAACTCCAAAATGTACCTCTCCGACCGGATTAGAATCATCATTTATGAATCCAACAACTTTAGGATTTGGATAATGATTCATTTTAACTTCCTCTTTAAGTTCTCTCATCATAACTTTTTCAATTACTTCCCAGCCAGCATCTTCTTTGTCAATATGGCCTCCAACACCACAACTTACCTTATTCATTAATCTTCCCTCATTATAGTGCTCTTTTTTACCAGCTCTTTTATAAGCAAAAACTTGTTTCGTTTTAGGATTAATTATCCAGATATATGAGATTATTTGTTGGTAAGCAGGATTAGCCTCAAGTTCGGGAGTTCTAACTTGAAACTCATTTTTTCCTAAAATAATCGGAATATAATTCATTTGTTCTTTAGTTACAAAGCCAGAAAAATAGAAGTCTTTAAACAAGATATCTCTTTCCACAACAAGAATTTCATCTCCCATTCCCATGAAACAAAATAAAACTCTGGTTATTTAAGCATTTATCTTCTAAATGAAGACATAACCATCTTTTCAATAAATCCTTTCAAAATTGCAGGAATCCAACCGGTAATTACAAATCCTTTATGTTCTATAACTCCCCTTCTTTTTCCTAAAGATATTACCATTAATCTCTTTTTAGAAATATATTTTTTCATACTATTTCCATTTATTAAAGCAAGGACATTATTTGCTACAACATCTCCATGTTTCTCAGCTGTTTGAGCAGTTTTTTCTTCAACAATATTTGAAACATCTCCGGCAACGAAAATATTTTCCATTCCAGGTATCTGAAGATATTCATTCACTTCAATACCCTTAGGTGCAAATTTAGAAAAATCTCCTTGCATGAATTGTATATTTGGTTTAACTCCTACAGTAAAAAATACTATATCATAAGGATATTCTTTTCCACTTTGACCTTTTAAATTATTTTTATCCTTGTCAATTATCCTTTCATTAAAAATAATCTCTACACCTCTATTTTCCAAGAACTTTCTAGCATAATTCCCAGCTTTAGAACTATTTCTCTCAAGTATCTTACTCCCAGAACTTATTACTGTAACTTTTTTATCATTATAATGCGTAGCAATTTCAGCAGCCAGTTCAATTCCAACTAAACCTGCTCCGACAATAGCAATTTTATTTGAGTTCTGTATTTTTTTATTTGCTTCAAGCAAATGTTTAACTCTCGTTGCAAAAAAAGTATCTTGTTCTTTTATAGGGGTATTATAATTGCTCCCAGAAGCAATTACTAGATAATCATAAGGAACTTTCTTTCCTCCAACTAAAAGAATATTTTTTTTATCTATTTTTTTAACATGACCTACAACAACTTTAGAATCTGGCAGGTAGCCTTTATGTTTAGCATGAAGTTTCTTATAATGTTCTGGTTCAACCAAGACCCTTAATATTCCAGGAGCATATTCAAAATAATCTTCAGTATCAATAAGTGTCAAATTGCATTTTCCATTTAGTTTTTTAGCAACGCGAGCTCCTGCAAATCCTCCTCCAATAACAACAACCCTTTTCATAAATATTAATAGAAAAACTGGGTTATAAAGATTGTTCCCTAGCTTTCTTTTTTTTGTCCCTTAGCTCGTCTTAGTGCTTGGCTTACATAGACGGGTTTTCTCACTTCTCTTCCATCATGGTATCTACTGTTAAGGTAAGCAGCGAGTTTCCTACAGTCAGTTAAATCTCCTCTCATATATTCAGGAGCCTCAGAAAGTCTAACTGCTTCAGCTCTTTCTTCATCAGACCATAAAGTAACACCTCTGGCTTTTGCAGCGAGTATCCAATTAATTCTATTTTGCTCATCAGTAAATCCATGAACTCCTCTTCCAAGTTCTTTAGATCTCTTTCCAGCGATTCCGCTATTTTTAATCTTAGTTTCTCGATCAAGACCATGAATTCCTATCCTGTTTCTAACCAAATCATTTCCTCTAGAAACTAACCCTCTACCGTACAAATCTTTTCTTTCTTCCGGGGTCATCAAACCTTCATAAGTAGGCACACCAAAACTTCCAGTATGTCCACTTAGTGCTTTTCTAGCAGCTCCTAAAACTACTTCTTGACTAGCATTCGGAAATTTATTAGGAAGATTCATTTCTACAACCGCCCTTGGCACACTAGATAACCTTCTAACTAATTCCACTAATTCATTACCATAAAATCTTTGAACCTCTAAACCAAGTTGAGCAGACATTCTTGCAGCTATGTATCTATCAGGAGATGTTATGTTTCTTGTGACCATACAAAAAAGTCAAAATCTTCTTTTTTAAATCTTACTAAATTTATTCCTTAATATCAATCTTAATCTGAACAGATCTTGGAATCTTAAGCATCATTAAAGGCCTCAAAACTCTGTCTTGAGCAGGCATGTCAATGATTCTCTTATGAACTCTCATTTCGAATCTGTCAAATGTAGCCGTTCCATTACCACATGGAGATTTTCTTGTAGTGACTTTCATGTGTCTAGTAGGTAATGGAATAGGACCCCTCATATTTATTCCTGATTTATTAGAAAGGTCTTTAATCATCTCAATAACTGAGTTCAACTGACTAATGTCAATGCTTGATAGTTTTATCCTTACTACTCCCATGCATCCCTTGAATAAAAATCGGTTTTTAAACCTTGTGTAGAAGACAAGGGTTAAGCATGTTGATGTCAATCAACTTTGTAAAAAGGCTTCGTTTTGTTCTCAAACTTATTCTGAATACTAAGACCTATAAGACTTAAAACAAACACTGCAAATGTGGTTACAGCAATATAACTCCAGTCACTAAGAGACAAAGCAACTGTATCGAATAAAACGCCTAAAGGAGTGTATAATACTAATAATTGCAATCCAAACGAGGTTAAAACAGCAATTAAAAGCCAGAAATTGCTGAATGTAGGGATATTTGATTCCTTCCTAACAATGTAAGCTCTAACAAGTTCAAAAACAACAACGGATGTGAATACAATTGTTTGAGCATGAGCCAAGTCATTAAATTTACTTAGACTCCATACAAATAGTCCAAGAACTCCTGCGGTTATTAATATAGACATATAAAACATGCTGAATAGTCTGCTTCTAGTCAAGATAGGTTCATTTTTGTTTCTTGGAGAGATATTCATCATTCCTCTAGGATAAGGATCAACACTCAATGCAAGAGCAGGCAAACCATCTGTAACTAAATTAATCCATAATAACATTAATGCAGTAAATGGTAATGGTAAACCAAATAATATAGCAAAAACAACAATCATTACTTCAGCTAAATTAGATGAAAGCAAGTATTTAACAAAACTCAATATATTCGAATAAATTCCTCTACCCTCTTCAACTGCAGAAACGATAGTAGAGAAGTTATCATCTGTTAAAACCATATCGCTAGCTTCTTTAGAAACATCACTTCCTTTGATGCCCATCGCAATTCCTAAATCTGCAGATTTCAAAGCAGGAGCGTCATTAACTCCATCTCCAGTCATTGCAACAACCGCTCCAGATTCTTGAAGAAGTTTGAGAATCTCTAATTTGTGAGCAGGCTCAACTCTTGCAAATATATTAGTCGTCTTTATAATGTTTCTTTTCTCAATATTTCCAAGCATAGAAAAGTGAATTCCTTCAATTGCCTCTCCAGTTAGTCCAATGTCTCTAGCGATAGCATTAGCAGTATTGATATTATCTCCCGTAATCATTATCACTCTTATTCCAGCAGTTTTAGTCCTCTCCATATAATCTTTAATTTCAATTTTAGGAGGGTCAATCATTCCCTGAAGTCCTACAAAAATCAATTCTTTCTCAACCATCTTTTCTTTTTTCTTCATAATCTTATAAGCAAATCCTAAAACGCGAAGAGCTTGAGATGCATAGGATTTATTTTTATCAAGAATTTCTTTTTTCATCTTTTCAGTCATTCTGACAACTCTTCCATCAACAAGAATATGAGAACATTTGTCAAGAACTCTTTCAGGAGCACCCTTAGTATAAAACAAGAATTCTTTTCCATTTTTATGCAAGGTACTCATCATCTTTCTAGATGCATCAAAAGGAATTTCATCAACTCTAACAAACTTTTCTCTTAAAATTTTATAATCAATTCCCCCTTTCAAAGCAGATACAAGTAATGCAGCCTCAGTTGGATCTCCAGTTATTGTTGCGTTTTCTTTATGCAAAACAGCATTATTGCATAAAGCCCCTATATTCAAGATAGTTGAATCTCTTTCACTGAATTGTTTACCATTCATCGAGATTAAACCTTTATCAGAATAATCTTCTCCAGATACAACATAATCTTTCTTATTAACAAATATATTTCTTACAGTCATTTCATTTTTAGTCAAAGTTCCAGTCTTATCGCAACAGATTACATTAGTCTCTCCAAGAGTTTCAACAGAAGGCAATCGTCTTATCAGAGAATTTTTCCTAAGCAATCTTTTAACTCCAATTGCTAGTGAGATAGTCACAACAGCAGGCAATCCTTCAGGAACTGCTGCAACTGCTAAAGCAATAGCAGTTATTAACCAAACTTCAACATGTTCAAAAAATCTAGAATAATCTCCTATAATTAATTCAGAAAGCAAACCTTCTCTGAAAAATCCTATTAGGAAGATCATAATAGAAACAAAAATAACTCCCAAACCCACAAATTTTCCAAACTTATCTAGTTTAATCTGTAAAGGAGTAGCTTCTTTTTCAACACCTTCAAGTAAATGAGCAATTTTTCCTAGTTCTGTTCTCATTCCAGTTCCAGTAACTACGCATTTTCCTCTTCCATTAGTAACAAGTGTTCCAGAAAAGATCATATTTTTTTGGTCATTTATCACTAGATTTCCCTTCAAAGTTTCAGAATGTTTTCCAGTAGGGCTGGACTCTCCAGTTAAAGAAGATTCCAAACAAGATAAAGAAAAACTCTCAATTACTCTAGCATCTGCAGGCACTTTATCTCCATCTTCAACCATTATTATATCCCCTGGAACAAGCAATGTAGAATCAATCTCTCTCAATTCACCATTTCTAATTACTTTAGCTTTCAATGAAGATAACTTCTTCAAAGCCTCTATAGATTTCTCAGCTCTATATTCCTGAACAAATCCAAAAGTCGCATTTAAAATCAAAATAGCAAATATTACTATCGAATCAACATACTCTCCAAGCAGCGTAGATACAATCAACGCAAATATCAACAAGTAAATTATAAAACTCTTAAATTGTCTAAAAAAGATAACTAAAGCAGAAACATTACTCTCTCTTTTTATTTCATTAAGTCCAAAATCCTTTAATCTCTGAGAAGCAATAACTTCAGTCAAACCATTTTTCACATCAGATCCAAATGAAGAGACTACTTTAGAAGAATCGTAAAGATACGCATCACCCATCAAGGAAACAGCTAATTTAAGTATAAAAATCTATCAAAGAGAAATTAACAAAATTCACAAACTTCTTTCTTCTTGTTTTCTTCTTTCTTTACATCCTTTTCTTTCTTATCTTTTTTCATCTCTTTCTTTTTATCTATCATGAAAAACAAAAGGATAATGGATATTTAAATTTGTTTAAATTTTTAGAGAGTGGACCTGGCTCCGCCGCGGAAACCAGGCCCTTTCATCTCAGTTTAGGAGATGAATATAACAAATCATTTAGACCAAAACTATATCTGAATTGGGTTTAAACGTACTTTTTTGGAGAAACTGACTTTTTAACCTTTACCCAATAGAGAACTGCAAATATAAAGCATCCAAATCCCGCCACAAAATAGAATAGGTGCATTCTAAAGCCTAAAAACATAAAACACAATGTAAATATGGAAAGACAAATTGCCAAAAAAAAGTTGTTATCTTTATCGGACGTGAATTTCATATTGCCCCTTATTTTAGGGCAAGTATCCATACATTTAAAATTGTTTCCATTCTTTGAATATAGAGGAGATGGAAACTTTACTTTCACAAATAGGAATTATTGTAGGTATAGCCTCAATAGTCGCCCTTCTTGGGAAAGTCGTAAAACAACCTTCAATAATTGCATATCTAATTACAGGAGTCTTAGTAAGCCCCTTATTCTTTAACCTAATAGATCCTGCAACACACTTAGAATCATTAGCTGGTGTAGGTATTGCCTTGCTTTTATTCATAATAGGGACAAGCCTTGATTTTAGAATATTCAAAAGCGTAGGCAATGTATCAATCATCGGAGGAGTAGCAATTGTAGCAATAGTTTGTTCAGCTTCTTTCTTAATCGCAAAGTTTCTAGGGTTTAATTTAGTTTCATCTCTTTACATAGCGTTAGCCTTTTCATTTTCAAGCGCAGTAGTAGTTGTAAAAATATTATCTGACAAAAAAGAAATAGAAACCCTACATGGTCAAATTGCTCTTGGAATCCTAATCATAGAGAGTTTCATTGCAGCACTAGCCATAATGATTATCCCTGTAGCTTCATCTCAAGGAACAGGGGCAATATTTTCTCATGTTGCAAAATTTGTAATTATGATATCATTAGTAGTTTTAGTAGGGCATTTCATCTTTTCCAAACTTCTGAGTTTTGCTGCAAAAAATCAAGAAGTCTTATTCTTAGTCAGTCTTGCATGGGCATTATCCGTAGGAGCAATATTTGAAATTCTAGGGATCTCAACAGAAATAGGGGCATTAGTTGCAGGTATGGTTATAGCCTCTTCAAAATACAGTCTTGAAATAAAATCAAAAATAAAAGGAATAAGGGACTTCTTCGTAATATTATTCTTTGTTTACTTCGGAGCTCAACTTTCATCTCCGATTACATCAGATTTAATCAAACAAGCCGCTATATTTTCAGCATTCATTTTAGTAATAAAACCTGTGATAGTAATGGCATTAACAAGATCCTTTGGATTTAAGAAAAGAACAAACTTCATGATCGGAACTAGTTTAACTCAAGTAAGTGAATTTTCATTAATAGTAATATTAATGGGTTATACTCTAGGACATATAGAACAATCAATATTCTCATTAACAATCTTAGTTACTCTAATAACCGTTTCATTGAGCAGTTATGCGATATATTTCTCTACCCCAATATATGAATCGATATCAAGATTCCTTGGATTATTTGATGGTAAAAAGAGAAACCTTGGAAATCATCAAAAAACAGACAAATATGATTTAATCTTATTAGGATACAGTAGATTAGGATTCAATCTAGTCAGAGCATTTGACCTGGCAAAGAAAAAATACCTTGTAGTAGATTATAACCCTATAACTATAATGAATCTTTCAAAGAAAGGAATAGCTTGCGTTTATGGAGATGTAAACGATTCTGAATTTTTGAAGAGCATAAATATCAAATCTACAAAAATGATTGTCTCTACAATTCCAGATTATTCTGCAAATCTTGGTGTAATGAAATTCATGGAAAAAGATACTACTTTCATAGCAACTTCAAACCAAATACATAATGCAATAGAGCTATACAAAAATGGGGCAGACTATGTAATAATGCCTCATTATCTAGGAGGAGATTATATTGCCTCAATGTTAGTAAGAGATAACTTTAGCAAGAAGAATATAAAAGACGAAGGAAAACACCATATCAAACAAATCCAAGAAAGATTGAAAGATAATTCTCTTTAATCCTTTCCCATAATTATTCTCTTAAACAAATCAAGAAATCTAAGTATAATCTCAAGTAATATAATAAAGAAAAGAGCATATACTACAAATATAGCAAAGTCGCTTATTACTCCAATAGTCTCATTAAATCTAGCAACATCAATAAACTTGTGGCTAAGCAAAGTTATCGCCAATATTGTAAATGGTAAAAGTTTAGCAACTTCAGCAGAAGTCTCATGATTATAGTAAGCAAGTAATCTTATAGATCCAACTACTGCGGCAGATAAAAGAAGTATCTGTTCAATAGACCCTATTTCAGAAAAGAAAACTAAAACCAATGCAAATAGAATATACCAAAAAAGAATAAGAAAAGGAAGCACGATAATATACTCTATAAAATATAAAATTCCTGCAAATAATTTGTTTAGAGTAGGGTGGTCAAATGAATTATACTGTCTTAAATTAAGAGAGATAATATCTTTCCTAGAGATTACTTTATGTACATTCCATATAAATGTTGAATAAATAAAAATGAGAACCATATAAACCGCAACAGTAAATAATTTCTGGTAAATCTCAGGCAGAGAATAAATATAGGCCAATAAATTATTTATCAATCCAATCACCATAAAATACAAAACTTTTCAATATATTTAAAATATAGCAAATGACAAGGCATAAATAAGCTAAAATTTCCATTATCCTATGATAAAAATAATACTTTTCTACAAATTTGTGGAAATAGAAAATCCAGAAGAATTGAAAAAGTCTCACATGGACTTTTGTAAATCTCTTGGAATAAAAGGGAAAGTTCTGCTTGCAAAAGAAGGAATCAACGGTTCTATTTCTGGAACAGAAGACCAAATCGATCAATATATGCAAGAACTAAGAAAAGATTCTAGATTCTCAGATATTGAATTCAAGATTGAAGAAGGTTTAATCCATCCTTTTGATAAGATGATAGTAAGAGTAAGAAAAGAAATAATTAGATTAGGTGAAGAGATAGATTTGAAAAAAGCAGGTAAGTATGTTTCTCCTCAAGAATTTCTAGATTCCTATAATGATAAGAATATGGTAATAATAGATACAAGAAACGACTATGAATCAAAAGTTGGAAAGTTTAAAAGTGCAATTATTCCACCAATAGGAACATTCAGAGAATTTCCACAATTCATAAAAGGTCTTAATTTACCAAAAGACACAAAGATATTTACATATTGCACAGGAGGAATCCGTTGTGAAAAAGCATCTGCTTACATGATAAAAGAAGGATTCACTAATGTTTCTCAATTACATGGGGGAATAATAAAATTCTGTCAAACTATTCCAAACACAGACGTCTGGGAAGGTCAATGCTTTGTATTTGATAATAGACTTTCATCTCCAATAGGTCAGGATAAGAAACAAATCAATAATTGCATTCACTGTAATACTCAATCAGATTTATACAGAAACTGTAAAATTAAAACATGCAATAAACTAATTTTCATTTGTAATGATTGCAGAAAAACGATGCATGCTTGCTGTTCAGATGTTTGCATGAAAAAGTTATTAAGATAAATAAAGATAAAATTAAACTGAATTGTAGAATCTAGCAAAGGCCCAAGCCATTACATAAAACATTACATAACTCTGTAATAATCCCATCAATATTGTCCAATCATAGAATGAAAATCCAATAGGATATTTTGCAATTATAAACGCAGTATCAAAATCACTAAACCATACAAATAATCCATAGAAAACAAGAACAATCATAGCCATCATTCCAAGAGCATGTCCCAAAGCGTAAGGCTTCAAATCTCCAGGTCTAAAATGCTCGTGATAACCATCATGCATAGCATGTTCATGTTTAGAATGACTAACCTTCTTTTTCATAATCTATATACTCCAGCATCATATTTAAACTTTGCCCAAAGCAAAAGCTTAAAAACAATTTTTATCACACATTTTCAAGCTCGTCTAGTATATCGGTTAGTACATGGCCCTGTCGCGGCCAAGAGCCGGGTTCGATTCCCGGGACGGGCGTTCCACCATTTTGATGTATCTAATGGATGTAATTCTCAGTTATCTTTATCCAATTTAATTATTAATATAGGCTTTGCACGAGAAAGTAATTCTGCAACTGATTCTACTAGATATATTCTTGCAATGCGGGATGACGGATCTATTGGACATGTGTTTAGAGAGGGAAGAGCTCGGGAGAGATATCGTTCCGCTGTTGGAAACATGAGGAGCTATATTGCAGAAATAAAATCTCTTGGCGAACAAACTCGTCCTTTCGAGATACTTTTAGATTCTATTATTAAGTAATATATTCGATTCACTACCTAAACCTTGGACGGGCATACTTATCTAACCCAGATAACTAAATAACTTGTAAACTAAATAAGCTGGCCATATTACTGCCTTCAATAAAGCAAGAACAACTCCCCAAAACCCAGAAGCAATAGAAATATTATAGACTGCTGCACCTACAAAGCCTAATCCATAAAACATACAACCACTTCCATTACCAGATGGCTTACAACAAGATTCTTCTTTCATTTCTTTACTCTTTTTCATAACAAATAAGATATTAATTGGTATAAAAATGTTCTTGTAATGTTTATACTTTTCAACACTAAAAAACCTTATAAATACGAAATAGTTTTAAAGACAATGCTAAAAGCAAAAAAGGGTCTGTTGATACTAGGATTTTTACTTATTTTAGCGACAGTTACCGCTTTAGAAGTTAGAAAGACTGAATTTGTTATTACTACAAACCCTTATCTGAATTTAAGCATCAGCGTTATTGATCCAGACACCAAAGAGGAAGTAGAGTTATTTGAAGGAAGAGCTAGAAAGTTTGGAGAATTCAGATTTACTTATTATGGTATTGTAGACAAAGTGTCTTTAGAAGTAAGGGCAATAAACAATGAGAGTGGTGAATTAATAAAAGAAGAGAAATATGGGCCTTACAATCTTGGAGTTCCTACAGTAAACTTTAATTTCACAATTGCCGAAGAAGTTAAAGAAACTGAAGTAGTTGAAGAAAGTTTACCTGAAACAACACAAGTTTCTAGCGAAGAAGCAAATGAGAAAAGTCCAATTCTTGGCTTAGTAATAGGCGAAGATGGACAATTCAGAAAAGTTTACTATTATGTATTTGCTGGAGCTCTAGGAGTTATAGTTCTAGTAATATTAATGAGAAAGCGTCTTGCAATGAAATCTGGTCCTACTGAACCTAACCCAAGCAAAATAGTAAAGAAAAAAGTTGTTCCAACAAAAACCGAAGTTCCAGCACAAGTAGTTGATAAGTCAAATGAATCTAATATAAATGATACCGAAAAAAAAATTGCAGATTTACAAAAACAATTAGAGCAAATAAGAAATGAAGAAAAACTAGCTAAACTTCAAAAACAACTTAACTTAGAGAAACAATCATTGAAGAGATTACAGGATGAAACTAATCCTCCTGCTCCTCAGAATCAAGATTCTCAGAAAGAACTTCCTAAGTTTTAACTTCTTTAAAAATTAATTAATTTTTTATCTAAATTTTTTAGATCTCTTAAGCATAGCTTCTCTTATCCTATCCATAGCTATTTTATTAGCCGCATCTCTTGGATTTACTCCGTCTTTCTTGGATTTTGTTAAAACTAATTGGGTATTCTTAGTAATCTTGTCTTTAACAGTCTTATACATATATTTAGAGTCCTTACCAATATATTCAACCCAGCTAGATATGACTCCTCCAGCATTAGCAACAAAATCAGGGACAATTAAGATTCTTTTACTTAACTCCTTTTCAACATCAAGAGGGATTGGAATATTTGCAGCCTCAACAATTATCTTTGATTGAATAGAATTCATATTCTGTCTTGTAATGACATCAGGTAATGCTCCAGGAATTAAAACATCTACCGGGAGCTCAAATAATTTATGTCCTGGAAGCATCCTACCTCTACCAAGAGTAACGCTTCCCTTGTCTTTTTTGACTTTAGCAATCTCTTCAAAAGACAAACCATTTTCATTATACAGACACCCTTTACTGTCGCTTATAGCAACAATCTTGGCCCCCGCTTCCTCAAGATGTTTAAAAGTAAAGTAACCAACATTACCAAATCCTTCTATTGCAATTTTAGCTCCAGAAACTGGGATTCCTGCATGTTTTAATGCAACTTGAGTTGCACAAGAAACCCCTAGACCCGTACTTCCAAGTTCATGGGGCAGACCACAAACTTTCTTACCCCTAATAATCTTGCAGAAATCTGCAGGTTTTCCTGTAGCCGCATTAAAATCTCCATGTGCTTTAACAAATGTTTCCATCTCTTTTTCAGTTGTGTTTATATCTGGCCCTGCAATATATTCACTAGGAACCAAATTTCTCAGTGAGTGTGCAAAAGATTTCAAGAAAATATCTCTCTTAGCAGCATCAGCATCTTTGTTGTAAATTATTCCACTCTTCCCTCCTCCAAAAGGCAATCCAGCAAGAGAATTTTTTAAAGTCATTGCTCTAGCCAATCTAAAAACTTCTTTGACACTAACTGAAGGAGTCATTCTTATTCCTCCTTTAGCAGGACCGAGAGCAGTATTATCTATTACAGTAAATCCCCTCATTCCTGTTGAAGGATCATAAACCTGAACAATCTTCTCAGGTCCAACGTCATCTTTCACCTCGTTTAAATCCATTTTATCGCCTCATTAATAAAATAGTTATCTCTATTTAAATATTGTATCAAAAACAAAGAAATTAGGTGTATTTGCAACATCTAATTCTAGCAAATGGACCATTAGGTTGAATGCCTGCCATGTATCTATCAGCAGGACATGTAGTCCAAAAACCGCTCCCTTGAATATTTATGTCTTGACAATTAGCTTGATTCATAACCTTACAATTAGTCCCGGAAACCTGACAATAACTTGAAGCAGGAGTCCCTCCCAAATTATTTGAGTTTCCAGCATTGTTTGCATTATTAGCAGTATTGGCACTATTCGCAGTATTAGCATTACCAGAGTTAATAGAGTAAGCAGAATATCCAGAAGCTATTGCCACATCTCCTAAACCCCAACTCTGAGCAGAAGCCGCTTGACAAAATGGATGTGTAGGATTAGTCAAACAATTAGGAGTAGCAGCAGGTACTTCATTTATAGAATGCCCGGGGTTAGGAGTAGATGGCTGAGCAACAGCAAAGATTAACCCCGTGATTAAAAACAAGGAAATCAAGATAATAATAAAATGCTTTTTCTGAATATTAATTTCTATTTTCATCTTGCCTCTAATCAAACAAATCAAATCTATTAATAAACCTGTTGGCTTTGATTAGAATCTTCTGATCTATTGAATGCATTATTTAGGTTTTCACTTCTTTTAGATAGCTCATCAAATCTTCTATTTACATTGATTAATCTTACAATTTTTAAAGAGATTATTATCATAGAACCAATTATTGAAAGTAGAATAATCCAGAATATGGCTCTAAATCCTTGCCTTTCATCTATTGATCCAGTTTCACTTCCATTTTGAGAAATTGTTCCCTGAGTGGCATCCGCTTCAAGTTCAATATTATCTTGAGCATTTAGACACCCAGTGTCTGCAGGATAATCTACTAGCCCATCACCATCATTATCTAAATTATCCTTACATTGAGGTATTATCGTATTTCTAGGAGGAATAAATCCTGTAGAACCACTTCCAGAACCGCTAGATCCAGAATTAGTTGTTCCAGTATTTGGAGATTCTCTTGTGCTATATTCACTAAATCCTACAACATCAACAACCAAAGTTCCAGTATTCGAGTTATAAGAAACTACCGAGCAGACAGAAGAGAGACAATCAACAAAACCATTCCCTTCATTCATCGTAACTATAGGGGTTTGAGCATAATTTAATCCATAAAATGTTATTCTGGCAGTTTGGTCTAATTCAGGATAACCTGTAGTATTAACTTTTATTCTGTTTTGAGATATCTCGATCGCATCATTCAAGTCAAGACCATCAAACGACTGAGTTCTTATATTAAACCTTAGAAGCCTCAGTTCTTGATTTAAGTATTCTATTCTCCCAATTCCACTAACTCCAACAGATAAGTCTTTATGTCTAAATAAATCATTAGATTGAGCAAGATTGCTCGTAATCACGGGAGAGAATTCTGTTGTAGATGGAACAGAACAGCCATCTGAATTTACATTATCTCCCGAAGCAGTGTTAGGGCAAACATCAAACATACCATTTATTCCATCTCCATCAAGGTCTCCATTTATCTCAAGTTCATACAAAACAAATTTTCTTGCAGGAATAGTAATAGTTTGTTGGAAATTATTATTGACCGTTCTAATATATTCTCTTCCATTTTCTTTAGAGTATTTGAATAAATTATAGTTCTGACCAGGAGTTAGTCCGTATCTATTGAAATCAAGTGTAAATTCTACAGTTTGAGTAGGTTCTCTTGCATAAGTGTTGATAAACATCAAGCCATATTTTTGGCCCCAACTATTTCCAACCAAGGCCTGTCTAACACTATTTATTACTCTAGGGAACTTTGTTGATACAGCTCCTCCCTCTTTAGAACCAATAAATAATATCCAATCTGAAATATAATAATACTCTTCTTCCGGAGAGTTTAGTTGCATTGGCAAATGCCATAATCCATGGAAGTAATTTCTTGCAAGTTGTCTTGCATTTACTTCTTCCTTAATCAGTTTAGCATATTCTTCTAAAGGTGCTACCCAATAATCAAATGTTCCAGATGGATAGTATTGGCTTTCAGGAGGAACTTCTGATAACCTATAATTAGGAGTGTAATTAGAAGTATTTCCAATACCTACTTCAACATAATAAGGTATCGCAGATTTATCCAAGAAACCTACCCATCCAGGTAACAAGTAAGTCTCAACCATTGTTTTATCATAATTTTGAGGAACACCAGGTATTGCCTTAAGAACAGGCATAAAACTATCCGGGATATGTACCAATGCTATCTTATTAGGGTCAGCAATTTCATTAGAGAGTAAAAAGTCTATATACCCACCATAAACTCTTTGAAAGAGCTGAGTTCTTAGACCATTTTTATAATTAGTTCCAGCAAGTCCGGTTTGAGGTATTGTAGTGGCCCCAGCTGCAGGTTGAAATGGAAAAAGATCTTCATCTGCAGTAAGTTGAGCAGTACCCTCGTGGAAAGTATATACTTCAGGATCTATTTTCCTTAGTTCTTCTACTTCTTTCCTAAAAAATTCTCTAATGGAAGTAAATTGTTTATCATCATGTCCCCTATAACCATATTTTATAGATCTAGGTCCAGCATCAGTCCAGCCTGATGCAGTGAATATGCCGTCGCTGTAAAAACATCTAGTACCCTCCATGTTATTATTCATTACTCTATATTTGTCTAAAAACCATTTTAAGTAGCTATTATCGTTAGGCCCTAGGCCAACAGATCCGGGAGCTAAATTTGCAAAACTATTAGAGTTAAGAGGAGCTCCAGGAGGAATTATCGAAGGGGCTCCCGATGGATCGAATTCAAGTAACTCTCCATCAGCAATCATGCCTGGTAAGGAAGGTTCATCTCCTCTAACATAGAATCCAGCGTTAAGAGTGTAAAAGCAAGGGTTCCATCCTGCAAGGTTTATAGCTCGATAAAAAGGGAAACTTATTCCAGGTATAGGTACAAATTTCCCATAACCTTGAGTATCATCCTGGTCTCCACCCCATACAAGAATAGTTGATTCTTCTGCGCCATAGAATTTTCTAGATTCTTCGTAAAGATTTGCTATTTCATCAATTTTAGGGTCGGAGCTATATTGACGGACCCCTCCTACATATTCGAAAAATTCTCCTCCTAAATTAGCCGAGGTGGTAACATCAAGATATTTTGCATTTTCAGAAATATTTCTTAATTTAAAAGGAGTTCTAATCATTCCCTTACTTTGCTGTATCTCCTTAAATTTATCTGCTATATTTACCCAAGTTTCATCTCCAGTAAATGTGGTACCCTTACCAACTCCTATTCTAAAGGCGTAAGGCATTTTGTAATTAAAGTTACCATAGTCAAAATCATCTGGAAAAAAGACCCACGCAGAATTTTTGAATGCTCCTTCCTCTCCTTGATAACTGTATCCTTTAGCATAAGTAAAGTTATCCAGAGCAAGGCCGTAAATATAATCTCCATTTTGATTCCAATAACCCATCCAGAAGTCTATCCAAGAAGCATCATTTGTTCTAATTCCTTCTCCATCAATTCCCATTTCAGAAAAACTCGAAACAAACCCCTGTCCTTGAACTCCGCATGGAATTTGGCCTTCAGTTAATGGCTGGTAAAAACCAGGGCACAAATTTCTAGAACCTCTCGTCAATACATTATATCCTGGGTTTCTAACAGTTTCATGAACCCTATCAACCATTATTGCACTTTCATTAACAGAAGGGTCATCTAAAATAGTCTGATAAAGCAATACAGTTTTTATGCTATAATTCAAAACCTGAACATTATTCATAGAAAAATTCATCTCAAAATGAGGGCTATCTTGTTCCAAAAAGTATTTCTGAACAAAATCAAATTGGTTATTTGAGTCTATCTGGCATCCGGGCCAAGTTACACTTAATACTTGAAAATTAAGCTGATCCTGTATAGAAAATTGAACATTATTGCAGTTTCCTTTAAAGGGATTAAATAAATCTTGATCATCACTATATATGGGATTATCCAAAGGATTATCTCTAATCAACTGACTTGTGGAGTTGACCTTTCTAAGAATCATTCTCCAAGGAAACACATTTGCAACATTATAGGAATATCCGGTATCTTTATTTTCTATTATTTTGATGTTTCCACTATCTCCGTCAAAAGTGATTTTTATTCTATTGTTTTCAAGTGTTACATCTGGTCGAATAGTACTTTTAACTTCAAAATAAAGTTTGTTTGATTTTAATCTCTTATAATTATAGAACATATTTGGATATCTTGGCGGATTATCAAAATATATTTTATGAGGTCCTATGCTGTAATCCTCGGCACTCAAAGTTATTTTGAAATTTCCAGTTTGAGTTTCAGATAAAATATAACTACTTGGGTCAACATAAAGATCATCAATATATAATTTAGAATTAGACTCAAAGAAATTATTTCCAAAAACTTCTATATCATCTCCGGGACGAACTATGGAATCTTTTATATGTATTAAGTCAGGGTACTTAATAGTTGTTTCATTTATATTGAATGTATTTGATCTTGTATTGCCCTCGTTATCTATTCTTACCTGTTTTCCGACTAACATTTCTTCCTTAGTCAGATAAATTTCTATTTTTTTATCATCTCTCGATAGGACTCTTGATGTCAAATCAACACCATCTAAAATTACTTTTGAGTTAGGGTCGAAATTGTTACCCCACACTTTTACTGGAGAAACTCCTAAATTCAAAGGATTTTGCAAGTTTATAGGAGTTACCTGCACAATAGAAGGGCTAGGAGGAGGAACCCCAGATCTTATCTCAAAAGGGTGAGGGTTACTTTCAACGCTTCCTTCAACAAATGAAATGTTTGCAATCGCTTCTGGAATTCCTGCAGGAAAAATCAGTCTAACTTCCTCACCACTTATGAAATTTATAGTATAAATGACGGATCAAGTATAAAACTAGAGCCTCCAACGATAACCTTGAGTTGCATATTTTGCGAAAAACCGCTCCCTATCACAATAGATTCACTTACCTGAGAATTATATATTATAAAAGGAGTTATCTCATTTATTATAATCCCTGAATCTGGTTGTAGTAAGACTCTTTTATCAATAAATAAAAAAGT
>VGKS01000007.1 GCA_016866935.1 Candidatus Pacearchaeota archaeon
ATCTGTAGCAAAACCTATTCCATTGATAACTAAAGGTTTATCGGCATTTCTCACAACAGGATTAGGCTCTAAAGTTATTGGAGCTGCTGTCCCCATAGGCTCTCCTCCACCAACAGGATCTCCTCCCTCTCCAATCCCTCCATTGATATTTCCATCTCCAATCCCTCCATCTATACTTCCATGTCCATCGCCAACAACTCCTTCATCTGGACTTAAACCAACTTCATCAACAGGATTTACAAATGGGTAAATGATTTCAGAAATAAAAGAATCTTTTAAATCATAAATCCTAGGAGATGCATCTCCAGTTTTAATATATTCGGCAAGGCAAATAACAGAACCACAATCTTTAGTATAATCTAAATATAAAACAAAAGCAGAAAAGATAGCAAAAGCAACAACTACAAACAAAAAACCCCCTCTTTTCATTACACCAGAGATACAAAAGTCATTTATAAAGTTTGTTCTAAAAAATAATCAGTTATTCACAAATTAATTCTTTACACAAATATAAAAACTATATCCACTTCTTGAAACTTCTCTACGGGTAGATCCAGAAGGACACTGAATAATGCCTCCACATCCACCTGAATGTGCACCAAATGGTCCTGAACAAGTTGTTCCAACTCCCCATGCAGAACAAACCGAGACACAACTGGAAAGGGTGGAGCTATAAGCCCCGGAATTCCCCCCACCAATAATAGCTCCTTTACCTTCAAAATTGCAATTAGAGCCATTAGCCTGGCAATATCCGTTATTTCCGATACCACCTAATTTCTGAGAGTCATAAGCCATAGCTGCTTGCGAAGTGACTTCCCATGAATTCCATCCAGATGTTGCAAGAGCAGCATTACAAAGAGCAGAAGGATTGGCGATACAGTTTCTAGCAGCTCCAGGCACCTCCGTAATAGCATGTCCAGGATTAGGAGTTGATTGAGCGTAAACAAAACTAAAGATTATAGCAATACCCAATATAGTAAAAATATGACTTTTCTTCACCACTATCTTTATTTCCATATAAAAGAATATTTTTTCAAATTAATAAATATATCTAAAACAACAATCAATATAAACTAAAGCTAACCTCTGTTTCCAATGGAACTAGGAAAAAAGCAGGAACTTGAAAAAGAAGCAAAAGAATTCTTCCAGAATAGTAAGAAAGAGATAATAAGATCTGTAAAAAATGATCAAGTTGTTCCCCTAGACTTTTATCATCTTTCTAAATTTTCTCCAATATTATCTGAAAAGTTAGTTGAAACTCCTGAAGAAATAATTGCTCTACTAGAACTATGTCTGGAAGAACAAGCATATCTCCCTAAACCTCCAAGAATAAGATTTACATCACTTCCAGATTCAGTTAAAATAAAAATAAAAGAAATCCGAACAAAACATTTAGATCAATTCATAACAATTGAAGGAATAGTAAGACAAGCTTCAGACGTTAGACCTCAAGTAGTAAATGCAAGATTTGAATGCCCTACATGCGGTGCAATTTTATCAGTACTTCAAATAGATAGAAAGTTTAGAGAACCTTCAAGATGTTCTTGTGGAAGAAAAGGATTATTTAAATTATTATCAAAAGAAATGGTGGATGCTCAACGTCTTGTAATTGAAGAATCCCCAGACTCTTTAGAGGGAGGAGAACAACCTAGAAGAATGAATGTATTTCTTAAAGAAGATTTAGTAGATCCTAAAATGGAAGATAGAACAACTCCAGGAAGTAAAGTAAAAATAATAGGTGTTCTAAAAGAAGTTCCCGTACCTTTACAACAAGGATCTATTTCAACAAGATTCGATCTAGCAATTGAAGCAAATAATGCAATACCGTTAGAAGAAACATTTGATGATTTAGAAGTAAATGAAAAAGACGAAGAACAAATAAAAAAAATAGCCTCAGATCCAAAAGTATTCGAAAAACTTGCAAGCAGTATAGCTCCAAGCGTATATGGATTTAAAGAAGTAAAGGAAGCAATTTTATTACAGTTATTTTCAGGAGTAAAGAAAAGACGCTCAGATGGTGGGAGTACAAGAGGAGATATACATGTTTTATTAGTAGGAGATCCAGGAGTAGCAAAATCAGTAACTCTAAAATTTGTATCTCGTGTAGCTCCTAAAGGACGTTATGTTTCTGGAAAAGCAGCTACAGGAGCAGGGTTAACTGCAGCAGTAGTTAAAGACGAATTTCTTAAAGGTTGGTCTTTAGAAGCAGGAGCAATGGTACTATCAAATAAAGGAACTGTATGTATTGATGAAATTGAAAAAATGGACGAACATGATAGATCAACGATGCACGAAAGCATGGAACAACAAACGGTTACAATATCTAAAGCAAATATTCAGGCAACATTAAGATCTGAAACTTCAGTCCTTGCAGCAGGAAACCCTAAATTAGGAAGGTTTGACCCAGTAATTCCAATACCTCAACAAATCAATATTTCTCCTGCCCTATTATCTCGTTTTGACGTAATTTTCGTACTAAGAGATCTACCAAGTAGAGCTCAAGATGAAGCAATAGCAACTCACGTTTTAGAAGAACATAAACAAGTAGTTGAAAGAGATGTAATAGACCCTAGACTTCTAAGAAAATATGTTGCATTTGCAAGAAAAATAAAACCTAAATTAACGGACGAAGCAGCCGAGGAAATTAAAGAATTCTATATTTCAATAAGAAATAGAGTATTATCGGGAAATTCAGAAATAAAAGCAATACCAATAACTGCTAGACAATTAGAAGCAATAGTAAGGTTATCAGAAGCATGTGCAAAAATTAGACTTAGTAGTTATGTAGCAGTAGAAGACGCAAAACGTGCAATAAGTTTACTAAAATATTCAATGATGCAAGTAGGTTTTGACGAAGAAACCCAGACATTTGACATAGATAGAGTAACAACAGGAATTCCAACATCAAAAAGAAATAAGATAATAATAGTAAGAGAGATAATATCTAAGTTAGAACAAAGTATGGGAAAACAAATCCCTACATCTGAATTAGAAAAAGAAATAGGTGAAAAATTAACAAAAGATGAAATAGAGGATGCAATAAACCAATTATCAAAATCAGGAGATATTTTCAAGCCAAAAACAGGTTTTATTCAAAAACTATAGTTTATCCTGTCTACCTTCATAAACCTCGCACTCATATTCTTGACATCTCAATCTAAATTCTGATCTAGGAAGCAAATTCCTATCAGTTGGATACTCAATTCCAAAAACCCTCATTAGTTCTTCAAGTACCTCGGGATGATACCAGCAATTATTATGTCCTTTCTGACTTGAAGCATGTCGTTGTAAAATTCTTCTAGCAACACTTGCCTGTTCAGCTCTGATTCTTTTATTAGACATAATTATCATACAAAATACTTATATTTAATTTTAATTAAAAACAATAATAATTATAAACCGTACAAAATAGTATAAAAAATGGCAGAAGAATTCAAACGTCATACAGCATTCAAACTAAAGATTGGTGATATTTTAAATGGAAATCAAATAACTGATGGAGAAAAACTGAAGTTCATAGAAACAAGCGGTAAAAATGTAGCACGTGTAAATCTAATTGCAAATATCGTGGATAAATTTATTCAAGATGATGAAAAAAAGTTCGCGTCAGTCACATTAGATGATGCATCAGGTCAAATAAAGCTAAAAACATTCGGAGATGACATAGAAAAATTAAAACCATTTGAACAAGGAGATACAGTTCTTGCTATAGGAATGATAAGAGAGTGGAATAAGGAAATATATGTAACTCCTGAAATAATAAAGAAAAAAGAAGCAGAATATCTTCTATTAAGAAAATTAGAAAATGAAAATAACAAACCTATAGAGCTAGATAAAAAACAATCAACAGACATAAAACAAAAAATAATTGAGATAATTAAAAGAGAAGAAGCAAACGGCGGAGCAGACATAAAGAAATTGACAGAAGAACTTCAGTCCAAATCAGAAACAGTAAATCAAGAAATCAGAAAACTCCTAGAAGAAGGAGCCATTTATGAACCACGTCCAGGTAAAGTCAGGTACTTGGGCTAATCTTATTATAAATAATAAAATTTTATCTTCTCAACTTATGCTTTATCTTTGAAACAAAACCCTCATTCTTCTTATTGAATCTCAAAGCTACCCATATCAATACAATCAAAAGTACAAAAAGAAGCAAGAACCTCCATGAATCACTAAAGTTTCTCCAATTCTTCATAACTCCATAAAATATGGCCCAAATTCCGGAGGCCATTAATGCGCTTCCAACAGGTTCAGTCTTAAGTAAAACCATTCCGGCAACAAAAGCAATTATTCCAACAATAACCGATATGATAAAAACATATTTCGAATGCTCATCTAAAGCATTTTCATAATCTATTCTGCACCCATCACAATATCCATCAATAGCACATCCGTTAGAATCATATTCATATACAAATTCTCCCTTAGAATCCCAACATTGCTGAGCCCTATTCTGTAAATCCAAGTTATTTGTACATTCAGTAGGTTTTGTGGCTATAGGTCCGGCATGATTTGTGCAAAAATCATCCCATTCTGGCGTAGGATAAAAAGTTTCCAATCCTTGAAACAAAGACAAAGCAAATACTATGAATATTCCAACCCCTAAAACAAAATTCTTGAATTTCATCTTATCTCAAAAATCAGAGATAACTCAAATTTATAAACCTTCATAAGCCTTCAAATTAAATGGAAAGCTATGAACAAATGCTTGATGCAGCTTACAAAAAAATAAAAGTAGTGCAAACTTCAAGCGAAAGATTCGAAATACCTAAAGTAAAAGGTCAAGTCTCAGGTAAAAACACATTCATTACAAATATCAATGAAATAGCTTCATACATAAGACGCCCTGTAGAAAACCTAGCAAAATTCCTTCAAAAAGAGCTTGCAGTATCAGGGGTTTTAGAAAAAGATAGGTTAATGCTGAAAACTATGTTAAACTCTGCAAAAGTAAATGAAAAAATAGAACTTTACGTAAAAGAATTTGTTCTATGCACAGAATGTAAGAAGCCAGACACAGAAGTAATAAGTGAAAAAGGCGTAAAATTCAAACATTGCCTAGCTTGCGGAGCCAAATCTCCAATCAGACATAATTTGTAAGGCAAAAGATTTAAGTTTCATATTTCTAGAAATCAAATGAAAGCCTTATCACTAAAGCAACCATATGCAGAAATAGTCGTTTCATGTAAAAAGACAATAGAATTAAGAAAATGGAACACAAAGTTCAGAGGTGAATTCCTGTTCCATGCATCAAAAATTCCTGATTTAGATGCAATGCACAAATTTGGATTCAAGGAACTTCCAACTGGCCGTATAGTAGGAAAAACAACACTAACAAATGTAAAACACTACAAAACCCAATTAGAACATTCTAAAGACAAAAATCTTCATTTAGCAAACGAAGCATGGGGAAATTACGGGTTTATACTGGGAAATGCACGTAGAATCAAAGAAATACCAACTAAGGGAAAGATTAATTTTTGGGATTTTAACGAGCAAAAGGTTTAAAATAGCCCTAAATTTATGAATTATGGAGGTCAAAATGGCTAAACCGAAACAAGAGTTCTACGATGTTAAGACTAAAAACAAATTTAGTACTGACAACTACAAATTAGTAGAAAGAAGCGGAAGATTCTTCATTGTTGCAAAATCACCTGCTGGCACACACGAATGCTGGAAGGTAGTAGGAAAAGACGCTGCAGCAAAGCTGAAGTAAATCGCAAAACCTTCCTTGTTATGGTTTTGGGATTGCAGTTGATAATTTCTAAAATTTCAACTAGCATCAGTTAAATTTATTTTTTATCTATTTTTAAGCACAATGTGGGTAAAAATCCACAAATCTTCTAGGACTGTAGTCGCCATATGCGACGAAAATCTCCTAGGTAAGAAGTTCTCGGAAGGAATAAAGAAGTTAGAAATAACTGAATCATTCTTTAAAGGAGAAAAGCACTCAAAATTAGAAGTCTTAAGTATAATGAAGTATGAATTCAAATCAGGTTCCACTTTCAATATCGTAGGAAAAGAATCTGTAGAAGCAGCAATTGAAGCAGGAATTATAGAAAAAGAAGAATTCTCAAAAGTAAAAAACATACCCTTTACGATAATAATCAATTAACAGCAAGCTTTTAAAACTGGAAGCAAAACCTTTTGCTTTGGTACAAAAGCTTTCAGAGAAAGCTTTTAAAACCCTAATTATCCTAGGGATTTTATGCAAGAAGAAGAATATGAATTCGGAGACTTTGAAGAGATTCTAGACGGCTCTGAAAATGAAGAAGTTGAAGAAGAAATACCCCAAGAAGGATTCGTAAGAGCTAGATGGCCTAAAAATGGAGAAATTATAGGCACCATTGTTCAAAGATATGGGGGAAATAGAATGGAAGTTCTAACTACAGATGGAAAGACAAGAAATTGCAGAGTTCCGGGTAAATATAAGAGACAATTATGGTTAAGACCAAAAGATATAGTCTTAGTAAAACTATGGGAATTTGACAAAGACAAAGGAGACATTATTTACAAATACAAGCCCAATGAAGTCACTCAACTAAAGAAAAAGGGACTTCTTAACTCCTTGAATCAAGAATTCTAATGATTAATATAGAAATATCTAGAAAAAGAGAGATTCTAAGAAATAAAGAAAAGTTAGAACAAAAACTTAATTGTAAAATAAAAATAACTGATAAAACCATTACTATAGATACAGAACCATTCAACGAATACGAAGCTCAAAGAGTATTTGATGCAATAAACCTTGGTTTTTCAGTAGAAAAGTCACTTCTAGTTCTAGATGAAGAAAACGACTTCATAAAAATAAATATCAAAGACTATGCAAACACAAAAAACTTAGAAGTTGTAAGAAGCAGGCTTATAGGAACACATGGAAAAACAAAAAAGACAGTAGAAGAAATAACAAAATGCAATATATCTATTCATGATAATCTTGTAGGAATTATAGGTCCGGCAGAAGTCACCGAAAGTGCCCTAACGGCAGTCACAAATATCATAAAAGGAACAAAACAAGCAAATGCATACAAATATCTTGAAAGAATAAACACACAGAAGAAAGGTAAATGGGACAATAAAAAGAAAATCAACAAAGAAGAACCAGAAGAATCTTATTCAGAAGACGAAGAATAAGAAAATATTAAATAAAAAACAAGAAAAATAAAAAACTAAACAAAATTAAGGCTCAGATTATCTGCGCTTAGCTTTTGATTTTCTAGAAGATCTCTTCATAGATTTCGCAGAAGATTTCTTTGCCTTTTTTTTCATCACTCTATCATACACCTCTTTAAAATAAAAAATACAAACTTATATTTAAAACTTTACTAAATTTCTTAAAAAAATAAAAAAAATAATTTTAGCAAAAATATTTCTCGTCGATAAAAAATATCATGAAAAATTACAAAAAATCAAAGAAAAATAAAAATTTAAATAAAAATCAATAAAACTGCATAAAAAAACTATAAAACTAAGATTTAAATAACATAAAAAGGCTCTTATTTTCAAGTCCTCTTAGCTCAGCAGGTAGAGCACGCGGCTGTTAACCGCGGGGTCGCTGGTTCGAGTCCAGCAGGGGACGTTTTCTAAATTTATATACTAAAATATCTTTTATAAAACATGAAACAAAAAGTTCTTCTAGGCCTATCAGGTGGAGTGGATTCAGCCGTAGCTGCAATCCTCCTACAAAAAAAAGGTTACGAAGTAGTTGGAGCATTCATGCGCTGCTTCTCCGAAGAAAAGAATAAAATAACCGGAGAATGTCCTTGGATAGAAGATAGAAAAAGCGCTCAAAAAATAGCTTCACAATTAGGAATAAAATTCATTACTCTAAACTATGAAAAAGAGTATTCAATGCAAGTCATCAAACCGATGTTCCAAGCATACACAAAAGGAATTACCCCAAATCCAGACTCAGCCTGTAATACTGTAATAAAATTTCCATATCTATGGAAAGAGGCAAAAAAACACAATTGTGATTTCATAGCAACTGGACATTATATTAAAAGAGTAGAAAAAAACAAAAAGTTCTATCTCAGAATACCAAAAGACAGAAATAAGGACCAATCTTATTTCCTACACGGATTAAACCAAAAAGACTTAGAACACACATTATTTCCAATAGGAGACTATACTAAAAGAGAAGTAAGAGATATAGCAAAAAAGAACAATTTACCTAATTGGAATAGGCAAGGAACAAGAGGATTATGTTTCGTAGGTAACATTGATATGAAATCTTTCCTTAAGCAAAAAATAAAGAACAAACCTGGAATAATAAAAAGTCCTGAAGGTGATGTTATAGGCAAACATGATGGAATGATGTTCTATACCATTGGAGAAAGACTCAAAGAAAATAATCAAGTAATAGTAAATAAAAGATATAGAAATAAAGTAAAGTCAAAATTATATATTGCAAGTAAAAATATAAAGAAAAATGAGATTATAATAGCTCCAAAAAACCACCCAATCTTAAAAAGAAAGGAATTCAAAATAAGGAATATAAACTATATTTCAAGTAAAATAAAATCATCAAGTATTCTAGTAAGGATAAGGCATCTAGGAGATTTAAACAAAGCAACAATCAAAGGAAATAGAATAATTCTAAACAAACCAATTGAAGGCGTAGCAGAAGGCCAATCAGCTGTTCTTTACACAAAATCAAAAATAATGTTAGGCGGCGGAGAAATCCAGTACTAACAATCTTTTTATACATTAAACATAATATAATGTTATGAAAACACATGAGGCAATTAATAAAAGAACATCCGTAAGAGACTTCTCAAATAAAAATGTTAAATTTGGGCAAGTTATGGAAGCCATAGATGCAGCTAATCAAGCCCCATTTGCAGGCAATATTAACAACCTAAAATTCATAATAATAAATGAAAAAGAGAATAAAAACTATATTGCAGAGTTCTCTCAACAATATTGGATTAATGAGTCTCAGTGGATAGTAATAGTATGTTCAGAATCAAAAAGACTAGAGCAACTCTATCAAGACAAAGGGGATATTTATGGAAAACAACAAGCAGGAGCAGCAATACAAAATATGCTTCTAAGTCTGACAGATCAAGGCCTAGGAGCCTGCTGGGTAGGTTCTTTTTCAGAACATGAAATAAAATCAAAGTTCAAAATTCCAGATGAATGGAAAATAGAGGCAATAATCCCAATAGGCTACGCAAAAAATAAAATCCAAAAGAAAAATAGAAAGAACGAATTAGAAACCAAGGTATTCTGGGAAAAATGGAATCAAAAAAACAGACCACTCGGATACCCTCATAAAGACCCAAGTACTAATTGAGTAAAAGTTCTAAAAAAAGTTAAAAAAATAAAAATAATAAAATCTATTGCTTAACGGAATATCTCAATGCCTAAATCAGACATCTCAGACTTTCCGCCATTGCGTCCTTGATTAACAGATGAGGATATTTCTTTTCCAAGTACATAAGGAGATTTAACTCCAGTCATAATAGTTATGACTCGCACTTTAGAACCGAATTCCTTGTTAATTCTCGCACCAATGATAACTTGAGCTTCACCACTTAAGTTTTCTGTGACTAAGTTTCCCACGCCAGAGAATTCTTCAAGCTTAAAGTCAGGTCCGCATGTGATGTGGATAAGAGCTCCTGTAGCACCACGATAATCTACATCCAATAATGGATGTGTCAAGGCTTGCCTAACAGCCTCTTCAACTCTCATGCTACTATCAGACTCGCCTACTCCAATAACTGCAACGTCACCTCCCTTCATAATTGCTGAAACGTCAGCATAGTCTAAGTTAATCAATGAAGGCAAAGTAATAGTCTCCACTATACCTTTTATCATTGTGCTTACTAGCTCGTTCGCAACTGCGAAAGCTTGTTCCATTGGCAAATTACCAGCAATATCGACAAGTCTGTTGTTATCAATAACTATTACAGTATCAACAACCTCTCTCAACTCTTGTAATCCGAATTCTGCCTTGTCAATTCTAGCCTTCTCACATTCAAAAGGCATTGTGACCACTGCAATAACTACAGCGCCAGCCTCTTTAGCAAGTTGACCAATAACTGGAGCAGATCCAGTACCCGTTCCACCACCCATACCTGCACAAATGAATACCATGTCAGCATTGCTGACTGATTTCTTAAGTTCAGATAAAGATTCCTTAGCAGCTTCTCTTCCTTTTTGAGGCCAACCTCCGCAACCTAGACCACGAGTAATCTCTTTTCCCATCAAGATTTTCTCATCAGCCTTTGTAATGCTTAAGTGTAAAGCGTCAGTATTAGTACCGTAGATGGTAGCTCCATTAATCCCTTTGTTAAATAACCAGGTAATTGTGTTACAACCAGCACCTCCTGCACCGAAAACTTTAATGTTTGCCTTTCCAGCTCTAAGTTCATCAAAATTGATGCTATGTGTGGACGCATTTGCAATTGCTTCTTTTGCAAAATCCAAAACCATTTCGTTTTTTTTTCATACCTCCTTTCAAATAATTGCTTCCGAAAGTTCGCTTGAGTTTAAATAATTAAGTATACCAAAAAATTATAATTTAGTGGTTTATTAAACATTATTGAGTTTCAACTTTAGCAAGACTCTTCGCAACTAAAATAGGAAAAACAATCGTCGCATCAGCAAAAACCTTCACGCTTTTTGCGTTAGGTAATATTTTTCCCCAAGAAACTGCCTCCGACGGCAAAGCCCCCGCGTCAGAACCATCAAATTCTTGACTCGTATTAATATACACAGCATAATCTAAACCATTTCTAAGCATATTAGCATTAAGAATAGCATGTTTGACTACTCCAGCCCCTAAAATGATAGCTCCGCTCTTCTTCAAACCTATTGTAGTATTGTTAAACCAAACAACATCTTCGGTACAGTCTATTACAAAATCAGGTCTCTTAAATTTAAAGAAATAAATGTTATCCCCAAGTGCACCATCAAGCAATGCAGGACAATAAACAGGAATTTTATTTTTGTAAGCCCAGTAGTAAATGCTATTCTCATCTTTTACTTTCTCTCCAAGTTTCCAAATTAATTCATTTCCACTAATTGCTCTTCCAGTCTTCTTAGAGTGTTGATATAATTCTTCTAATATTGGTTGAACAAATTTCTCAAATGCAACATATCTAGAATTAGGAACAAAAATATTTCCTATTCTATTAATCCCACTATCGCGAAGTTTAGCACCATCAGCATTAAACTCTCCCAATTTAAAGCTACCAAGACATTTGATAATATCCTCTTCAATTCCACCACAAGTTGTAACCAAAACATTAATCTTTTTGTTTTGAACGAGATAACTAATAACATCACGTAATCCTGAAGAAACCATATTAGAAGTATATCCTAAAAAGATAAAAACTTTCTCTTCAATCATCTTGTTAACAATTTCGATTGCTTTAGAAAGATGAGTAGCCTGAAACCCGCTTGTAGCAAAAGAATCAATTATATTTTTGTAATTAACTCCCAAATTAAAATCAGGTCCACGAACACTTAAACCTTCAGGCTCAGAGCTATCACGAAGTAAATTCTTGCGTGCTGTTTCTTCATTATTCATTATAAAAAGTCATAAAACTCCCTTTTTAAGAGTATCCATTTATATCTTATCAAGAATCAAAGCATTAACTCCATTATGCCTACATAACTCAACAAATTTCTTAGCATCTTCATGTGTCCCATATAATCCTGCCCCATATCCATGAGGGATAGCAAGAGTAGAATTCAAAATCTTAGCAGTTTTAGCAGCACTAACAGAATCCATTGCAACAGTACCAGAAACTGGTAGAACTGCAACAAAATTATTTTCTTTCTTACCATAACCACTTAGACTCTTAACATCATTAGTCAAATCTGTATCTCCTGCAAAATAAATTACATTTTTCCCAAATTTAATTAAGTATCCAAGCCACCCCTCATTTTGAGGATGATGTTTGCTATTAGTATAAGCAGAAACACATTCTATTTTAAAATTTCTAAATTCAAGAATATCTTTCTTTTCAACTATATGCACTTCAACATTTTTTACTTTCATCATACTACTTTGGCAATCAACTGGACAAAAGATAGTGGTTCCTTTTCTGCTAACTTTTTGAATATCTCGAATACTGCAATGATCATTATGGCTATGACTAATCAAAACAATATCAGCCTTAGGAACTTTATCGCTTACCCTGTATGGATCAATAATAATAACTTTGCCATTTATCTTAATAAGAAATCCACTATGTCCTAAAAATTCAACCTCACTTATACCTATCTTCATAAAGACTAAAGTCAAATGGCTTTTATAATGATTATTGAACAATTTTCTCTATTTCTTTAGCAATACTAATCATCTTACTTTCATGCCCTTTAGAACAAACTACTTGCATTCCAACAGGTTTGCCATCAATCTTCCCAATAGGGATAGAGATAGCACATATTTCAGCTAAATTTCCAGGAATAGTTAGTGCGTCAATAGCATACAACTTTTCAAGACTAACTTTTGTACCAAATTTCCAAGGTAAAAAAGGAGTAGTAGGCATTACAATAAAGTCAACCTCGCCTAACACTCTTTCAAACTCTTTTTTAATTAATTCTTTTACTACAAGAGCTTTATGATAATATTGTCCTTCAAATTCAGCTTTAGATATTTCACTTCCTCCAGCCAATCTGCGTAAAACCTCTTCTCCTGCAGAGTCTTCAATTTTCTTTCCAAATCTCCTACCATCCATTCTCCTAGTAGCTGAAAAGAATTCCGTCCATACAATAGGATGATAAGTCTGTATGGCAAGATCTATATTCTTAATATTAATTTTCTTTTCAGACCATTTTAATTTATCACTTGCCTTAGCAAGAATTGTAGCAATCATATCAATTATTCTAATATCAACTTGAGGAACACTAACTAAACCAAAACTCATCCTATTAGTCTTTTCATTTTTTATTGGTTTTGACTCAAAAGTTGTTGTATCCCTATCATCTTTTCCCTTAATTACATCTAAGACTAAAGAAGCGTCTGAAACATTTTTAGCAATTGGGCCAATTTGATCCAAGGACATAGATAAGTCAATTAAACCATATCTAGAAACAAAACCATAGCTAGGTTTTACTCCAACAACTCCGCAAAATGAAGCCGGTACTCGTATACTTCCTCCGGTATCACTTCCTAAACTAATATCACAAAATCCTGCAGCAACAGATGCAGCGCTTCCGCTACTTGATCCTCCAGAAATATGTCCTGGCAAGGAAGGATTATCAGTTCTCCCAAATACAGAAGTCTCTCCAGTCCAACCACAAGCAAATTCATCACAATTAAGCATCCCAATTATCAAACCATCTTCTGCCTTAATTCTAGAAATAACAGTAGCATCATAAGGAGCTTGATAGTCCTCAAGAGTTTTAGAAGCACAAGATGCATGTAAGCCCTTGACGCAAATATTGCTTTTCACGCCAATTACATAACCATAAAGTCGTCCTTTCTTTTCCTTAGAATCAAGAAGTTTAGCTTCAGCAATTAGTTCTTTTTCATTTCTAACTTCTAAAAAAGCATTAATAATTTTATTATATTTTTTAATAGAATTCAAATAAGCCTTAACTTTGTCTTCAACTAATCCCATAAGTAAACTTAAAAATGAAGCGTTAAATACCTTATTATAATGAAAATTGTTCAAAATCAGAAGTAGAAAGTGAAATAAACTCATTCCTAAATGAAATAAAAGCAGGAAAAATCTTCATCTATCCCACAGACACAATATATGGCATTGGATGCAACGCAAAAGACGAGAAAGCAGTCAAGAAAATAAGAGACTCATAAAATCTAAAAATGAACTTTATATTTAAGTTCATGCAAATGCGATGTCCTTGGGTAAATGATAATCCTTTAATGATAAAATACCATGATGAAGAATGGGGCACTCCTCTTAAAGACGACAATAAGCTCTTTGAGTATCTCGTCCTTGATGCATTTCAAGCAGGCCTAAGCTGGAACACAATAATAAACAAAAGGGAAAATTTCAAAAGGGCATTTGACAATTTTAACGCAGAAAAAATATCAAAATACACAGATAAAGATAGACAAAGATTAATGCAAGACGCAGGAATTATTAGAAATAAACTAAAAATAGAATCCACAATAATAAACGCAAAACAATTCCTAAAACTAAAAAAAGAAATACCTTTCCATGAATATATTTGGTCATTTGTAAATCATAAACCTATAAAAAACAAAATAAAAATAATAAAAGACTATCAAGCATCAAGTAAAGAGTCAGATGCAATGAGTAAAGCCCTTAAAGAAAAGGGCTTCAAATTTGTAGGCACAACAATATGTTATGCATTTATGCAAGCCTCAGGCCTAGTCAATGACCATTCCGTTGACTGCTTTAGAAATAATTCGGATTAATTACCACTCAATCTTCTCTATATCCACTTCGTCATAAACTATCTCTTTCAACTCATAGAACCTCAAAGTTTCCTTGATTTGATCATTAAAATATCTTATTTGATAATCTTTATCTGTCTTAGGATCAAATAACTCAATTAACATCTCCTTTGTTGTCTTATAATCCTCAAAAACATAATGGGCATCAATTTCAAGCTTCTTGCCATTCACAGTAATAAAATCGCCTTTCTTTAGATTTGCAATAGGCTTTGACTGTTTTACAATATTCATATTTATAGACAATAAATCTTATTTTTAAAGCTTACCAACAATATGTGGCTTACACATTGCATATCCGTTATCTTCTGGTTTATAATCTATCAATCTTTTAGTCTCCTCAATATCCATATAATTATTCTTATTATTAGAACTTCCAGCCAAAATAGCAAACTTCAAATCGTCTGGAGCAACTATCGCCTTGTAAACAAGCTGAGCAAAATCTCTCTGAGAAAGGATATAATCAAAATTGCTACGTGCAGGACATGCAACTTTCAAAGCTTCATCTGAAATATAAGCACCTATGCGAATAGCAAAACAACTCAAATATTGAGAATAAACATGACACATGGACTCTATGAAAGCCTTTGTTGCACCGTAATAATTCAGAGGTTTTGGAGAATCATTCATTCCAACATTACTCCCAAAAGGATATCCTCTGATAGAATGTATACTGCTAGCCATAATAACGCGTTTTATATCAGCACGCCTAGATGCCTCAAACACATTGTAAGTCGCAATTATATTTGGTTCAATCAAATCATTAAAATTAGAAGTCTTTTCATCGGAGTTTCCAGCCAAATTGACAACAACGTCAAATCCTTTGAAAGTTTCAACTAAACTATTCAAATCACTTAAATCAATTTTAACTGTTTTATATCCCTCCAAGAGAGTCTTATTAATTCCAACAGTCAAATCATAAAGCCCAGAATACTTTTTTGAATATTCCTCAAGAAAACTAGGGCCAATACTATTCAATCTTTTACCAGTCAAACCAGTAATCAAAACCTTTCTCATAAAGTTATATCTTTCCAACCAACCCAATTCCAGGTCTCAAAGTTTTACTTCCAACTTCCCACTCAACAGGACAAACTTCTCCGCCATGTTGCCTAACATAATTTGCAGCCTGTAACTTACGTAAAACTTCCTTAACACTTCTACCAATAGAGTTGTCATGAATATCTGCGCTTCTTATAATTCCATCAGGGTCAATTATAAAAGTAGCTCTTAAAGAACGACCTTCATCTACTCCTGAATCAATGTAAACCCCATATAATTTTGAAATCTTTCCAGAGTTATCTGCAAGCATAGGATATCTTATTTTCTTAATTGAAGCAGACTGATCAGCCCAAGCTTTGTGAACATGCTCGCTATCTGTACTTACACTCAAAACCTCGGCATTCACTTTCTTAAAATCAGCATACATATCCGCAAATCTTGACAATTCAGTAGGACAAACAAAAGTAAAGTCTCCAGGATAAAATGCCAAAATAACCCACTTACCTTTCAAAGTACTTAATTTGATATCTTTAAACTTATTTTCATGATAAGCATGGGCAGTAAAATCAGGAGCTTTTCTACCTACAAGAGTCCCAGAGTTCATAGAGCTAGTTTGTTGATGTTGCATTTTAATTACCATGAAGCCTTTTCTAAAATCAGGCACTCATCATTCTTACGCTTGGCGTTTTTAAACATTATTGTCCTAAATTCAATATCACACCCTTTGCCTTCTTTTTCCTTCCTTAATTCTCCTCCTTCTTTAATAGATTTAGAAATTTTAACACCTTTCAAATCCTGTCCAAACTTATCAAGAATTTGCCTAGCTTCAGATTTAGCTTTTTCGTTTTCCATTTACTTTTTCTTTTTAGTTTCCTTTATATCTAATTTAATATGTGCCTCTTCAAGCTGCTTTTTACCAAGTTCACTAGGGGCATCAAGCATTACATCTCTTGCATCTGAGTTCTTTGGAAAGGCTATAACCTCTCTAATTGAAGGAGCTCCAATCAATATTTGTATAAATCTATCCAGTCCAATGGCAAAACCACCATGTGGAGGAGCTCCATAGGAGAAAGCGTTGAGCAAAAATCCAAACTTCTCCTCCGCCTCTTTCTTTGAGATGCCGAGAACTTCAAAAATCTTCATTTGTAACTCAGGATTATGTACTCTAATGCTCCCGCTAAGCAATTCAGTCCCATTTAGAACTAAGTCGTAAGTCTTTCCCTTAACCTTAGTCGGATCTTTTTCAAAAAGTTTCAAATCATTAGGCATGCAAAATGGATGATGTGCAGCAACATACTTCTTCTCCTCTTCAGAATATTCAAATAGCGGAAAATCAACAACCCAGCTAAAGACAAATTCTTCCTTTGTTTCTTTTCTTAAGTCGGGTTTGTCAGAATTATATCTTTTCATTGCATCAGCATAGGTTATTCTTCTAAATGGAGTATGCAAATCTTTATTCAAGATTTTCTTGAACAGATGTTTCATTAATTTCTCAACAACAATAAATACATCTTCCTGGTCAACAAAAGACATTTCAACATCAAGTTGAGTAAATTCTGGTTGCCTGTCAGCCCTTAGGTCTTCGTCTCTCATGCATCTGGCAATCTGAAAATATTTTTCCATTCCAGCAACCATAAACAATTGTTTGAATAATTGAGGAGATTGAGGTAAGGCATAGAATTTTCCAGGATGAACGCGTGAAGGAACAACGTAGTCGCGTGCCCCCTCTGGAGTGGATTTAGCTAAAAATGGAGTTTCAAATTCAGTGAATCCTTCTTCATAAAAGAAATCTCTGATTGATTTCATTATTTTTCCTCTCAAAACAAGGTTTCTCTGCATTATAGGTCTCCTCAAATCAAGATAACGATATTTCAGTCTAGTTTCTTCTCCAACTTCAGAATTGTCAAATTCAAAAGGTAATGGAAGACATAAGTTGTAAATATCAAGATGAGTAACACTCATTTCAATAGTTCCAGTAGGAATCTTATCATTAATTGTATTTTTAGGACGCATAGCAATATTTCCAACCAGTCCTATAGGAGACTCTCTCGTCAATTCTTTCGCTTTTTCAAACAGCTCTTTGTTTTTAGCAGAGACAACACATTGAAGTATTCCACTTATATCTCTAATATCAAAGAAAATCAATTTTCCATGTTCACGAATAGTATCGACCCATCCTTGCACATGCATTGTGCTACCAACAGACTTCTCATTTAGAGTAGAAACATGAATTCTTTTGTGTTCCATCTTAACCCAAGTAAAACTCCTTTTTTAAGCATTATGTTAAAATATTTGTGTATCCGTTTACGCTTTAATCATTAAAAATTTCCTAAATCTTTTATGCAGCAGATCTTCTATAAACTCTTACAGTGGGTTGTCCTTCAAAAACTTCTTCTATAGTTCGAAGGTCATGTTCAATACGGTCTAAAACTCCTCCTAATGACAAATGAAATCTTACCTCTCCTTTATTTCTAATTACATCAATCCCCCCAGCACGCTCTTGATATTCTCCATGATTTTCATGTTGTTCATTTGGTCTAGCTGGATATTGTCGAGATTTCAAGTTTGTAGAAGCAACTATGACAAAACTCTCACCAACATCTTGACCATTAGAATCAACTACTCTTCCAGTCAGTTCATGAAATTGAGGTTTAACACGTAAGAATACCGTTTGTCCTATTTCATCAGGCAAATAAATATCTGTTAATACTCTACGATCTTCTTCATCTAGATGTAACGCATAACTTTCTTGAGCGTCTCTTACAACCCTTACCATAATTATCTGTTTAATCTTGCCTTTTTAAGATTTTATATATAAGAAAATATAGAAAAATAACTATTAGTAATTAACTCAAGACCTTATTAATCAATTCCATTGCTTTCTTAGCATCAAGCTTACCTTTGTGTTTAGCCATAAGCATCCCCATGTAAGCATTAGCTCTCATTCCAGGTTTCTCCTTGATAATAGACCTAATTTCTTTCTCAATTTCGTTATCATCTATTTTCTCAACTTTCAAAGCATCCTTAACACTGGATCCATCAAGAACTTTAATGAGTATTGGTTTAACATCACTAGAAACAATATTCTCATCTGCAAGTTCTCTCAAAACTTCAGCAAGTACGCTCTCACTTAAAATTTCTTTAATCTGGTAGAAAGTCTTCTTCTTTTTTGTAGCAAATTCATTTCTCCACAGAGTAACCATTTTAGCAATCAAGTTAGCATCGATAGGATAAATATCAAGAAAAGTATGGAACTCATCCAGAACTTCAGATTCATCTAAAACAAGTTCAATTAAATCTTCGCTGACTCCTTTCTTTCTCAATTCATCTCTAATATCAGTCTTTAGTTTAGGTAAATGTTTCTTTAAGTGGTCAATCCTTTGTCTTCCTATTCTCAATAAACTCAAATCAGTTTCAGGATACATCCTGTCAGCTCCAGGCATAGGACGTAAAAATTCGCTTGTTCCGTCTTCTTTAGCATTTCGTACATCTCCAGTAGTTTTCTTTTTCTTGATATTATCAATTTGCCTGTCAATTTCAATGTCAATTGTCTTAATCATCATCTTAGGATCCTGAAATCCTTTTATCTCTACTCTGTCATGTCCTTTTATAGAAACATTAACATCTTGTCTTATTGTCCCAAGTCCCCTTTTAACTTTACAAGCGCGTAATATCTCTCCGATTTTAAGAGCACATTCTTTAACCTGTTCAGGATTATGTAAATCAGGGTAAGTTGCAATCTCTACTAAAGGAATTCCTAATCTATCTAAACGATAAACAACCTTATTTTTATCTCTAGAAATAACTCTAGCAGAATCTTCCTCTAGACAGACAGTAGCAACTCTAACATCTCCAAATGAAGTTTGAATTTTTCCATCATGGGCAATCAAGACAGTTCTCTGAAATCCGCTAGTATTACTCCCGTCAATCACAGTTTTCCTCATAACCTGAGTAACAGGATAAATTTCACAATTAAGAAGTAAAGCAACAGTTAAAGCAGTATTAAGCGCTTCCTCATTTATGGAATGAGCAGGCTCCTCATCTAATTCAACAAGACTAGTTGTATCTCTATATCCTTCATAAAAGAATTGCTTTCCTAAATGTGCTTCATAAGCCACAGCAGAATCAACCGTTCCACTTTCACCAGCAACAGCATGAAGTTTTCTTTCTATTAAATAATGAGGTTCATCATTCCTCAAAAATGAAGGAGCGCCAGAAAAAAGTTTAGGAGTGTCTAATTGTTGATGAATCTCTAGGCCAGCTTTAAATCCCAACTCATTATATTTTTGCATAAACCAACAATAAGAAGAGTATTATTAAAGATTATCTTAATTCTTCTTTATGCCCTAATATCCTATCTACATTATTTAAATAATCATAAAAATCTAAAGCATATAATCCTTCATTAAAAACTCTAGCAGCCAAACAAATATCAAACAAATCCTTATTTAACTTATAAGTTTCAGCCATATCTCTATAATCGCAAGAAGCAACCTTACGTCCAAGTTTTCTTTGCATCTCTTCTATTTTAAGTTTCCAGCCCTCAAGAGAAAAAGCGGATAGTCTTGACCAATCTCCATATTCAGCATCAGTAGTAAGCAAATCGTAAAATGGTCCTACAACATCTTGTCTATCTCTTCCAAATTTAATTGCTCTTCTAACCTTCAAAGGTAAAATTTCTTCAAGAGCCGCAACACGAACATTTTCTACCCCCTCAAAACTTTCAAATCTTGAGTAGTTTATTTGTTTTTGAACATAATCTTTAAAGCCAGCATAAACCTCTTTTCCAAAATTAGTCCAATGAATAAAAAAAGTTTTTGAGTCCTGTTTATTTTGACCTTCCATAACCTTTACACAATGATTTCCTCTTCCCTTTTTAGGTTGAACTTGATAACCATTATCTCTCAGATATTCGGCAACCCTAGGAAATATATCTATTAAAAAATGCTCATAAGTCATATTTTCAGGAGTCAAAATATCTGCATCTGGAGTATCCCTTAAAAATTCAGATTTTCTTCTACAATGTATTTGAACTGCAAGACCTCCAACAACAACAGGATTTGTCGAATTTACAACAGACAAGCTGGCCAAACTATCTCTAACAATTTTGTCTCCTAAATCAAAACTAGTTCTACCCATGAAAAACCTGCTCAAAGCAATCTTTTAAACCTTTGTATCTGTAACCTCTATATAGTTACAACTATTCAGTCAAAAGTTCATTAAATTCGCCGCAAACATTATCAATCATCTTTTCACGGACCAAGCTTCTCCAATTCTTATGTCCCAAAACCCATCCCAACTTTACAAGAGCAGTTTCTGGCAACAGATCTTCTAAATAAATGACTCCTAATTTCTCTAATTCACGACCAGGAGAATAAACCTTAGGATTTAATCTTCCATAAAAAGTCTGAGGAGCAAAACAAATAGCAACTCCTTGTTTAATCAATCTCTTAATATGAGGAATCCATGAATGTTCATCATCGCCTGTTGCAACATGTCCGAAACCAGTCGCAACGATTACAATTCCTCTATAACCTTGAACAAGATAATAATCAAGTATTGAAGGATCCTGTCCAGGATAATAATAAACTAAAGCAACCTTATCAGAAAAAGAAGAATCTACCTTGGTCAAACCATCGCTTCTAGCATTATATTTTGATAAAAATTCTATTTTATTAGGAAAAACTTTAGCAATGGGTTCACAATTAATGGCCTTAAATGCATCTCTTCTAGATGAATGCATCTTTCTCACCTTAGTTCCTCTGTATGCATAACAAAAATCATCGTTTTGAGTAGCATGTCCGACTAAAACAACTTCGGCACAATTACTCAATGACATTTCAACAGCACATTCTAGATTAAGCTCTGCATCTGAAGATGCTCTATCAATAGAACGTTGAGAAAATGTAAGCACAACTGGTTTCTTCAAGTCGCGTAAAAAAAATGAAAGAGCTGATGAAGTATAGTGTAATGTATCAGTACCATGAGTAACTATTACTCCTTTTATTTCAGGATCATTTAACATCTCCTTAACATGTTCTGCAATAGTTATCCAATGTTCTGAAGTCATATTTTCGCTAGCAACCATAAAAGGTACAGATATCTTCTTTACATTAACTTTCTCAAAGACTTTGGGATAAAACTTAACAAATTCTTGTGTATCAGTTAACCATGAAACTCCCCCGGTTCTAGAATCAAGTTTGGCAGCTATAGTTCCCCCAGTAATAACCATCCCTATAGATTGTTTATCTTTTGACTTACCAAAAGTAATTTTTTCTGTTCTTTTATTTGCCTTAAATTCTTCTATAACATGAAAGTCAAGAATATTTTCTTTTGGTATTCCTATATTATATCCAGATTTTAATTTAATTAAAATAACATCATTATCATAACTTTCTAAAGCAATACCTTCAACTTCCTCATGAGCAAGTCTTAGTTTAACCTTATCGCCGAAATTAAACTTAATATCTACCATTAGTAATTCCTAGCAACATAAGCAATAGTTTTAGTTTTTTGTCCTGAAACAATACATTCCCCTTCCTTGCTTTCTTCCTCAACAATTCTCGAGTTTGCCCCAGTTTCTTCCTTCAATTTTTCTTCAACTCTTTTGTCATCTACCATGAATACTTTTACAATTTTTCCTTCTTCTAGTTTCTTAATTAATTGTTTAATATCTCTAGCAGAATCCATTTTACTTTCAAGCATTTTTTTGGCATTCAAATACAAATCTTTTTGAATATCCTCGAGGTTTTTCTTAACAGATTCGATAATATGGTTTTCAGCAACAATTTCTTTCTTATTATTATCCCTTCTAACCATAACAACCTGTTTTTTATCTAAGTCTTTAGGACCTATCTCAATCCTAAGAGGAATACCTTTCATTTCCCACTCACTAAATTTCCACCCGGGACTTTTATCACTATCATCAATTATTGCACCATATTCGCTTAATTGTGAAGCTAAATGTTTGCATTGAGCTAAAACTTTAGTGCGAGAATCTTCAAATAATATAGGTACAATAACAATTTTGTTAGCAGCAACTTTAGGAGGTACAATCAATCCCTTATCATCTCCATGAACCATTGCTAAAGCACCTATCAAACGAGTAGAAAATCCCCATGAAGTCTGCCAAACATACTGATCTTGTTCATTTTTATCTTTAAACATTACATTAAATGATTTAGCAAAATTCTGCCCTAAGTTATGAGATGTTCCCATTTGCAAAGCTTTTCCATCCGGCATAATCGCCTCCATTGTAAGAGTAGTAATAGCACCCGCAAATTTCTCCATTTTAGACTTTCTTCCAACTAAAACAGGAATAGCTAGCATTTCTTCAACCATCTGTTGATAAGAACCCATCATCTCAGCCATATTATTTTCAGCTTCGTCCCTAGTAGCAAAAGCACAGTGTCCCTCCTGCCACAAAAACTCACGAGTTCTAACAAAAGGTTTAGTTTGTTTCACTTCCCATCTCAAAACATTACACCATTGATTCAATTTTAAAGGTAAATCTCTATGCGAGCGTATCCACTTAGAATAAGAATCATACATAATAGTTTCACTAGTAGGTCTTATAGCCAATTTTTGTTCATCATCTTTCTGTTCAACATATGCTAATTCAGGGGCAAACCCTTGAGCATGTTCGGCTTCTTTCTTAAAAAAATAATCAGGTATCAATAAAGGAAAATAAGCATTCAAAACATTCTTCTCCCTTAAAACTTTGTTAAAATAATTCTGGATATTCTCCCATAAAGCATAAGCCCTAGGTCTTATAATCATAAAACCTCTGACTGGAGAATGATCAGCTAATTCAGCCTTTTGAACAACTTCACTATACCAATCAACAAAATTCTCATTCTTCTTAACAGTCAAACCTTTTGAATCAGCCATAATAAAAAAGAAGAGAAATACTTATTAAACCTTATCTACTGCCCATTAAAATGGCTAAAAAAGAAGTGGTTAGATTACAAGATTTTGCTATTCCAAAACACTATGCTATCACAATAGAACCAGATAATGAAATGAACTCATACAAAGGTTCTGTGCAAATTAAAGCAAATATAACAAAACCTACAAAAGATATAATTTTACATTCAAAGAATTCAAAAATAAAAACGACAACAATTTGCGTAGGGACACAATGTCTTCTACCAAAATTAACGGAAGACAAAGATTCTGAAATAATAAGGTTAGAAGTCCTAAAAGAAATATCAGGAGATATTGAGATTCATATAGAATTTGAAGGGGTTATTACAGAAGATTTAGCAGGAATATACAAAAGCACCTACGAACATAAAGGAAAAAAAGAACATTTAATCACAACTCAATGTGAAGCTCCTTATGCAAGAAGGATATTCCCTTGTTTTGATGAACCTGATAAAAAAGCAACTTTTGATTTAACCGTTAAAATAGAAAAGAATCTAAAAGCAATTAGTAACACCTTACCAAAATCAGAAAGAATTGAAGAAAATAAGAAAGTAATAGAATTTAAGACTAGCCCAAAAATGTCATCATATCTATTTTACTTAGGAATTGGTGATTTTGAGTTTAGAGAAGGAAGTCATAAAAAAATAAAAATAAGAATAGTAACAACACCGGGAAAGAAGAGCACCGATTTCGCTTTAGAACATACAAAAAGATACCTGCAATATTTTGAAAATTACTCTGAAATCCCTTATCCACTAGAAAAACTAGATATGATTGCAATTCCAGATTTTAGTGCAGGAGCGATGGAAAACTGGGGAGCCATTACATTTAGAGAAATACTTCTAATAGTGGATAAAAGCAAGACTTCTATCGCAATACAAAAAAGAGCAGCAGAAGTTATAGCACACGAACTATGGCATCAATGGTCGGGCAATTTAGTAACGATGAAATGGTGGGACGATCTTTGGCTTAATGAGAGTTTTGCTAACTACATGGCTTATAAAGCAGTTGACGATTATAAACCTGAATGGAAAATATGGGAAGATTACTTATCAAACGAACTTGCAGCAGGTCTCTTTAAGGACAGTTTAAAGACAACACACCCAATAGAAGTAAAAGTAAACAGCCCGGAAGAAATTTCTGAAATATTTGATGAAATAAGTTATAACAAAGGCGGAAGCGTCTTAAGAATGCTTGAAGAACATATGAGTAAAGAAGATTTTAGAAAAGGAGTTTCAAATTATCTTAAACAATATGCTTATTCAAATGCTAAAGCCAGTGATCTATGGAGTTGTTTAGATAAAATAAATACTGATAAAAAAGTAAAAGAGATGATGGCTTATTGGATTTCAGAGAAAGGTTATCCACTAATAAATATAGAAGAAACAAAAGAGGGGATAAAAGTATCTCAAAAAAGATGTAATGATAATACTAATCAAATCTGGCCTACACCAATTACTCTTCTAACAGATAACTCAACAAATAAAATACTCTTAAGTAAAAAAGAAGACTCTTTTAAAATTAAAGGAGAATACATAAAAGCAAATCATGATCATTTTGGTTTCTATAGGATAAAGTACTCAGATAAATTGCTAAAAGATCTTATACTTGCAATTAAAAATAAAAAGATTAATGATTCTGACCGATGGGGAATTCATAATGATCTCTGGGCATTATGTAATATAAATCAAGAAAGTGTAAAAAATTATATTTCTTTTATAGAAAACTATTTAGATGAAAATAATTACACGATTCTAGCAGAAATATTTTCTAGCGTTAGGAAGTTAGATAGATTATATTATTACGAAGATTGGTGGCAGAAATCAAAGAATAAGCTAACCAATATGCTTCTTCCAATTTACAAAAAAAACCTATCAAGACTAGGATGGGATAAAAAGAGGAAAGAGGATAGCGAAGATACACTAATGAGAGGTCTATCTATAAGCTTCTGTGGTTTTGCAGGAGATAAAGAAACAATTAAGGAATCAAATGAAAGATTTCTTAAAAACAATCTTAATCTAGACATAGCCGGGAGTATCTACTCTATATTAGCTCAACAAGGGGATGAAAAAATTTATCTAGAAATGGTAAAAAGATTCGAGTCTATAGAAGAAGCAGAACCAAAATTAAAATTATTAGGAGGCATTTATCAATTTAGGAATGAAGAAATACTAAGAAAAGCCTTAGATTTTGCGCTTACAGATAAAGTCAGAACTCAAAATTTAAGAAACGTATTTAGTACTGCATTAATTAATCCAATATCTCAAAAAATTTTCTTAAAGTGGACTAAAGACAATTGGGATAAAATAAAGAAACATCAAGATACGCATTATATCTTCCAGGATTTCCTTGACACATTAATTATTTCCCAAATAAATGAAGTAGGTAAAAAAGAAGTAAAAGATTTCATAAATAATAATAAAATAGGGTTTGAGCTAACTAAAGCAAATGGATTTGAAATATTAGATTTAAATATAAAATTTATTGAAAAAAATAGAGAATTTCTAAAAAACTATTAACGACCCCACGAGGAATCGAACCTCGATCTAGGGATCCGAAGTCCCTCATTCTAATCCATTAAACTATGGGGTCCAATAAACCAAGCAAAATGAGGTATTTTAAATCTACTTCTTAATCAGCTTATCAAGTAACTTACGAACGATATTAGAATCTGCTCTTCTATTAGTAGCCCTCATAACTTCCCCAATTAAATAGTTAAAAGATTTAACATCTCCATTAATATAATCAATTACAACTTTTTCATGCTCTTTTAGAATCTTTTTAATAATCGGCTCAAGTTCTTTCTCACTTTCAATCTTTCCTTCCGTCTTAGAAGGGTCAAAACTCTGTGGAACAAATTTATTAAGTATTTGTTTAGCTTGTAATTCAGTTATTTTCTTATCTTTAACCATATGCAATAATTTAGTAAAATGTTCAACACTAATAGAAACATCATTTAATTTCTTATTATTATAATTCAAAACACGCAACAATTCAACAGTTATCCAAGGTAGAGCAAATTTTCCATCTATTTTATCTCCTACTTTTTCAAAAAACTCCACTATATCAACATCTCTAGCTAAAATTGCGGCATTCTTCGCATCTATTTTATATTTTTTAATCAGTTTTTCAAGTTTAACGCTAGGCAATTCAGGAATTAATTTTCTTTGATTATCTATAAAATTCTTATTCAATTCAACAGACATTAAATCAGGATCTTCAATAAACCTATAATCATCTTCTTTTTCCTTGCTTCTCATCCTCATTGTAATGCCCTTCGATTCATCGTATCTTCGAGTCTCGCGAATACTGCCCTCTTTAGATTGACGTTCAAACTCGTAGATAATAGCAGCTTTCATTGCATCAATTGAAGTAATATTCTTTACTTCTACTCTTTCAGTCTTTTGTTTACCGCTATCATCAATAAGTGAAACATTAACGTCAGCTTTGACTCCAGCATTAGAATCAACAGCCTTAAGATAATTCAAAGCATGAACGAGTTTATTTACCCAATGATAAACCTCATCTGCAGATTTAAATTCAGGAGCAGTTACTATCTCTACAAGAGGGAGTCCCGATCTATTGTAATCAGTCTCTCCAGTTTTAGGGTCCCAAGCAGCAGGATCTTCTTCAAGATGCATACTTTCAATATTTATATTCTCAAACTTACCATTTATTCCAAGAGGAACAGCATGGGCTCCACTCATAGTATTTTGATATCCCTTAGGTAAATCGGGCCAATCATAATGTTTTCTCATCCATGGCAAATTACTATTAACTTTGCATCCAAGCATAGAAGCAATCTGCACCGCTTTCTCAACAGCGTTCAAGTTAGGACTCATAGGCTTTGCTCCAGGCTGCCCAGTACAAGTAGGACAAATATTTATGTTAGACTCGAGTCCTCTTTCACGAGAAGCTTTACAGCGACAGAAAAGTTTTTCATTAGTCAAAAGATAAGCGTGTATCTCAAGCCCGCATTTCAGTTTAACCATATTTAGAATAAAAAACTAGAATATATTAATCTAATTACCACCAAGTCTTCTCTTTCTTTTAGAGTAATCTTCTATAGCATTCCTCAATTCATTAACATTAAAGTCCGGAAAATGCATATCTGCAAAATAAAACTCGCTATAAACTGATTGAAATGGCATAAAACCACTTAATCTTTTTTCTCCAGACGTTCTAATTATTAAATCAGGATCAGGAATTCCAGAAGTATCTAAATAGCTCTTAAAATCATCTTCACTAATAGATGATTGTCCTGACTTCAATATTTTATTAATACTCCTTAATATCTCATCCCTTCCACCATAATCCATACAAATTATTGCTGTAAAGTCTTTAAACTTTGAAGTCTCACTTTCAAGCAATCTCAAACCATCAATAACTTTCTTAGGAAGTCTATCCTTTCTACCAAGATGAACAACTTTAATCTTATTTCTTAGTGAACCCTGTAATATGTTGTCTATATTATTAACAAAATGGTCAAACAAAAAATTTATTTCATTTTTAGGTCTTTTCCAGTTTTCAGTAGAAAAAAACCATAAACTAACATACTTAATACCTAATTTTTTAGCCTCAAGAAGCAAATTTTCAATATGATTATAATCGACTTTTGAATATCCTTTAACTACTTCTAGTCCTTTAGATTTAGCCCATCTTCTATTCCCGTCTGGAATAATTCCTACATGCAATGGAATATTTTTATCTACCATTAAAGTACCTTAAGAGTTTAGTTTTTAAACTCTATTCTGTAGCTCCTTTCTAAATTTATCAATATCAAGAGTATTAATTCTTGCTCCTACTGCGTCTTTGTGTCCCCCGCCTGTTGCTCCATCTAGTATAGGCAATATTTCTGCAAGAATTTTCTTTACATTATTTCCCCTCATAGAAACGTTAGTTATTGGACCAGAGCTATAACAAACACAGATGTAGCTCTTAGGAAATAAATAAGATAATTCGTTAGAAAGATCAGAACTTATGCTAAGTTGGCCACTGTAATTGTAAAATATTAGTTTTTCTTCTCCATTTTTCTTTGCATCATCAAGCAAAGCAGAATATTTCTTAGATATTTCATTATATTTTAAAGCAAAGGCACTACCACTTTCAAGACCGTTTTCAACATCATAAGGGCTTTCACAATTAATTAAAAAATTCTGCAATTCTACAACATGACTTATTGAGTCTTTCAAACCAAAACTCATAGCTCTTGCCAGTCTACCTATTCCAGTAGAATAAAGGGCTTCAAATGGCTTTTTAACATTTTTACCCCATAAATTAGAATAATGTTCTAAAAAATTATTAATTATTTTTTTAGAAGGTAAGTAATGGTCTGCTATACATCCAATCATTACAAACCATATATCTTCAGGTCTTTTAGTTGCACTATAGCAAAGATATGTTGTAGGTTCACTGGTTTTACGTTTGTTTTTCATAGGATTATATCTATGCAACATAGAATAATCAAAATCTTCGTTTGAGACATCATGATGATCTATCCAAACTATAGGAATCTGAAGCATCTCAATCTCTTTAACAAAATCTCTTCCCAAAGAATGTCTATCAAGAACAAAAACATAATCTCCTCCAAGTTCTTGGACTCTTTTAGCATAATTTACATCTATATTTGGATGAGACTTTACAGCAACACCTTTACCGCGACCAGTGAATTTTCTAAGTAATATATAGCTAGAAAGACCGTCAACATCATTATCATAAAGAAAAACAGGATTTTGAGACTTGTCAAGATGCTCGCGTATTTCGGATAACTGTTTCTTAGATAACATAATAATGAAGATAAAAATGACTTTTTAATCCTTCTCAATAAGCATAGTAAACCTGTTCTTCATTAGGCAACTCAACATAATTAATGTCGCTTAAGTCACTAATTGCATTGGCCTTAATCATCAAATTAGATATTGTGTATAACGAATCATCCATAAACAAAGACCTTGAAACATACCCTTGAGAGTTGTAATACTCACGATCCATCTCAGTCTTACTTTCCTTCTTTAAGTCATGAGCTATTTTTCCCTTCAAACTTACATCTTTATCAGTTATTGTAAAAGCAAAAGCTCCTTGCCAATATTGCCAATTATTTCCTATAGTTTCAGAGTAAGTTACAGGAATAACTAATAAATCTCGTTCATCATCAAACAATACTGCTTTATGCTCATATTCTGCTTCAGAATAAGACCATTCACTTTCAACAACATATTTGTCAAGTTCTGTAGGATTTGCAAAGTCAGAAACATCAAACAAAGATATCTTTAGTCCTTGTCCTCTTCCGCTATCATCTGCTTCTCTACCAATTCCAAGTAACAAATCATCTCCAATAGGATGTAAGTAATTTGAAAATCCAGTTACTTTTAACCATCCAAGTACTTCAGGAGATCTTGGATTAGATAAATCAATAACATAAAGAGGATCAACTTGCCTAAATGTAACCATATAAGCTTTGTCACCGATAAAACGAGCAGAATAAATTCTTTCACCTTGTGCAAGACCCTCAACACTTCCAATTATCTCTAAATCTTTATTCAAAATGTAAAGATTGTTGAAAGTATTTTGAAAGTTACCAAAACTATTTCCAGATGATGTAGCAACCCTAAAGTTTCTATCATATTCATCTAATGAAAACTGATTAAGAACATATCCTGGAACCTCTCCGCTTGCAGTATAATCTATATCAAGACCATCAACATCTATTCTATGAATAATAGTCTTTTCATATTCCTTGGCAACTCCTTCATAATATTTTTCATTGACTTCTATAAGTCTTTTCTCAAATTGTAATTTTTCATCTTTACTTAATGAATTAAAATATTCCTGAACAATCAAAGCAATTCTTTCTGATTTTATGTAGTATTCATCATTTGAATCAAGAACTTCTTCTGCACGAGAATTATAACTTCCAGGTAAAACTTCTAAAATAACTCCCAAGGAACCTTCTTGTACTTTAGAATAATCATAAGTCTTACTGCTAGTCAAATAAATAGCATTGTCAGAAACGTAAATTGTGCTGGAACTTCCAAGCAAGAAAACATCTCCTTTATACTCAAGACTATCAAGATCAATAGCCATTACTGAAGTAAATATCAAGTTAGAATCATAGTATCCTGGGTGATAGATTCTATCAGCAGCAACACTTTCAACATTATCTCCTACTTTAAAGTAAGGCACAATAGGACCAGAATAATCTATGTATTTGTTAGCAATTACATAAACATATCCGTCAATAAGTCTTGCGGTGTGATAACTTCCATCAATAACAAATGTTTCAACTTTCTTAGCTTCGGACTCTAAATCAGAAACATCATAAACATGTATCCTTACTTCATTTCTGTAAGATTCAGGGGCCCTTATAGTATCTGCAACTTTTTCGGTTGTAACAAGTTCTGCATCACCATATATTGAATAACTATAAGAAGATTCTATAACTACAAGTTTACCCTCTGATAAAAATATCCCATTAACATAATTATCAAATTCTAAGTCTCCAATAATTTTCATTGAATCAGCAGGATAAGCTTCTACAATTATAACTTTATTCTGGTTTATAGTATATATGTATTTACCATCATTCTTGACTATATCTGCTTCATCAACCCCTACAACTTGTATATTTGTTGTAGAATAATCAGAAGAACCTCCTGTTCCAGTTCCAATAGATGATTTTGTTCCAGCTTCAGAAGGAGCCCCAGAATCAGAAGATACTGCAGATTCTTGGGTATCAGTTCTACCAAATAATCCATACGAATTTGTCTGACTAGAGATGGATTTCTGTATATACTCATTCAATTCTTCAAAAGAATCAAACTGCTCTAATTCACCCGATCCAGAGTATAGATTTTGGTTAGAGTCGTTATCAATAAATAATGAAATTGAAAGAATAGCTAATACTCCTGCTACCAAAAAGAAAGGTAAAACCTTTGAGAACATCCTTTTAGGAGAGATAACTATCTTTTTATTTGCCACCTTATAGACAGGAGTCTTTTTCCCCTTAACACTCCAAAAGAAGTTAGATGATTTTTCAACAAGACCTGCTTTAATTAACTTTTCCAGATTATACCCTGTAGTATTAAGCGGGATTCCAAGTTTAGAAGATATATCACTAGCAGTTAATTCTTCATTTGATAATAAATCTAAAATTTTGACACAGGTTTTATTGGACAAAGCTTCAGCTACTAATCCTGTTCTAGGATCCCCTAAATCGATACTTATACTTTTATCCATGGAAAACACAGATTTTTTTAATATTTAAACCCAATTTAAACTTCAATTTCATTTGAACAATATTCAAAATATTATAAAAATCTTTAAATACCTATAAAGTTACGACAAATCATGAATAAATGGTCCGAACTTCTTGTTGGTCTTATTTTGGTAGTAGGCGCAATCCTTGTTGCATATTATTCCCAAAACTGGGGAGCATGGAATTTCTGGGACGCTGCAGGACAGTTCTTTAAAGGAGGATTGTTCTGGCTAGTAACAATGATTGGCGTTCTTTTCATCCTTCTCGGAATATCAGATTTGAAGAACTAATAAAAAGTAATATTTAATAACAAAACCCTAGTCTTGTAAGTATGAATTCTAAAAAAAGAGGTAAGTTAAGGCTAGAAGAAGAAACAGCAATGCTTGCAAATGAAAGAACTCTTTTATCTTATGTAAGAACAACATTTTCGGCACTAATTCTAGGTTTTGCTTTAATACAATTTTCTACTCAAAGCAGCCCAATGGCTAAAGTAGGAATAGCTACAATTATAGGAGGATTTATTTTAGGGATAATAGGGTTAATTGAGTACAATATCTATAAAAGAAGAATACATCTAGAAGCTGAAGAATAATAATTTCTATAAACTTAACAAAACAGAATTTTAAGTGATTTGTAAAACATGTGGTGAAGAAGACTGTGATAAGCACAATTTCTTTGTAGGCAGACCTGTAAAGATTCAGAATTTTTCTGGTTCTACACCTCCAGAAATATTTGTAGGAAAATGGAATTATCCAAATGTCTATACAGGAATATTAGCTCCTCAAGAAATAGGAGATACAACTATAATGTCTTCTCCAGAAGAATGGCACAAAAATGACCTCTCAATATCTCAAATAACAAAATATAGAAATCAATTAATTTATGGAAGAACTCAAAGCAATATAAAAAAACTAGAAACGCGATTCCTGGGGGTAATGAAAGAAGTCGCAATGACCTATAAATCAGTTGCAACAGAATTTCATCTCAAAAAGCCAGTTACTGCAAATAAAGAACAAGATGACAGAAGCCCATTAATCCAGAAAGCAGCTGAAATAGAAAAAGCAAATCTTCAGGAAAATGCTCCAGTAAAACCAAAAGTAGATTATCTTGTAAATGACAAAGAAACAAAATCAGCAACAGCAATTCAGGAATTACACAAATCAAATACAGAAACTTCAACTATAATTAAAATACTTTCAGCAGGACTTCTAGGTCTAAAAAAGAATAGAAAATTAGTTCCGACAAGATGGTCAATAACAGCAGTTGACGATACTATTTCAAAGAACAAATTAGAAAGAATAAAACAATACCAAGAGATAAGTGAATATCTGGTTTTCACAGCGGAATACTTAGGAAACCATTACGAATTTCTACTTATACCTGACTCTTTCTCATTTGAAGTCATAGAAATATCAATAAAAAACCCTTTTAGTCAAGCAGT
>VGKS01000008.1 GCA_016866935.1 Candidatus Pacearchaeota archaeon
ATTATAAGAGAGCTACTCTGAAAGAAATTTATTTACTTAGACTGACTTTTCTCAATAAATCTAGAATTTAGTGTTCACTTTTGTGTGTTCAATCTCTTAAAGATAAAAACATATGATGCCCCTGCCGCGTTCTGAGCTCAGTGAGCATCGGCATGGGATTTATTTTAAGACTCTAGAATATATTGTTATCTTTGCACAGTAACAACTTTAAATAGATTTAAATATGGTCTAAAAATGGTAAATTCATGCCAAAATCATGGGTTAAACAGAAGTTAATAGAAGCAGGCATTCCTGCAAAGGATCTAAAAGGTTTAGCTAAGCAACTTTCAGAATTTGAAACACAATTAGATGTTTTAGGAAATAAACTCGGAAAAGAAGTAGTGGAAAGTTTCTTTTTTGAGGATATACTAGAATCGCCTTTCGGGGATAGGAACCAATCAGATAATTTGAGATATAGCACTCAACTGGCAAGAGAAATGTCTACGGCCCATAATATTTTACCCCCTCATTTATTTAGAAAGGATCCAATATCTAGATTAAGATTTCTAAATGCTTTAAGTTGTGGATATGGAAAGAGTAAGGTGGCATATACACCTGGGATGAGTTATGAGGATTTAAAAGAAAAAAATCCCTCTATGGCCAGGGCTATTTATTTAATTACTACTCCTGCAGGCCTTGAATTAATAAGGATTCATACGGATAGTAAAAGAGGCTTGAATATGGGTGCGGATAATCTTAGGGAGGGGCTAAGACAGATTATGGAATTAGAAGAAAAAAAAGAGGAAAACACTCTTGATGGATTGCTTGCAAAACATGGTAATCTAAAAAGAGTAATTTATAAAAGAGACAGAGACACTATCAGTCACCTTGAAAGCCTAGGAGTTAACTACACCCCATTCTCAAATCTATCTGATCCTCAAATAGTAGCTTCTGCTGTAGATAAATTAAATGCAGAAAAAGCAGACCCCTTCTATGGAGTAGCTGTCCAAATTTTAAGACAAAAAGGCATTGAATTAACAACACTATCTACTGAAGATGTTAGAGTTTACTCTGATGAAGTTGCTCTTGGAATAGATGAAGCCATTAAAAAAAGACCTTCTGCTGCAAACAAATTTGCAGATTTAGAAGATCACGTAAAATCAGCTTTTAGTCGCGGAAATGTTTCATTTAGATATTCTACACGTTCAGACGAAGATAGAAAACTTGGAGATAAGTGTGGAGATTGTACTGCCAAAGGGGGATTAAATGCAGATAAAGTAGATTCATGGCTTGCTGACTCTTTGTATCAACAGATGTCTTTATTCTACGGAACAAAATTTATGGGTAGGATGAATTTAGCAGTTGTACAAAGTTCAGATAAACCTATGGTTTTGATAGATGCAATTGAGTTTATTCCTCAAGCAAGAGAAGTTGATAAGTATTCTGAGATGGCTCGCACTGCTCTAAAAGAAGGAATTGAAAAAGTAAAACAAATTGCAGATTCTATGGGGATTAATCAAATTGCAGCTTACACTTTCTCTAATTCAGAAGAGTTAACTGATGCACTTGAAGAAGTAGGGTATAGTTCTGAAAGAAGACATAATATTAGTTCATTAAGACAAAAGAGTATTCAAGAAGCAATGGGTGTAGAAAGAGGAATACCTTACTTCTTGCAAGCAATGGAACGCTCGGGAGAAGGATTTGAAAGAAGCATAACTGATATGGAAAAGATGCGTAAGTTTGAATCTATTCTTAATGAAGGTATATTAAAAGATGAAGCTAAAAAAAATCAATTAGCTAATTTAGTAAGAAGTGGAGACATGAATACTGCAGCAAGTGCTATTGTGCAATATGATTTACTTATTGGAGATTCTTTTCTCTATAGAACGTTAGGAATGGGTCAAGAAGAAGTTAGCAAAGGTTTAAGGTTCTTATATGGACAGACTAGTTTAACTGATAAGTCTAGGGTTAAATTAACCACCATTAGAAAAGAAAAAGTAGCTTAAAGTTAAGCGAAAAAGAGCCTCAAAGAGCCTCTGGCAGACAGAGAGTATACAGAGACTGACTTTTTTCAATAAATATCGAATTTAACTTAGACAATTGTCTCAAATCACTGAATATAAAAAATGCCCCTGCCGGAAAGATACATAGCCCTATACACTTTTAACAATACCTAATATGTAAAAATATAGCATTATTAAATAAGATTTATTGTTTTGAGGTTCAAAATTCTCACATAATAAAGATAAATTTACTTGGTAATTGTATGAATTTGTTAGTTGTTGTGTGGAAGGATGGTGCTTTTAATGACTGTAGAATATGAATGGATTAATTAATAATGGCAGAAATTTCAAACTCTCAAGTTTATTTTACCAAGAATAAATCTGTATACAGTCTCAGAATTTTTTAAATATCTTAAATTATATCTTTCTTTACCCCAACCAGTAATTAAGGTAAGTCTCAAAGATTCTGTTCCAAAAATATAATCTATCAATAATTTCTTTCTTTGAAGACTATATATTTCAGAATATCTAAAGTATATTGGCTTAGTAGGAGACATTTCTTTTGAAGAAAACCGCATCCAAGGACTCAAAAAATATTTTGGATCGTGATAAACTTCTAGATAGTCTTGATAAAATCTATATTCTATACTATTCAAGTAATCTTTTGATTTACTTATTGAGTATCTAATTATTAAGAAATAGAATATTAGTAAAAGTAACATTAATCCTAATATAAAATAAACTGTGAAATAATCTGCAGAGATATATCTCAAGCTACCAATAAATAAAAAAAGCATTATCGTAAATGCAAATAACTTTAGAGAAGCAAAAATCCATTGCTTAATGCCCCAAATATTTGGACCAATACTTGTACCTCCAAGATGAAGAATGTAAAGAGCCCTATTATCTGGCCTAACAGATAAATATTTTTCTCGAGTCACTAGGAGAGCAAATTAAATAGCTTAATAAAATCTTTGTTAAGGTATTTTAATTCTTGTCAATAATTATCTTGAATACCTTGCAGAGAATCAAAAAGATATTTTGCCCCTGCCGGGATTTGAACCCGGGTTTCCGCCGTTCTCCACCATCGCTTGCGCGACAGCCTGAGTTAACCATGCTGCTCTAGAGAGAGCACAGATATAGTCTCAGCGACATCACCTCGCATGCTGGTAAACCAGTTCGAGAGGGCGGTGAACTTGACCACTATTCTACAGAGGCTTTCTTCTGAAAATTTTGTAGTCTATTTAAATGTTTATCGTTACTGAACCCTATTAGCTTTAAGTAAAGTTGAATATCTTCTTTCCTAGTAATAAATATTTGGTTTCCTTTAATTATTTTAGATGGATGAAACCCCAGTCTTAATAAAGATTCCCTGACGTCATCCAATAATTTTGGAATATAACTTGTAAAAGTTATACGCAAATTTCGGTTATGTTTCGAGATGTAATGTATAGAACCATCTGTATCCATAAGACCTCTTAAACAAGCAGCGAGATAATCTTTATTTTCAAGAATCCATGCAGGAATACCTTGTGAGTTTATTTTTTTATTTCCAGGCTTTATCCCTATTTTTTCAAAAAATTCAATTAACCTCTTTCCATTAACCACCAAGTAAAGTCCATTTCCATCATTTGAATTTTTAAACCTAGAATCATAATTAAAAAGTTGTTTAATCAGATTATTTACATATTTTCTTAGATAATTTGAATCTTTTACGCTATGGCCTGTTACTGTAAGAGAATATGATCTTATCTTTTTACCATTTTGATAGTATTCTAAATGTCCATCTCCTAAAATTATTCCACAAAGTTCAGCTAAAAAATTATTAAAAGAAACAGGTTTAAAGTATTTTAACTGTGATTCAACAGCATTTTTACCACCTTTAGATTTACCCCAATAATTTTCGAGCCTTTCTACAATAAATTCATCAAAATTCTTTCCAGTTAGATCATTTAATAATTTATAAGTATCTTCGCTTAGAGTTCTAGTTTCCTTAAACAATTCGTTAACTAAATAATTTTGATTTAATTTTAATTTTAAAGAAAGATCTTTCCAAGTCTCTTGCTTTTTTGCAAGAAGCAATAATTCTTTTTGTTTACCAAAAAGCAATTTTATTCTCACATATCTCTAAATCATTAAAATATATAAATATTTCTTTACCACTAGACTACAAGGGCAACTATAACTCGTAATTTAAAGTATTTAAAAAACTATTCAAAACAATAACATCAAGTATATACCGATAGAGTTACCTAAAAAGCCAATCAATGCAAAAATAACTCCGTGAACACGAGTAAATCCTGCCAGTAAAGTAACTGCTAGTTCATCGGGTAGCGGAGAAGCAATAATTACACATGCAATAAAATAAACTAAAATGGTACGTATTCCATCAGGGAATACTTTAAACATATTAACTATGTGTTTAACAAGTGAAGTCTTTTCGAGCTTATGAAACTCCTTCATGAAAGAAAATCTAATAAAAGAAAATATTCCCAAGTCTGCAATTAAAGCACCAGCTCCTCCAATAATAGAAGCATAAATCAAATTTACGGCTGGATCAATGGAAAGGAAAAATCCGGTAGCAATAGGAGTTGTAAACCCTGCAGAAAATAATAATCCTCCAAAAAAGATTGATAAATAGGTCAAATTATCAAAAGAACTTATAAAATCACTAATAAATGGGTTTTGAAAGATAAAATAAGCAGCTATTATTCCAATTATATAAAATGTAAGTTTAGGGTATGTAAAAATAAATAGCCTCTTCATAAAACCTAAAGAAATTTCAAGTTTAAATAAATAGCCCTACTCGGATTCGAACCGAGGTTTCAGCCGCCAGAGGGCTGCGAACTTGACCGCTATTCGATAGGGCTATAGTCTAAAGCCCCGAAATGGGTTTAAAATAATTACGATTGCAAATTTTCCTAAAAGGTTATAAATATAAGTTAATCTTAGAACAAACTATGGAAGAAAAAGAGGAAAAAAAAGAGTTTCAGACGCAAATTTTACAAGAAGAAGAAAAAGAAGCGAAATTGAAAGCAACGGAAGAAGAAGTAGATCATATATTGAGAATAGTCTCTCCGGGAACAAACTTTAGGAGCTCATTAGAAGGAGTAGTCCATGCAAAAAAAGGAGCACTAATAGTAGTTGAAATAGAAGGAATACAACAAATTCTTGACGGTGGATTTAAAATAAACTCGAAGTTTACTCCTCAAAAAATAGTGGAATTATCCAAAATGGATGGGGCAATAACATTATCTAAAGATATGAAAAGAATAACTCAGGCAAATGTAATGGTTTATCCGGATAAAAAGATCTCTACAAGAGAGACTGGAACAAGACATAAGACTGCTGAAAGAACTGCAAAAATGTTAGGCACATTGGTGGCTACAGTGTCGGAAAGAAGAGGAGAAATAGCAGTATATTATAAAAATTTTAGACATATAGTAAAAGATGTTAATGATTTACTTAGAAAGGTAAACGAACAAGTTCAGATAATAGAAAAACAAAGGGAATTATTTGATTTAAATGTAGAAAAACTAACTCAGTCTGAATTAAGAAATAATCTTAATATACAACAAGCTTCGACAGTCATACAAAAAGGTAGATTAATAGAAAAAATGGCAGATGATGTAAAAGATTTATTTTTAGAATTAGGAAACGAGGGAACTATAATAAAAACAAGATTAAAAGAGTTAACTACCGATATAGAAAAAGAAATAAATTTAGTAATAAAAGATTATACTAAGGTCGACTTAAAGAAATCTAGAATATTGATAAATAGCTTAAATTATGAAGAGATTTTAGATTCGGATAACATAATAAAATCTCTAGCATATGGAGAGGATAAAAAAGTTGAAAAAATAAGGGGTTGGAGAGTTCTATCCAAAACTTCATTGGATGAATCTGATATTGCTGCATTAACTAAAGAGTTGGCTTCTTTAGGAAAGACAATATATTCAAATGTTAATTCTTATAAAAATATTATAGGAGAAGAAAAAGCAAATCTATTCAAAGAAGAAGTAGATCAAATTAAAAGAAATTATTTCTCATAATGAAAAGAATATTATTTATTTGCAAGCATAACCTTTTCAGAAGCAGAGTTGCAGAAATATTCTTTAATAAATTAAATGAGAATAAAGAATACCAATCATCTAGTGCAGGAATTATAAGATATTATAAAAGAGATTTAAAGAATGATAGCGGTTATGAAGCTGAAAAGAATATTGCAAGGAGATTATTTAATATTAAACTGAAAGTAAAATCTAAATCAATAACTTCTAAAATATTAAGAAAAACAAACATCTTGATAATTGTAGCAGATGATGTTCCTGTAGAAATATTTGAAACCGAAAAGTCTTTTTCAGGGAAGATAATAGTATGGAAAATACCTGATGTAAAAAAGAAAGATAAAAATAAAGAAATTGTTGCGAGAAATACAATAAAATTCATTGAAAAAAAGATAAAAGACTTAGTTAACAATCTTTAAAAAGCCAAAAATTCATTAAACAACATGAAAAGATCATCAAGAAGATGGAAAAAGAAAGGACAAATGCGTTGGAAATGGCAGCGTAAGCGTCTTAAGAAGGAAAAGAGAAAGAGAAAAATGAGAAAGTCTAGTTAAGTAAAGTCCTAACTATTTCTATAGCCTAGCATAAAAAACAAACTGCTCAATCTATTGATATATTTGTATATTTCAGGCCTTAACTTGCCATCTCGCAATAGCTTAACAAGATAAGTTTCAAGTTCTCGACACCTAACACGACACTCATTAAACCATATACTCTTTTCATTAGTAAATCTAACAAACCTATTAGGAGGTTCGCCTAAAGAATCAACATATTCTTCAAGTTTAATCAAATCTTCATTAGTAATAGGAGATATAATACACTCCCCATGGCAATTAGCTATCTCTCCAGAAGCCTGCCATAGTTTTTTCTGCACCTCTTGTAAAAATGGTGCATGTTCAATATCTAAAAACATAGACATATCAATAGCCGATTGTAAAAAATCAATTTTCCCATTAGCTAAAATCAAAATATCATCTTTATGTAATGGATTTCCAGCATAATCTTTAGTCATGCCAGCATCACCCTTAGTTGTATAAACTTTAGCCACAAAAATGCAAATAAAAAGAAGTAATAAACATTTTGTCACCACAATGATTATATATGAAAACTAGCGAGTTCAAATAGATAAAAATAAGGGTGTTAAAATGAGTCAAAGCGAAATATGGACTGAGAAATATAGACCTTCTATATTTGATGATATGGTTGGTCAGCAAGAAATAGTAAAGCGTGCAAGTGCTTTAGTTACTGCAATGAATATTCCACATATTATGTTTGCAGGCCCATCTGGAACTGGAAAATCAACCCTAGCGCTAATAATAGTAAAAGAGTTATTCAAAGAAAAATGGAAAGAAAATTATCTAGAATTAAATGCCTCTGACGAGAGAGGTATAGAGGTTGTAAGACAAAAAGTTAAAGATTTCGCAAGAACAAAATCGATTGGAGCAGTTCCTTTCAAAGTTATTTTCTTAGACGAAGCAGATGCCCTAACGCAAGAAGCTCAACAAGCCCTAAGAAGAACAATGGAGAATTACACAAATACTTGCAGATTCATTATGTCTTGTAACTATTCAAGCAAAATAATTGATCCAATTCAGTCAAGATGTGTAGTTTTTAGATTCAAGCTATTAGAAAAGAAAGATATTATAGCCGTAATAAGAAGAATAGCAGATAAAGAAAAGTTAAAGATTACTGAAGATGCTTTAGAAACCCTCTATGAAATGTCAGAAGGAGACTGCAGAAGAGCAATAAACTTGCTACAGGCAACTTCATCGATAGCATTGGATATTAATTCAGAAATAATAAAGATGATTGCTGCAAATACAAAACCTACTAATGTAAAAATAGTTTTAGATTATGCATTAGCAGGGGACTTTCTTAATGCACGTGAAAAACTCTTAGATATAATGTTAAAAGATAGTGTTTCTGGAACAGATATAATCAAAGCAATTCAAAAAGAAGTATGGACTCTCCAAGTAGAACCTCAAACAAAAGTTAAACTAACTGAAAAAACAGGAGAAGCAGAGTTCAGAATAGTTGAAGGTAGCGATGAATTTGTACAACTTCAAGCACTTTTAGCTTCTTTCGTCCTAGCCGGACTTAAAGAAGAAATTTAAGATTAACTAAAAATGCAATATATAAAATCTCCATCATTTATTCCCCTACTTTCTTCTTCCAATAAAAATCTTCTTAAATCATCCAATTGCCTAGCATCTCCTCTATTAAGAAGATTTTTAGATTCTAGATACGCCAAAGCATTACCGGTTAATTCATGAGCTAAATAAATAGCTCCCCCCCTCCTACCACAACCATAACATGTAAATGTATTTTGTTCAGGTCTAAAAAATGCAGAAGGATTATTTTCTGAATGAAAAGGGCATAAACTCAAATGAGCATGTTGTAAACTATTAGGTCTTATTTTTAGTTGGTGAGGACTAAGGTCTCTAGCCACCCAAATTACAGATAAATCTCTATAGGTAGTAGGGCTTCTTTCCCAAAAAGGAACTTCCATTTCTACTCCACCAAAAAGAAGTCCCTGTCTTGCAACCATAAAAATAATTTATTAATGAGGTTAAAAAATATATTGACAAATAGATATATCCTTAAATAAGACAAACATAAACCAATAAGATAAGAGGTAAAATGAAAGCATCAAACTTTGCAGAAAAATATAGGCCTAGTCTAGTCCAAGACATAGTAGGTCAAGAACAAGCAATACAAGATACTCAAAAATTTATAAAAGAATTCCCTAAAAAGAAAGGCCTAATCCTTCATGGTCAATCTGGAACTGGAAAAACAACTCTTGTTCATGCAATAGCAAAAGAAAACAATCTAGACATATTTGAACTAAATTCTTCAGATTTAAGAAATCGCCTTAAATTAGAAGAAATTCTAAAGCCAGCAAGCGAGCAACACAGCTTATTCAAATCAGGCAAAATACTTCTAATGGACGAAGTAGATGGGGTCACAGGAACAGATATAGGAGGAGTTCCAGAATTAATAAGAATCTTAGAAAAGTCGGCACATCCAATAATAATGACTGGAAATGATATATGGGATTCTAAGTTTTCAGAATTAAGACCAAAGTGCAAATTAGTAGAAATGAATCCATTATCAGTAGAGAATATAGTAAAAGTTCTTCAAGGTATCTTAAAAAAAGAAGGAGTAAGCGAAAATGTCCATTATCTTAAACAAATTGCAATAAAGTCTCAAGGAGATCTAAGAGCAGCAGTAAATGACCTCCAAACTTATGTCTTGAGTGACCAAACAAATGTAGACTTCTTAGAAGAAAGAAGCAAGCAAGACACAATTTTCAATATTTTAAAGAAGTTATTCCAACAAAGAAATGATAATCTTAACCTATTTGATACTACAAAAATGTCATTAGATGAAATATTATTATGGATAGAAGAAAACATTCCAAGAGAATACAAAGGTAAAGCATTGGCAAAGGCATATCTTGCCCTTGCCCAAGCAGACATCTTCCGTGGAAGAATATACCGTCAACAATTCTGGAGATTTCTAGTATATCAAAATATATTCCAGTCAGCAGGAATAAGCTATGCAAAAGACAAACCTAAAACAGCATTTACAAAATACGAAAGACCTCAAAGAATACTAAAAATCTGGCTCAACAATAGAATCATGGGAAAGAAAAAAACTATTTCTCAAAAGTATGCAAGATACGTCCACTGCAGCACCAGTAGAGCCATGCAAGACTTTCAAATAATAAAGAAAATTATCGCATCTAAACCAGAGATAGCAAAAAACCTCAACCTCTCAGATGAAGAAATGGATTTTATTAAAAAGTAAAATTCTTCTCTACTTGCTTCCAGTTAACCATATTCCACCAATTCTCAATAAATTCAGCTCTTCTGTTTTGATATTTCAAATAATACGCATGTTCCCAAACATCAATTACAAGTAGGGGCTTCTTTCCAACACTTAATGGAGAATCCTGATCCTTTGTGTTAATTATCTCTAACTTTCCGTTTGACAAAACTAACCAAGTGTACCCAGAACCAAATAAAGTAGTTGCATTTTGAGTAAACTGCTTTTTAAATTCTTCAAAACTTCCAAAATCTTTCTTAATAGCATCTAAAACTTTTCCATGAGCTTCTGTCTTCTTAGGCCTCATGCATTCCCAAAAAACATTGTGATTGACATAACCTCCGCCAAAATTCCTAACAGCTGTTTGAATATCTTTAGGAACCTTATCTAATCCAATAAGTAACTCCTCAACGGTTTTATCAAATAAAGCGGGATGCTTCTCTAAAGCCAAATTCAACTTATCACAATAAGTCTGATGATGTTTTGAATAATGTATTTCTACAGTCTTAGCATCCATATAAGGCTCCAAGGCATCAAATGCATAAGGTAATTTAGGCAAGGAGTGTTTATTCATACAAAAATCCAGTAACCACAGTTTATAAAAATTTGTAGCCAAAACCTATTTAATCATAAAAACATCAAGATAGACATGTCTTATGATATAATACTTGGTAGAGATGCTTCAGATAAAAAAAAGTTTGGTAAGTCAGGACTTATACCTATAGGAAAAGGATATGTAACAATGGGAAATTATACCTCAATGTCTAACAACATATTTTTAGATGTAGCAAGATCTCATGTAATTCTAGTAGCAGGAAAGAGAGGATCTGGAAAATCATATACCTTAGGAGTTATAACTGAAGAAATAGCAAACTTGCCCCAAGAATTAGCAAGAAATATTGCTCCGATAATATTTGATACAATGGGTATATTCTGGACAATGAAATTCAAGAATGAAAAAGACAAAGATATTCTTCATGAGTGGAATCTAGAAGCCAGAGAGTCTCCAGTAAAAGTATTTGCACCAATAGGAAAGATTGAAGAGTATAAAGAGAAAGGAATTCCAGTAGATGAAACATTCGCTCTTAAAGCATCAGAATTAGATAGTGAAGACTGGATAATCACTTTTAATCTAGCAATGACTTCACAAGAAGGAGTTCTAATAACAAACACCATAGCAGAATTAAAAGAAAGATCGAGTGACTTCAATATACAAGATATAATCAAGCAAGTAACTCATACTCACAATGTAAGTCAAGAAACAAAGAATATAGTATCATCTTTATTCCAAGCTGCTGAAAGCTGGGGAATATTTTCAAAATCAAACCAAGGAACAGAAATAATAGACTTAGTAAATGCTGGTAAAACAACAATCCTAGATTTATCAGTTTACAGCTCCATAGGTTCATTTAATGTAAGAGGTTTAGTAATAGGTTTAGTCAGTAAGAAATTATTCAATGAAAGAATAAATGCTAGAAAGAAGGAAGAAATCCAATCTATTCAACACGGAATAGATTATGCATCTTACAATCCTACAAGAGAGAATCCATTAGTGTGGCTTTTCATTGACGAAGCTCACGAATTCTTAAAAAAGAATGAAAAGACCCCGGCTACAGATGCTTTAGTACAGATTCTAAGAGAGGGAAGACAACCAGGCATATCATTAGTTCTAGCAACTCAGCAACCAGGCCAGATACATAATGATGTAATGACTCAATCAGACATAGTAATATCTCATAGAGTTACATCTAAACCAGATATAGAAGCTTTAAACCAAATAATGCAATCCTATCTTTTAGAAAGCATCAAAACAAGTATGGACAAATTACCTAGCAGTAAAGGAAGTGCAATAATCTTAGATGATAATTCAGAAAGAATTTATCCAATGAGGATGCGTCCAAGATTAACCTGGCACGGAGGAGAGTCACCTAGTGCTGTCAAGGGAGAATCCTCAATATAGAAAAACTTAAATATTAGTTATACGGTTTATACATATGATAGAAATAAAGACTAAACTAAAAAAATGGGGAAATTCATTTGGGGTAGTTGTACCCATAAGTTCAGTCGAAGAAGAGGGAGCAAAAGAAGGGGATGAAGTTATTGTATTAATGAAAAAAGAAAAAAACAATGTTCTAAGAGAAACTTTTGGAAAATATAAATTCAAAAAATCTACTAAAAAAATGATGGAAGAAACGGATAAAGCTTTGTATAATGAGTAAATTTTTATTTGATACATATGCAATAATAGAGACCTTAAACGGAAATGAAGATTATTCCAAATATCTTGATTCTGAAATAGTTATTAATAATTTTATATTCGCAGAATTATGTTATAACCTGTTAAAAAATAAAGAAAAAGAAACTGAAAAACACCTAGACCATTATTCCAAACAAATAATATCTGTAAAACCAGAATGGATTAAAGGGGCAATGAGATTTAGAATAGAATGGAAAGATAGAAATGTGTCTATTACAGATTGTATTGGTTATATTATGGCAAAAGAACTAAACATAAAATTTCTTACGGGAGATAAGGAATTCAAAGGTTTAGATAATGTAGAGTTTGTGAAATAATAAAACCACAAGCTTTTTAAACCACTTTTAAATAGTAACAATATGACAGAAAGAGAAGACTTCAGAGAATTTGAAGAAAGAGTAAAACTACCAGCAATAGCTACAAAAGAACAATTAGAACAAATAGGAGCGCGTCATTTCAGAGGAGATAATTTCGAAAAAAACGGAGTCCAATTCAGAATAGATCAAATGCAATATCAAAAAGAAAAATGTATGTATGTATGGAAAAGAATAGGCCCTAACGCAAGAATAGAACAAAAGCCTTATCTTATACATGTGGAAATAAGACCTGACGGTTACAAATATTTCGAAACTAAAGAAGATGAAATGTTATAATACTTTAACATCAGCTCTATACCTAAACTTTCTAGCTCCAACATCTCCAGCCTTTACAATTCTTAATATCTTAACTTTTTTCTTGGATTCATTAGCCCTTGATAAAATCATATCTCTTAGATTGTTAACTTCATCTTCTAAATAAAAACCATAATAATGAATTATACTTCCTTTCTTAACAACTCTAAATGAAACGTCTAGAAAATCATCTTCTAAATTAGGCCTAGACATAACAACCCTGTCAAAAATTCCATTGACTTTTTTACCATTTCCAATTACTCTTCTAACATCTCCCTGTATAACATGCACTTTTCCAATCAATTTATTGCGTTTAACATTCTCCAAAGCATAACGAGAAGGTTCTTTTCCAAGCTCCACACTATAAACTTCACGAGCCAAAGAGTTCTTAGCAATAACTATAGAAAAAGGAGCAACTCCACCAAACATTACAAGAACACGCTCTCCTCTCTTCACAAATGAAGCAACATTCTTCCTCTCCTCAGATAAACGAGGAGAAAAATAACATGTTTCTACATTAAATCTAAACTCACACCCATTTTCTCGATAAAGTGCCTCAAGAGTCTTATCTCCAGCAAGCCACTTAGTTTTCAAAGTCCTAAGACGACCAGAAAACTTTCCAGTCTTTTCCAAAACAGTCATAACGCCTTTATGTTTAGCCAAATAATCAACAGCAAATTTTCTTTTAGCTGGAACAGAAACACCTCTATCAAACTTCAATATAGCTATATTTCCAACAACATCGAACCCAATACGCATAATATTAAATCAACTCTTTTCCGCGAGCCAGAACATTTCTATGGTTTAATAAATCTCTTATTTGATCACGTGCACCATTAGGGTTAGGATGCGATCCATCGGCAATTGCTTTATTTATCTTTGTTATCTTTTCATTTATTTCCATTATCTGATTCCAAGTGTGTCTTGAGAATTGTTTTTTCATCTTCTGAGTTCTAATCCATTGAACTACCCATGTGTCAAAGAAGAAAGCATAGATTAAAGCACCAAAAGCGCCCCACAAATAAACTCCAGCATACGCTTCCAACTCAGTAGTAGCCCATAATCCAAAGTAAATCACTGCATAAAATACCCAAGCAGCTTTTCTAAGCCATTCATCTAAATCTTTAGTAAATGCCCAGTAAATCATAAATGGCAGAACTCCAGCAACGGTAATAAACAAAACTTGATACTGAACTAATATAGTTCCAATCCAAATATAATTAAGATTTCTAACTCCAAGTAATCCAATAATAATTGCAACTAATCTCAATACCCCTTTATGTTTAAATCCTTGGAAGAAAGGTAAATTACCTAAAATAATTCCTACAATAATAGAAATAAGGATGAAAAGTAAAGTTTTCTCAAACAATAAATATCCTGTCCAATCAAAGCCGCCTAGCAAAAACCTTAACAATGGTTCTAAATTCATAGTGATAGAATTGATTACCTGTTCAGTCCCATACCAAAACCCTCCTCCAAATTGAGCACTAACAATAGGAATAAAAGCAAAAAATAACAAAGCAGATAAAGTCAGAACAATTGTATTTGTATTTTTCATGTGTTAAACAACACTCCAAGAGTTATAAACATTTTGAGAAAATTTATTTATGCTTTCCCAACAAGCTTATACTTACCTGGAGGAATTCCCAACCTTTTAGCTTTCTTTTGAATACTCTTTATAACAATATCAGCCTTTTCAACATCAAAACCAGGCTCCAATTGATTCCTTGTAGCCTTAATATACTCATCATCAAGATCAAGCTGATGTTTAGCTAATCTAAGGTCACTATCCGCACTTGCCCTAACATTAGCAAGAGCATTTTGTATAGTTTTATCTGCAATAAACATAATCAAACAAAGTCCTGCAGTAATCAAATAAATAAATGCCGGATTAAATGCCGGATTAATTGGTTTTTCTTGTATACCGCTAGGATAAAAACCGATCGTAACTGCTTCTACTCTATAAAAGAAAAGCCCTACAAAAACAACAGCAGCAAATATCCAAGCAGTCTTTCGCATTACGGTGCTTTTAGCAAGACCTTTTTCCACATAAAAGAAATAAAGTATAAATGGGAAAAAAGAAGTTAAAGCTATACCAAGCGCAGTATAAGGCAAAACAACAGTCTCAACCCATGTAGGAGTTATCCATCTAACAGCAAGAATCGAAACCACTACAGAAATAATCCAAGATTTGCTTTGCAGTGGAGAAACCTGGCTTAAAGCATAATTAACAAGAGATATTAAGATAATAAAAAAAAGCAACTTTGCAAAGAACAACTCTCCACTATCAGTGTTTTTTCCAAGCAAAAACTTACCAAATGGTTCAAAAATAGTGTTATAAAAATTCTCTGCACTATCCGCGACTACTTGTAAAGTTAACTGCGCACTAACAAAATCAGCCAAACCACCAAATACAAAAAGCGAAAGTAAAACAATAACACCTAATTTCTTCATGTATTAACTCAAATCATCATCATTTATAAACATTTCTCGAACAATCAAGAACTTCCAGATTCTATGCCTTTAACGACCTTTTCTATCTTCTTCTCATTAAATCTAGAGTTTTGTTCAATTAAATTTTTTCTACGTTTCTCAAAATAAAATGCAAAAATAGAGTTAAGCTTATACCATAAAAATATAAATAAAAATATTATAAAAATAAAAAAAGTTCGCCAAAGCGGTGAAACTTTCAAAAAAACAAGTTCTGAAGCTAAGCTAGACAAAGAAGAAAAAAAATGTAATTGAGCTAAAACAGTAACACAAAGAAGAGAGTAGACAAATCTTAAGAGTTTACTATCAACATAAAAGTATTTAGTAACAGAAATCAAAGTAAACAACCATAAACCAAATACAAAAAGCATAGTTAAGGACAAACTCCAATCAATTCCAAACAAAACAACAAAAACTATATTTATCTTAATAAAGAAAGCATCAATTCCAGATATAAGCTTATTCTTTAGTAAAAATTCTTTCCATTGCATCCCTATAAATTCCCATTTCTCCTTCTGCCCAAATTCCTTAACCTTTGTTATATTCCCCTCAAGATTTTCAACACCTTCATCGATTTTACCTTCAATATCTCCAATCTGTCCAGAAACTAAAGAAATAAAGGCTAAGATAAACAAAAATACCCCAATTCTTCTAAGCAAACTAACCATTAATATAAGAAAAAAGCCCAATTTAAATAACTTTCATGATATCAAAATCTTTATATAAACTAAAAAATAGTAATTATAATAAAGAGTTATAATGAAAGGAGGTATAAATATGATAAATAAAAAAGCAAGCGCATATGCCTTATTAGGATTAGTAGTCCTTCAAGTTATACTTTCAGTCAGTTTTGTTGCAGCTCAATCGGTTACAACAAAATCTAGCGTAATAACCGAACCATCATGGTTAGTTTCAATAGCTAAATTCATGGGGTTCATAAACAATGACGGTAACGTGACTTGGGCAATAATAGTGGCTTCGGTCGCAGTACTAGCTATGATTTTCGCAGCTACATATGACATATTAGAATTTACCGCATTCGAAAGTTCATGGGTAAAATTTGTAATTGCTGCATCAATAGCAATGATTGTTGCAGTAGCAGATGGAATAACATTCCTTACTGCACTTATAATGTCTATAGCTGGAGGTTCAGTTGCAATAGGAACTACTTTAGCGATAATTTTCGCAGTAGGTTTCTTCCTCGTAACTACATGGGCAAAAGGAAAAGCAAAGAAATTTAAAGCTAAAAATCAAGCGGCAAAAGCAGAAGCTGGATTTATCGAAGCAGCAAATGCACTTCAAGGTCTTAAAAATGTAGAAAAAGCAGCGGCTAAGAAGGAATAAATAAAGATTTTATTTTTTTTATTCTTTATTCTTTATTTTTAGTAAAAAAGAGAGTAAATCGTAAAAATAAGAACTTAATCGTTCTTTAATTAAGAACTTTTAGAAACTATATCTGTAGTTCTAGCAAGATTATCTATTGCAATTCCGGCCTTAATGCCTTTGCTTTCTAAAGCAGACAATTTCTTATGCCGAGCAAATTCCTTCAAGAAAGCCGAAAGAATAAAGTATGCAACAAAAAGTCCAACTAATAAAAGTAAACCCTTCCAACTGAGAAAAAAGCCCGTCACTCCAAAGAGCATTTCAATAAAATTATTCAAAGCACCAGTAGTTGAAATCATAAAAGTAACTGAAAGGCCTATAACTACACGAACCCACTTTCTTTCGAAGGCAGTAAAGTTAAGAATGTTCAAAGAAAAAATAAATAATACAACCCATAAAAGAGTCAACAAAAATATCTTGCCAAATGGAATTCCCTTAGATATATCCTCAAGATTGAAGATTACCTCATTCAAAACTTCAAGCCAAGGAGGTAAGATAATAGGTTTAGCTAAAGTTTTACTAGAAGAATCTTTTATAGTATCTAAAAATCCAGGACCTGTTAAATTACTAGTTAAGTTTTCTTGAGCACTAACGAAAGTCAAAAGAAAAAAAACTATCCCAAAAAATATAAACTTCATAACTAATTATATAAAATCAACTTTAAAAAATATCCTACATCTAAATTTACAAAAAATCTTACAAAATCAGAATAAAGTACTCTGGCCCTTCTTAACCTTGAGTTCTCTTAACTTAGCAATCTGATTTTCAACTCTTTCTTCAGAAAACTCGTGTCTTGTGACCAAAATTTCCTTAATCTTTTTTTCATCAAACCTCGGAAATATGACTTTATGCTTTGAAACATTAGGTTTCTTAAAAATCTCAAAAATCTCTCTCCAGTTAAATCCCAAATCTCCATGTCTTGCAACAACTTCTTCGAAAATAGAAACAGGATGAATTCTCTGTTTAACAAGAGCCAGTGCTTTCTTAGGGCCAATTCCTTTAACACCTCCAGGATTAAAGTCTGTCCCAACCAAAATAGCCAAACAAATCAATTGATCCCCAGTTATCCCAAGCTGATTAATCACAGATTCAAACTCAATCATTTCAGGAGCAATATAAATAAATCCAGAAACAGTTTTGCGTTTGCGAGCTAAAGTTAAATTTTGAATTAAACGAGTCCCTCCAACAACTAAAGCATCATAATCCTGACTTCCAACAGCATAAGCCTGCCCACTCTTTACCAATTCAGCCGCCTGCATTTCTCCTTCCCCAGGAGCTTGAACAACAGCAATTCCCATAGCTTCAAGTAATTCCTTACTTTCAGCAATCATCTTATCATCAAGCCTAATAAAACCACGAGAATACTTACTCATCCCTAGAACATCTTCCTCTTCCAAAGCTTCTTCATATTTTTCAGCCATCTTGTCTTTAGCAGCTTGACGAATCTCATGAGTCTTACCCTTCAAAACATGATATTCTCCATCAAAAACATAAATCAGACTAATTCCCTCTGAAAGTAAAGCCACATTTCTATAAAACAAACCAGACAAATGAGAAGTAACATTTCCTGTAGAGTCCATTAAAGGTGTTCCATCAGGTTGCCTAACAGAAGATAAAAATTGGTAAATTGCGTTAAATGCATCTACGGCAATAGTTTTACCCTTTAAATCAGAAAAAGCAACCTCTTTGCGATTAACTATATCTCCTATTTGTAAACCCATACAACAAAAAGAATTAATGAGTTAATAAGAATTATTGTTAAATAACTTCAGGACCATAACTGCCCTTGAAACTAAGTACGTAATCAACCACATTTGAATATAAAACTCTGACACCATCATCCCTCATACTACCCTTACTAAAATCAACTGGAATCTTGTATCTGTAACCTTGCCCAGTTAATCTTCCAAGTAATCTTCTAGCTTCTTCAGCAGTAGGGCTTCTAGGAAATTGACTAGAAACAAACATGTAAATATGTTCGCTAGGAGGTAGCAATTCAAGCTTTGAAGTAGTACTGTTACGCCTACCAGTAAACCCATCATTTCCAAAAAGATCTAATTGTTTTGCCATAAAAAATCAAAGCATGAAGAATATATAAATATTACTATTTTGTCTAACTTTAAAGTAACAACATAAATAGCAAATATGAGAAATCTCTCAAGAGTAATTGATAGAATACCTCATGAAAAACATTAGTCATTCTTAGAAAATAAAAATTTCAAATCTAAATATATCTACAACAATAATACCTTGGATTGGTGAGTCCGGTATTGTGATACCCTGCAACATATTCATTTGCCTGACAGGTAAACTGATATACGGTAGGAGCAGTTGTAGATCTCCACTGACAATTTGCCTGATCCATAGGCTTACAACCAGCACCAGTACCTCGACAATATCCACTTGGACCAACACCCCCAAGAGCATTAGCATTGTTAGCAGTTGTGGCGGTATTTGCTGTGTTAGCAGTTGTGGCGGTATTTGCTGTGTTAGCAGTTGTGGCGGTATTTGCACTATTAGCATTTCCAGCATTATAAGCATAAGCAGACCTAAGACTAGTTACTGAATGATTCGGCGCTCCTGCACTAAGACACCATGTATCTGCAGGATCAGTCAAACAATTAGGAGTAGCACCAGGAACTTCAGCCACTGAGTGTCCTGGATTTGATGTTGATGGTGTTTGAGCGACGACAGTAATCAATCCTCCAACCAAAACAATAGCAAACAAGATAAGCAAAATATGCCTTTTTTCTATATTTACAGTAATGCTCACCACCCAAAATATAATAAAAATTCCTTATTAAATATTACTTTTAATGCATAGAAACCCTAAAAAAGAACAAATAACTGTATCTCTCATGAAAGGCTACATAGTAAATATATCTTCAAAATCAGAAGAAAATAATAACTTCATTCAAATATTTGGAAGACTCCAAAATCAAAAATCATTTGCAGCAATTGTTCCATTTATACCATATTTTTACTTAAGAGAAAAAGACGTTGAAAAGATAAAAAGCCTAATTTCAGATAAGAAAATAGAAAAAACAAATTTCACAAATAAAAATGGAGAGAATATAGTCAAAGTATCTCATAATGACAAAACAGAAATCACAAAAACAATAAAATCCATACATCAAAAAGATGTAAACACCTACGAGTCCGATATAACTCCCGCCCTTAGATATGTAATCGACCATGACCTCTACAGTACAATAGATATATCTGGAGAAACCGAAACGGCAGAAAAAGTAGATATTGTTTATAAAAACCCTATAATAAAATCGTCAAAAGAAGAAATTCCGCTAAAAGTAATGTCTATAGACATCGAAACGGACAAAAAGGGAGGAGGCCTATTTTGTATAGGTTTATACAGCAACAATTATGAAAAAAACATAATAATAAGTAAAGAAGAAGTAAAAGGAGCAATTAATGTTAAAACAGAAGCAGAAGCTCTTCTCAAATTTAAATCAGAAATAGAAAAATTCGATCCAGATATTATAACTGGATGGCATGTAATAGACTTTGACTTAAACTATCTCAAGAAAAAGTTTGAAGAAAACAACCTTCCATTTGATATAGGAAGAACAAATGAAAACGTCAAAATAAAAATAGAAAATAACTTCTTCAGATCTTCAAGCGCGAACATTCCGGGTCGTCAAGTTCTAGACGGTCTAACTCTTATAAAAGACCCATTTATCCAGGAAGCTCCTTCGATAAAAAACAAAGAATTTGAATCCTACACCCTAGAAGACGTTTCTCAAGCAATGCTTGGAGAAGGAAAACTAATAAGTGGAAAAGACCGTCATGAAGAAATAGATATATTATACAAAAAAGATAAAGAAAGACTTGTCAAATATAACATTCAAGATTGTAAACTTGCTTACGATTTATTAACTAAGACTAAAATGTTAGACTTAGCTATAGAACGCTCAATGCTAACAGGTTTGCCATTAAACAAATTAACAGGCTCGATTATAGCTTTTGATTCATTATATATAAGGGAAGCAAGAAAAAGAGGAATAGTCTCTCCAACATTGCACTACAAAGAAAAAGAAGAAAGAATTAAAGGAGGTTATGTAATGGAACCAAAACCGGGAATATACCATAACGTTCTTGTTCTTGACTTTAAATCACTATATCCCTCGATAATAAAAACATTCAACATAGACCCAATTTCAATGTTAGATAAAAAAGAAAAAAATTCTATTGAATCTCCAAACAAAGCTCACTTCAAAAACGAAGAAGGAATACTTCCTCAAATTTTAGAGAAACTACATAATGAAAGAGAAAGAGCAAAAAAAGAGAAAAGAGAATTATCAAGTTATGCTATAAAAATAATAATGAATTCATTTTTTGGTGTCCTAGCATCTCCAAATTGCAGATATTTTAACCTTGACATGGCAAATGCAATAACTCATTTCGGCCAAGAAATAATACAACTCACAGCAAGAAAAATAGAGGAGAAAAATTTGAAAGTAATCTATTCAGACACCGACTCCGTATTTGTAAAAGTAGAATCTGAAAAGGATAAACTAAAAATAATAGGGGAACAAATTCAAAAAGAAATAAATTCTTTTTATGAAGATTATATCAAAAAAAAATATGATAGAAAGTCTTACCTAGAATTGGAATTCAAAAAATATTATCTATCTTTCATGCTTCCTAAAGTAAGAAATGCAAAAGTAGAAACAGGCTCAAAGAAAAGGTATGCAGGACTTCTTGAAAAGAATGGTAAAGAAGAATTAGAGATAGTAGGTCTTGAAGCGATAAGAGGCGACTGGACGGAAGCAGCCAAAGATTTCCAGATAGAATTATTAAATAAAGTGTTCCATAGAGAAGACCCTATTCAATTCATAAAAGATTATATTAAAAAAATAAAAGAAGGAAAAATGGACTCAAAACTAATTTATAGAAAATCAATAAGAAAAGACTTAGACAAGTATACTAAAACAACACCCCCTCATGTTAAAGCAGCCCGCCTTCTAAACGAAATAGAATCAAACATAATTGAATATTATATAACAAAAGAAGGCCCAGAGCCAATTCAAAAACACAAACATAAAATAGATTATGACCATTATATAGAAAAACAAATAACTCCAATAGCAGATACTATATTACACTTCTTTAACACTTCAGTTGAAGAAATAAATAAGAACTCAAAGCAAAAAACACTTTTCTAATCATTTAAGATTACTTATTAATCCTCCTGTATTAACCGGGCTATTTGTTAAGTTTGAAGCTAAAGCAATTCTTCTACGCTTAATAGCTTTAAATATCAATACCGATAATATTATTATCATAATAGAAAGTACTGCAATAAGAATCCAGAATATCATGCTTCTTAGAGCCATAGAGTTTGATTGAGTCCCAGGCAATGTCTGAGGCGTTCCAGTTCCAGAAGTAGTGCCAATACTAGTTGTAGTTCCCGCAGTTGTTCCATTTCCAGTACTAGTTCCCGCAGTTGTTGTTCCTCCGCTGCTAGAACCACTGCTTGAACTTCCTCCGGAATTAGAACCACCACTAGACCTTGCAGTGGATGAACCCGTTGTATTAATAACGCTGAAATTTACAGAACCCTTTAGCCTCGTACCATTAGTAAAGTTTGCAAATGCTGTGAAAATGTAATTCCCTACAGGAATTAAATCTTGATCATAATTAAATTGAAGACCATCAGTAGTATTCATTGTAGTGTTAGTTAGCCCATTATTGAAACTAAATCTAACACTTCCATTTAATGTGCTTAAGCCAACTCTGAAAGTTACGGGGAAAGAAGCAGTAGTATACTGTTCATTCGGATCGGGTTCGTTAATAGACATAGTTTGAGCACTAGGTTGTGGTTGCGTTGATACTTGTCCAGTCCAATTGATTGAATAATTTGTCCATCCAGTCACATTAAAAGTAGCAATTCCAAGATCAACCGTAACATTAGTGCAGATAGTTGAAGGACATGGAAATCCGTCGCGATAAACCGTTGCATTGAAGATGTTATTCGGTAAACCGTAGAAAGTGACAACTGCGGATTTGTTTAAACCAAGGTTTAAATTAGATTTAACTTCAGCAAAATTATTACTTAAAATCATATGATCGCTCAAATTGTTTCCAATAACATTTCCAAAAATAGAGGTGAAATTAATTAAACCATCTTTATTTGCAAAAATCAAATAAGTATTATTTAACCTATAGCTTTCAAAATAATTATCCTTAATCGATAAATAAGCTAAACCCTGTGAAGAGAAAAAAGGAGGATTAACATTCAAGCTATGATATCCAATTGTACCATTACTTACAGAATTATTCTCAAGATAATAAGAATACTGGACAATTCCCGAAGTAATAAAACTTATTCCGTTTCTCGAAGGATTTAATATTTTATTACCTACAAATTTGTTATTATTTGAAAGAATAGAATAAACTCCATCAGAAAAAGAATTATTTATCTCATTTAAAGAAATAGAATTATTATCTGAACTGGAAAGAAGTATAGAATAATTAAGGCCGTTAATTTTGTTTAAAGATATAAAACTATTATAAGATGCTTGTAATCCAACTCCTTGTCCAGATTGTGATGGATTTGAAAGATAGGTTATAAAATTATTATAGACTAAACTATTATTAGACAAAGACAAAGATATTCCGTTAAGACTTACATTAACAATAATATTTTCTGATATGTTTGCTCCAAATGACTGAAAGACGTATATTCCTAGATTACTATCTGCTCCAGAACCATATTTAGGATTAAGAATATTTCTATAAGCAACTGAATTAAAAGTATTATTAAATGAAATTCCAGTATTCGTTGAAGAATTAATATAGTTATTATATACAAAAGATCTGTTTCCCGAAGATATTATCCCATTTAGAAGCACACTAAAATTATTACTTGTAATATTAAGATTTTTTACGGTAACATCATTTCCAGTAATATTTACGGCAGTAAATCTAATTCCTATATTTGATGGATTGGCAATCCAATAACTATTCAAACCGTCTAAAGTAATATTATTCCCATTTATAATCAAACAATCTCCTCCAACCGATAAACTCTGATTAAGAACATAATAAGAGTTGTTTTGAGACAAAACCCCACAACTTGAGACATTTATAGCATTTGAAGGTACCGGTTGCAAAAGTAAAACAGGGAATTCAACTCTAAAAGTTAAAATTAAAATTAAAAGAGCAACTATACAAATAACTAGCATTGGCACACTATAGTACAAAGGAACTCTTGGAAAGATCTCTTCTTTTTGAATCATAAAAATATCACAACCCTCACTTTTTATAAAAAGCAAACTGATTTATAAACATTGTCTGCGCAGTTCGGCGCTTCGCGCCTCACTCTCACAGAGGCAAATTTTCTTAATTAGTATAAAAGACAAAAATTCAATACTGATCCTGAACTCGATTCAATAAATGTTTTTTCCAAACCAAAATATAGCATCCAATTATCCCTAAAAAGAATATTATTAATCCCAAATAAGAAGAAGCTTTGATAGATCCTATTGATGCCCCAGTTATCGAAGGAGAAGAGAATAAAATTGAAAGAATAAACAAACCCAAAACATTTTCAAATCTAATATATTTTACAATCCATCTCTTAATAGGATTCATATGAATAGTAACCTTCTCAAGAGCAGCCTTATGTAGACAGTCTTTTGCTTTCTTCATAGCTCCATCATGAAGTAGACCTAAATGTTCTCTATCGTCCTTATGCAACTTAGGATCTCTAGAAGCCTCCCCATAAAAAGAAGCGGCATGTCTGTAAGACTTAGCAGCGTTTCTATAATCTTTAACACTAATATAAGAATGTCCTTCCTGCATATCTGTATTAGCTATTTCTAAGTTTATTTGAGAAGCATTCCTAGCATATTCTGGAGCTCGCCCCCTTTCTTTTACCCTCTTTCTTTCCACTACATAAGTCATGATAATCAAAAGTAAATTATGTTTATAACTTTATACTTCTAAAATAACACCATCACGGCCAACATTAACAATCTTAGTATCTCCAATTTTATCTTCCGTTCCAAAAGTCTCATGAATATGTCCATGTAAAAGTAAGTCTGGTTTAAACTTCTTTATAGCTTTTGTAATAGACTCGCTTCCCTTGAAACCAACATCTTCAGATATACCTCCTGCAGGATGCATATGAGTCAACATAACTTTCTTTTCAATTCCTGCAAGGCCAGAGTGAGCCTTCTCTAAAATATTAAATAAATCTTCTTCCGATACATGTCCTGGATGAGGCAAATCAGAAGTTCCTCCTGCCCCAAAGAAGCCTACTTTCCCATAAACAGCGTTGTATCCATGAATATTTTTCACACCATAAAGCTGCGCCAAAAAGTCAGTTGTAGCAAATGAATCGTGATTTCCTGGAATTAAAAGCACTTTCTGCCCCCTATCTTTAAAAGGCTTAATCAGCTCCTTGCTTTCTTTAAAACCAGTCAAGTCCCCACAAAGTACAACTAAGTCTACTTTTTCTTCTTCAGCTCTCAAAGCTAGTCTTTTAGTTAACTTACTGTCACCATGCAAATCAGATGCAGCCAATATTCTTATTTTACCTTTGGCCATGTCAATAATTGATAGTTAAAGAATATAAATCTTCGGAGTCAAAAGAATCAAAAAATCGATGCGTGATTGTTGCTCAATTCATCAAAAATCAAAGATTTTTGAGTGCCTCGCAATGCAGTGCATTGCTTAGTTTGGATGCAAAAAACTTCTTCCAGAAGAGAAGTTTCTGCACAGAAGTTTGTAAACAAACTTCTTGTGATCGAAGTCTCGAACACACCCTAAAGGGTGTGGTTTGTGTGAGAGACTATCGACATCAAAAAAGTTACCAAAAAAAAGTGAAGTCTAATAACTACTAAAGAAGATAACAATGAAGCAGAAAGACTTAAAAGCGATATACTGGTTGGGATATAGAGGTTAGAAAAGATATATCCAAAAATGAACCAAAAACCAAAAGACAGTTTTGACGTTTTCTTTAGAAGAAAACCTGCTTTGATGCTAGTATCACTTAAGAAACTTACAAGAGCTAGATACGGTTCAATACTTGCAAAAGAAGTAGACTGTACATATAGCCACGCTGTTAAAATACTTCAAATGCTTGAAAAGCTTGATTTAGTAGTATTTGAAAAGAAAGGAAGAATTAAGTTGATCAAATTGACAAAGAGAGGAGAAGAAGTAGCAAACAATATAGATAATATCAAAAGAATTATTTCTGATTAAAGTTTGAGTGATTTTCAACATAACTGTCAAATCCTTCTATATGAGAAACATTTGTTCTAAGCAACATATTTCTAAACGAAGAATCAATCTTTATTCCAAAGTCTTGCATTTCTCTTTTGATAATAAAATAAAGTTGTTTTCCCTTTTTATCAAAGTCAGTTAATATACAAACAGTGTCTTTTTTATCAAGAGTATGAAGTATAGATTCTATCCTTTCATGAATTGATATTCCCGTCTGATGAATTTCATAAACTTTCTCAAACCCTAAAGCATGTAAAGCGGCAGTATCTTTCTTTCCCTCTACAATAAAAACAAAGTCCAAATACTTAGAAAATAAATTCTGCCATTCAAGGCCAATATCCATAAAAGTTTGAAGCTTAAGTAGTATATATAGAATATTGATATAAAAAACAATAGTATAAAATGGCCCCGAGGGGATTCCTTAAACTTGTAAAAGTTTAATGGGGCAGTTGAACTTGTTCAACTTGCATGTTCAAATCCCTTATTGTTAAATGGCCCCGAGGGGATTCCTTAAACTTGTAAAAGTTTAATGGGGCAGTTGAACTTGTTCAACTTGCATGTTCAAATCCCTTATTGTTAAATGGCCCCGAGGGGATTTGAACCCCCGACACCCGGCTTAAAAGGCCGGTGCTCTAAACCAGGCTGAGCTACGAGGCCTCGTAGTTCAGAGAATATTATTCTCTAAAAATCAAAACAAAACTGGTTTTTTAAAGACTTCGTTTGATGTTTTAAAGAAATCGAATGTATTAGAAAACAAGTTTCCTAAGTTTAGCAATACAATCCAGATAGAAAATAATTACCTGTAAATTCTCCAAGTATGTTCACACTTAGTGCACTTGTAAAACTTAGTCTCAGACTCATCACTCGATCTAGTCTGCATTGTCCAGAAATAAGCTTCTTTATGTTTACAGTCAGGACATTTTATTTCAACAATAGGATAAGTAGTCAATTTAGACTCGTCAACCACAGCAATTCTTTCAGGTACAGCTATTTTCTCAGAAGCTTGTAATTTCAGTTTACCCTTATGACGATACCCGCATTTAGCACAAGTAGGAGCCTTATCTCCTTCTATCATTAACATTCCGCCACATTTAGGACAAAATTCCATAGTAAATTGAATAATTTATCAGACTGGATATTAAAAGTATATTAATGTTTCGTTTTTCGTAGAATTAACCATATAACAATCCTCATCGTACAAGCAAGTGATTAGTGCTTTACTTGCAAAATCCTCTTTGATCAGCGGGTCGGCCAGCTTCAAAGAAAATCAACTTTATCCATCCCAAACCAGGAACTTTAGCAACAGCTTTCCCAATAAACTGCTCTTCTTCAACCCCCAATTCCCCAGGCAACTGAGCAAAATTATTGTCTCCTTTAGTATCATAAGGATCAACTCTAACAATTCTGTGTATCAAAGGATATCTATATTGGGAATTAAATATCAAAATATCTCCTTGTTCGTAACTTCCTCTTCCAGAAACAAGAACAATATCCCCCTTATTTAATCCATTCTTAAAAGTAGAATCTTCAAATTCTTCTTTACTTATCCCATGTTCTTCATACCATAATCCATTTCTAGACCACCAAGACTCAAAATTATCCTGATGATACATACTACAACTCTCAACTACAACAAGAGGTAAAGAAGTAGCAAAAATCCATGATAATAATGGAAAAAGAATAAATTTAATTAAAATAAAAGCAAGAATTAGAGAAACTATCCAAGACTGCCAAGTATCTTTTTTAAGAAAATTCCAAAACCTCTTTAAACTAGATAAAAACTTGTTCACAAATTTAGTTGTAATTGCCTCTTTAAAAATCTAACTTGTAGAACAAAACTATATAAATAAGAAATAGGTCGTTAAATAAATGACGAATAAAAAGTTATTAGCCTTCTCGTTTCTCCCTATAATACTAATTACTTTTGTCATTGCAGCAGGAAATTCCCCCCCTGAAATAAAGAGTTTTTTTATTCCTGAAGAATTAGGCCCTGATTATTCAATGCCATTCACAACAGGAGAAGGATTTGGAGTTTATCATATTGCAGCAGTAGTTGAAGATAAGGATGGAAAATCTAATTTACTTAAAGGAAGTAATCTCAGACCGCGTTCAAGTCTTTACTTAGAAATAGCCTCTCCCTCTAAAGATGTAAAAAGACCTGTTTTATCCTGTGATTCTTTTTCATGCTCTGATTCAACATTAAAGTCCCACTGCACAGATCCCTCAAAACAAATAGTTTATGTATGTTTTGGGGTATTGCTTCCAAGTGATCCATCCTCAAATTCAGCATTAGACGAACTATGGACTGTAAAAGCTATTGCAGTTGATCTAGATGGAAGAAGTAGCAAAATAGTAGAAAGTGGTCAAAAAGGATTTAATATTCCTGCAGATAATTACATCCAAGTGAATGAACCATATTATGCCTTGTCTCCAAAACCAGAAACAAGCACCGTAGCAATAGTGGTAATTACAGCACTAAGTCTAGCAATTTTAATTCTTATAGCAGCAATGGTTAAAGTAGCTAAAAAAAGAAATTAAGCACGCAAATATTTACAAGAAAACAAAATTTGAATGACTAAACTTTATCACAATAAAGTTTAAATAGTATATCCCTATCCGTATATACATGAAGGATACACATGACAGACATTTTTGATAACATAATATTATGTAAGAACTGCAATATCAAAATGCAGAAAACAATAGTTAAAAAAAACGGTCTTGAATTAAGAGCCGTAATATGCAATAAATGCAAAGATCAAATAATTCACCCTGCAGACTTAAACAGCATGGAAAACTTCAATCAAATAAAAGATAAGAAATATGATGTCAAATTGAGAGTTGTAGGAAACTCTCATGCAATTAGTATTCCTAAAGAGATTGTCGAGTTTATACAGCACCAAGAAAAAATGATGGATGATATGGTAAGATTATGTTTCGAAGACATGAACAAACTAAGTTTAAGATTTCACACAAGGGAAGGAGAATGGTAAATGCCTGAACAACCAAAATTAATCAAATTGAAAGTATTAGAAGCATTACAAGATGACGCATATAAGGGAATTGCTAGAATCGACACAGAAGTAATGAGGGCCCTAGGTTTAAACAGAGGAGATATTGTTTCTATTCAAGGAGAAAGAGAAACCGTAGCAATAGTAGACCGCTCATATCCTGCAGATATAGGAGAGGGAATAATTAGAATAGACGGACTAACAAGAAAGAACGCTAAAACAGGTATAGGAGAGAAAGTCTCTATAAAGAAAGCTCAAGTAAAACCAGCTAAGAAAGTAACAATAGCACCCGCACAACAAGGAATAATGGTTCAAGGAGAACCAGAAGCATTCAAATCTGGACTTTTAGGCCGTTCGGTAATGAAAGGAGATTTAGTTTCTCTAGGCGGAGCTCAAAGAAGAAAAGACTTAATGCAAGATATGCAAGAAGCATTTGAAGATCTCCATGATCTATTTAGTAGAGGTTTAGGGGGAATGGGATTCCAAAATATAAGATTCAAGATAGTATCTGCAACTCCCAACCAAGCAATAATAATTACAGAAGATACGGAATTAGTAATTCACCCTAAAGCAACAAATGTAGAAGAAGAAACGATTCCAGAAGTAACTTACGAAGACATAGGAGGATTAACTGAAGAAATAAGAAAAATAAGAGAAATGGTAGAACTTCCTCTTAAACACCCTGAAGTGTTTGACAGATTAGGAATAGAACCACCAAAAGGAGTTCTTCTACATGGTCCTCCTGGAACAGGTAAAACATTATTAGCAAAGGCAGTAGCTACTGAATCTGAAGCAAATTTCATTCTATTAAACGGGCCTGAAATAATGAGTAAGTTTTATGGAGAATCAGAAAAGAAAATTAGAGACTTATTTGAAGAAGCAGAAAAAAACGCTCCTTCTATTATTTTTGTAGATGAAATAGACGCAATTGCTCCAAAAAGAGAAGAAACTCAAGGAGAAGTGGAAAGAAGAGTCGTATCTCAATTATTAACAATGATGGATGGATTAAACTCAAGAGGAAAAGTAATTGTTATTGGAGCTACAAACAGGATTAACTCTATAGACCCTGCATTAAGACGTCCTGGAAGATTCGATAGAGAATTAGAAATATCAGTTCCAGATAAAAAAGGAAGATTAAACATTCTAAAGATTCACACAAGAGCAATGCCTCTAAAGAAAGATGTTAATCTAGAAGAATTAGCTGCTAAAACTCATGGTTTTGTAGGAGCTGATTTAGAATCTCTAGCTAAAGAAGCAGCTATGGCCGTTCTTAGAAAAGCACTGCCAGACTTAAACTTAGATGAAGATAAAGAAATTCCTCAAGAAGCTCTAGAAAAAATGATTATAGGAAAAGAGGACTTTGAAGGAGCACTTAAAGTAGTAAGACCAAGCGCAATGAGGGAAGTATTAGTAGAAACTCCTAATGTAAATTGGGAAGATGTAGGGGGATTAGACAATATCAAACAGGAACTAAAAGAAGCAGTAGAATGGCCTCTTAAACATAAAGAAAGCTTTGAAAGGATGGGAATCTCTGCGCCTAAAGGAATTTTGTTATACGGTCCTCCTGGAACAGGTAAAACATTATTAGCAAAGGCAGTAGCAAAAGAAAGTGAGGCTAACTTCATTAATATCAAAGGTCCGTCATTACTTTCTATGTGGGTGGGTAAATCTGAAGAAGGGGTTAGAAAGGTCTTCGAAAGAGCTCGTCAAGTCTCACCATGTGTAATTTTCTTTGATGAAATTGATGCATTAGCAGGTAAAAGAGGAATGGAAATGGGCTCAAAAGTGACAGAAAGAGTTCTAAACCAAATGCTTTCAGAAATGGATGGAATTGAAGATCTAAAAAACGTAGTAGTTATTGGAGCTACAAATAGACCTGATATGCTTGATAGTGCATTAATGAGACCTGGAAGATTTGACAGAATATTGCTTGTAGACATTCCAAATGATAAATCAAGACAAAAAATACTCGAGATACATACTAAACCTATGCCAATAGCACCAACAGAAAAAGAAATGAAAGAAATAGAAAGTTATATTTCAAAAGACTCCAAATTAAACACATCAGCAATGTCTGATAAAGATAAGCTAATACATTATCTTGTAAAGAAGACAGAAGGTTTTGTAGGAGCTGATATTGAAAACTTTGTTAGAGAAGCTGCAATTATAGCATTAAGAAAAAACATTAACGCAAAAACAATAATATTAGCAGACTTCGATGAAGCTCTATTAAAAGTCAAACCAAGCGTTTCAGAAGACACTGCAAAGCGTTACAAAAAAATAGAAGAGAATTATCTTAAGAAAGCAAAGATAGGCGGCCTAGAACTCGGTCCTTTATATGCTAATTAATTTTATTTATTATCTCGCAAAGACTTAGGCATAACAACTATCAATGAAAATTTATCATTTGGATGAGTTTTATTCCAAGCAGCCGGATCTTCTTCCAGATGCATTCCCCAAATTTCTATTCCATGAAACTTTCCCTTCTCGGCAAAAGTTGAAGAAGATGAACCAGAAAAAGTATTTTGATACCCTTTTGGCATATTCGGCCAGTCATAATGCTTTCTCTGCCATTTAACATTTTCATTAATCTTGCATCCAAGAACAAGAGCAATTTCTATTGCCTTCTCCACTGCCGTTTTATTCGGCAACATCGGCTTAGCCCCCAGCTGTCCCGTGCATATCAGACAAATGTTGATATTTGGTTGAAGGCCTCTTTCTCTTGATACTTGACATTTACAGAATAGTTTTTCTTTGGTTACCAGATAGTGTGGATTTCAAGGCCTATCATTCCGCTTGGTAGGGTCATGTAGTTGGCAGAAAAAATAGCAAGAGAGGAGTTTGATTGCACCAAGATGGTGGTCATTGCAGGCATAGGCGCGCGTGAATATTTCAAGAAGAAGTTACAATATAAACAAGAAGGACTGTATGTAAGTAAAAAATTAAATTAAGGCAATTCTAGCCACATAATAGTCTTAGCAGGTATATTACCAAATCCATGATCAGTGAATGCTTTAATGCACTGGCTTGCTGGAGCAGTGATAAATAAAGTAGCTGATTGTGGTGCATTGCCATCAGGCCAATTGATAGTGAAAGAAGGCGTTTGAGCTAGAATAGTGGAAGATGAATTGCAATCAATGATTGCGACCGAGCCTAAAGGATTATTTCCACCACCAGTATTTCTAATAATACCATATACACTGATAAGATACTTGCGTCCTGCAAACTCACAACTTGCCTAGCAGAAGAATCCAAAGCGTCCTGCAAACTCACAACTTGCCCAGTAGAATTTTCAACATTAATCTCTCCAGCAGAGTGTCCCATAACAGGAGGATTTCCTG
>VGKS01000009.1 GCA_016866935.1 Candidatus Pacearchaeota archaeon
GTCTTTTTTCGTAAATATTCCTTGTGCTAAGCCATATCCTTTCGTTATTTTTTCTGTTGCTTGTTGTAGATGATAAATGGCAGTAGGGAAGTCTTGCTTCTTGTATCTTTGATTTCCTGTCTCTAAATCTTTTTTGGCTAATGATATAAATTCTTTAGCCAATAGAATCTCATCGGAAAAACCTTTTTCTTTTTGAATAAGAAACATTAACTTTTTAGCCTCTGGAATAAGCAAATCCCCTTTTGCTTGATCTATTTGACTTTTTTTTGGCAAAGCGCTGTTTACGATTTCTAGTATTTCTTCATTACTAAAATTCTCTAGTATCTTTCTTTGTTCTTCTTCTGATAACATTTTATAATCTCCAGCCCAAACCACTCAAATTCTTCTTTATCTCAAGCTCAAGCTTCTCGCCTTCTTTGAATTGCTCTGCAAGCTCTTTAGTTAATCTTGCCATTTTATCTTCAAAGGGTTCGCCATCATCGGCTTCTTCCGTAATACCAACATACCTTCCAGGGGTTAGAATGTGTTCATGTTTTCTTATCTCATCTAATGAAGCACTCTTAGAGAATCCTTTAACATCCTCATATTTACCTTGCTTTCCAGAATCCAAAGGCTCTCCCCTCCATGCATGATAAGTATCTGATATTTTGATTACTTCTTCTTGTGTTAAATCTTTATTTCTTCTATTAATCATTATCCCTAAATTTCGAGCATCAATAAACAAGACCTCGCCTTTTCTTTTTTCTTTATCCTTTCTAATAAACCATAAACAAGCAGGAATCATTGTATTGTAAAAAAGCTGGGAAGGCAAAGCAACAATACAATCCACAAGATCTGCTTCTATAACATTCTTTCTAATTTCTCCCTCTCCGCTTGTGTTAGATGACATCGAACCATTAGCTAACACAAAACCTGCAACTCCCCTTGGAGCAAGGTGATAAATCATATGCTGGACCCATGCAAAGTTAGCGTTTCCTACAGGAGGAATTCCGTATTTCCATCTCTTATCTTCTCTTAAACTTTCTCCATCCCAATCAGAAATATTAAAAGGAGGGTTTGCAAGAATATAATCTGCTCTAAGTTCAGGGTTTTTATCTTGATGAAATGTATCTCCCAAAGCAATTCTATCATTATCTATATGTCTTATTGCAAGATTCATCTTACACAATTTCCATGTAGTAGGGTTTGACTCCTGCCCCCAAACGGAAACATTATCGAGTCTTCCTTGGTGTTCTTCAATAAATTTTTCAGACTGAACAAACATCCCTCCGCTTCCGCAACAAGGATCGTACACCCTTCCTTTAAATGGTCTAAGCATGTAAACAAGAGTTTTAACTATGCTTTTAGGAGTGTAAAATTGCCCTCCTTTCTTCCCCTCTGCATCTGCAAACTCTCCTAAGAAATACTCATAAACTCTCCCCAAAATATCTTTACTCTTGCTCTCTTTATCTCCAAGTCCTATTCCTGAAATTAAATCAACTAGTTGACCAAGCCTCTTTTTATCTAAAGTAGATCTTGCATAACTTTTAGGCAAAACATCTCTTAATGAAGTATTTTCCTTTTCAATCAAGTCCATCGCATCATCTATTATTTTACCAATTTCAGGCATCTTCGCATTAGACTGAATAAAATGCCATCTTGCTCTTTCAGGTACATAAAAAATATTTTCAGCAAGATATTCATCTTTATCTTCAAGGACTTGATATCTGGCAGGAGGATCTTTAACATACATCCCGCTTTTTGGATCTTCAGTATCTTTCTTTAATTTACCATATTTTTCTTCAAAAGAATCTGATATATACTTTAAGAATATCAATCCCAAAACAACATGTTTATACTCGGCAGCATCCATGTTATTTCTAAGCATGTCTGCTGCAGACCAGAGTTTTCTTTCAAAACCTAGATCTTCGTTATTACTCGGTTTTGCCATACCCCTCACAGAAAACCCACCCTTTTATTAATTTCTGTTCATATCTTTATCTTTGCTAAAAAACACATCATAGATTATATTGAACCATAAGATAAAAAGACTACCTATGAAGAAACCTAATCCGAAACATTCTTTGAAAGCCATACAAATGTCTGTACAGACAACTATATAAATGTGTCGGTGCCGACATTATAACTATAAGGTAGTGTAGGTACCAACTTTTAAATATTTCAAAAATATTCAATAATATGAAACTTCAGAGACAATTATCAAAAAAGAGAGGAGATAAAATTTATCATAAATATGTATTGGTTGTTCCAGAAGATAAGGTTAAAGAGGCTGGGTTAAGTGAGGGAGATGAGTTGGAAGTTAATGCTAAGAAAGGTGAGTTGAGTTTGAGGAAAGTTTGAATTTATTTATTTTTCTTCCTTCTTTACAATCATCTCGTATGCCTCCGATTTCTAAAGCCTATCGGGCTTTTATTTTCATAAATTACCTTGTAATCAAAATGTTCTCCATGAATAAGCCATTTATCTTTTCCGATATTTTTGGCTTTTCGGCTTCTGATTTTGTTAATTACCCATTGTGGAATTTCTTGTAGTCTTTCCCAGCCTTGCAAGTCAACTCCCCCACCAACGATTACTGGCTGAGTTGCTGGCTTTATTTGATTAAGAGATTTACCTGTGATCTTTGTAATTAATCCTTCGAAAAGCTGACCTGCGAGAGTTTCTTCGCCTAACTTTCTTTTAGTCACTTTTACATATTTATCAATTATACTATTTGGAATGTTTCTAAAAGGCTTCATATCTTTGATTCCTTTAAAATTCTCTCCCTTCAGATAAATTTCTTCAATGCTTTGAGAGAGTATAGCATCTTTTGTAAGAAAAACGACAAAACCTTCTGGATAAGGAAACATATGCTCTTTCTTTATTTTTCCTTCGCTTCTAAATTTTACTTCTACAAAAAAGGCTTCGTTTTGCGAATTTATAATTACAAAATCTGGCTGATGCCTAATAAAATCAGAAGCTCTCCCTTGAAGAAGGTTATCCTTATTTGCTAATTCAGGAAGTAAATGTTCATAACCATATCTTACAACTTTAAATCCTGCTTCCTCGAATAAATCTTTAACTATATTTTCGGCAATCTTGCCACGTTCCATACTGTTTAATGTTGTGTCAATCATTTTTTATTCTTTCCAAAATAATATTCTTCTTTAAATTATTACAAATATCCATACTAAAATAACTCAAGACTGGTATTTTAAACCTTCTTAAGCGGCGGGATAAAACTGAAAAAGAAATAATGAGCCTTTTCTCAAGCAATCAATAAAAATTGAATGGATTAATTATTTTTATTGAATTTATTTACGAAGGTAAGCATAGTAGGCTCAATACTATTCTTGAAATGATTTGAATACCATTCTTCAAAAGAATTTCGGTCTTTCCAGTTACCATTTTTATACATTTTTTCTTTTCCATGATAGATCTTATGTTCCTCCTTACCAACTACAACTAGATTTTTTATCCTATTATCTTGATGATTATGATTAATATGATGAACTACTAGCTGTTTGGTAGAGCAACCTCTTTTAAATGCCTCTTCATCAATCTTCCCTAGTGTGTCCATTAACCATCTATGAAAACTTAAATATTTTTTTCCAATTTTTTTTACCAAATAACAATTAAAATCATCATATTCTACATCCATTTCAGAGGAACTAAATTCTTCTTTAAACATCTTATATCCTTCCTTGCAAAATATGAAATTAATACCCAAGTATTCTTATGAATTTCGTTAGGACTTTTAAAATCCAATATTTTAATAGGAGATAATTTCTTACTTGGAAAGTCAGAAATAACACTTTGAATTGGCTTGTAAGAATTGGATTCTTCTCTAATAATAAAAGCTTTATTTTTTTCATTTTCTTTGGGCGTAGAATATTCAGTTTTTGCAAACTCAATATTTTGTAAATTTTCTGCGTCTGATTTAGAAGTTATCTTTTTTCTGTTTAACTTAATCGATATCTTTTTTTCTTTTGATTTATCTTTTCTAAAAATTGCTAAAAATAATCTTTTTAAAAAATTCATTATTCTATCTCCCAAGTCCTCTTTCCTAAAACTAAATTATCCTTGATATCCATACAAAAACAACTCAAGACTGGTATTTTAAACCTTCTCAAGTCTAGATCAGGCGTGTTGAAGATTTGGTTGAACGGGCAGGGTTTAAGGAAGGAGATGAGTTGGAAGTTAATGCTAAGAAAGGTGAGTTGAGTTTGAGGAAGGTTTAATAAACAAAATTGGCTTGTTTGTTTTGTGAAAAGAGTGATTTACATACTGGGTTTTGTCTTTTTAGCTTAGTTTTATTAATTGATTATTCTTACCTTAATCATGGTTGAGATGGCGACAATTATTGTTATTATTCTTTCTTTACTGATTGGATACTTAATTGGACATTATCTTACTTTTGTCAGAAGGAATAAGCATTGGGAAGCGCAGATTGACTTCCATAGACAAGATGCTATTGCACGTTCTAGGTCTGTTCTTGCTGGGCATTTTTCAGAACAACTTGCACCATACTTGCCTAATTTTCCTTTTAATCCAAGCGAGTGCAAGTTTATCGGTAAACCAGTTGATTTTATTGTGTTTCACGGACTTGATGAAAAGAATGTGACTGGGGTAAGTTTTGTAGAAGTTAAAAGTGGGAAAGCTAAGTTGAGTGGGACCGAGAAATCAATTAAGGAAGCTATTGAGAAGAAGAACGTTCAATGGGTTGATTATAGAGTTCCTGATGATATTAGATAGCTTACCTTTGAACTTCTGTTGGGTTTTTTTCTATTGCGATTACAAGACCACTTGCTCTGAATCTTCCATCTTTTAGAGAATCTATTTTTATATTACATATTCCAAAACTATAGTTTTCAAGATGTTCACTTTTTTCTAAATTGTCTTTTGCATATTCTTCAAATCTTTTTAATAATGAATCAAATGCAGAACTTTCTCTTTCAGAAGTTGAGGATAGCCTAACATTTTTATTATTGGATATTATATTATATGCTTTTTTGTATTCTTCTACCTTTATTAGTGTATCCCCTGTAACAAGATATTTGTAACTCATATTAACATGAAGATTACAGGGTTTTTAAGTATTATTTTACTTTAAAATTTGTTATTACTAAATCTCCTCTTAGAATTGTTTCTGGAGGATTACTTAATTCTATTATGTTACATAAACCAAATCTTGATTCGTTTTTAACAATTGATTGATAATGTCATAATTGAGTCATTAGTTTACCAAATGCTTCAGTGTAGTTCCTGCCACTTCCAAGTACCTTTACCCTATCTTCGCTTTCTGTTGATTCTCCAAAATGGACATATCTTATTCTGATTCCTTCATTTGCTAAATCTTCTGCTGACCTTTTTGTTATTGGTCCGTAATTTTGTTTTTTCATGAAAATATGGTTTTTATGGCCTATTTAAGGTTTTGGCAGAAATCACAGTTCTTTTCAGTTGCACACGACCTAAAACCTAGTCTTCTTGCTTGCATTATACTTTGCGCGGTTTCTACAATTTCTTTTTTTACTTCCTCCAAATCAAAGTAGGTTCTTGGAGAATGGATTTCTTTTGCTATGCCTTGAGAGTTTATTTCAAAAATTAGAGGTGTTTCTTTTTGAAGCATGTCTAAGATTAGACGTTTTGGTTTTCCTAGGTCTTTTGAGGCTAGAGCATATATTCCTAACTGCCAGTTTCTGTATCTTGGTTTTACATCATATTTGCCTGTTTTGTAGTCTATTATTGTTAGATCTCCTGTATCTGAAATATCTATTCGGTCTGCGTAACCTGTAAATGTTATATTATTTATTCTGCTTTTTAGGTGAACTTCGACTTGAGAGTTTTCATTGTAGAATTTTTTATTTCTTTCTAAAAAGACTCTAATCATAGGAAGAGCTTCTTCTAGATTAAGTTCATTGTATTCTTCTAATTGCATTATCTTTGCTAAATCTTCTATTTCTTTTTGAGTCTTGATTTTTTGTTTTACTGCTTCTTCTAGGACTCTGTGTATAAATGACCCAAGAGTTATGGCTTCCCAGCTTTGTGGTGTTGGGTCTGGCATATTGTAGATATATTTCATTTCATAACGTTTTTGACATTCATCGAATAATTGTAAAGAGGAAGGAGAAAATGAGATATATGTTTCTTCTAATTGGTTTGCTTGTTTAATTTCAGGCTCTGGTTCTTTGTATTTTTCTTCATTATCTATAATGAATTCTATATCCAGATTATTTTGATAGGATATTTCGTTTAGGAATTGACTAACATCGAATTTTCTTTGACCATATTCTTTTGCATAAGTTAAGAATAGTTTGTATCTTGCTCTTGTGAATCCTACATAACATAAGCGTCTTTCTTCTGCTATTTGGTTTTTTAGATTGTCTCCTTCATCAATTCTTTCTATAGGGAACTTTTTCTGTACCATAGATGACATAATGACTATATCATACTCAAGACCTTTAGTTGCATGATTAGTCATTATTCTTATACCATCTTTTACTAATTCTGGAGCCTCTACATTAATATTAAGAGAGTCTATGGTGTTTAGATGATAGATTAGCCCTGTTAAATCTGAGTCTGACTCTGGGAGGTCTTTAACGAAAGTATGGAATTTTTCTAATAAAGGGATGGAGTTTTTGTCCTCAATGTTAAGAATTTCATATAGTTTCTTTACTATTTCATGGGCTTTCTTTTCTTTTATTTCTAACAATTGATTTATTATCTTTTTTGCTGAATTTATTTGTAATTGGCTTGATTCTTGTATTTGGAATTCTTTATTCATAAATTCATTTGTTATGCATTCGCTTTCTTTTATTTTTTGAATATCTTTTGTTATTGTGAAATTATCTTTTTGGTCTGTTACTGATTGGTTTACTATTTCCCATATTGCTCCTTCTCCGCCTTTTGATTTATTATGAATTTTATCTGTTATTGTTAGGTATGCTCTAATTAATTTTATTTTCTTGTCTTTTAGAAGAGATTCTTTGTTTACGCTCGTAAATGGTATTTGTTCATATTCTAATTGTTTTTTTAGTAAGTTAGATTGTTGATGTGTTCTGAATATTACACATACCTTGTTTAAAGGAGTGTTTTTTTGTATTTCTTCTCTAATAATCTCTATTATTTTTCTTACCTCTTCTTTGGAGTTTTTCAATTCAAATAATCTTATCTTTTCGCCTTCAAAATTATGGGCATTTCTTACTTTAAAGCAATCTTCTTTGTTTTCATAATTATTTTGAATTAATTCATGTGCTATGTTTAGTATTTTGTTTGTTGAACGATAGGATTTTTCTAGTTTGAAAATATTATCATTTTTTACTTGGAATTTTTGTTTGAAATAGTTAAAATTGTCTTGGTATGCTCCTCTGAATCTATATATTGATTGATTTAAGTCTCCTACTACAGTTATGTTTTTCTTTATTGCTATTTTTTCTAATAAGTCACATTGTATCTTATTAGTATCTTGGAACTCATCCACTATTACATAATCAAATTGATTTGTTATCTCTGGGTGTTTTGTTAGGAGTTCTAGAGCTTTATGATGTAAATCTGAATAGTCTAGGCCTGATTGAGATTGTTTTATCTTTTCATAGCTTTTCCATGCTTGAATGAACTTTGCTTGTTTGATTTGTTCTTCTAAATCATCTCTCTTTTGTTTTATTGTATCTATTTGTTCTTTTGATAGCTTATTTATGTGATTTGTATTTATTTTGAATTTAGATTCTTCTAACTCCCTTGATAGGTTTTGTATTTGTTCAGAAGTTCTTTCATTTTTTTCATAATTTTCTATTGTTTCTCCCAAGTCTTTTTTTGTTCCTATTTCGTCAATGTATTTATTACATAATATTGGAAGTGTCTTGAAATATTTGTGTAAAAGTATTTTTCCATCATCTGGAGTTATTATTTTGAAGTTTTGTTTAATTTTTATTTTTTCTCCGTGAGCTCTTAGGATGTCTGCACAAAATGAATGAAATGTTGCTATTATTGGTTCTTTGTTCTTTAGATGAGGGATAATTCTTTCTTTTAGATTGTTTACTGCTTCGTTAGAGAAAGTTAAACAAACTACATTTTCTATTGAAAATGGTTTATTGTTAATTATGTATTTTAGCTTTTCAATAATGCTTCTTGTTTTTCCTGTTCCAGCTCCTGCAAGGATTGCACATGGTCCTTGGGTTTTTGAAAGATAGGTTTCCATTATCTTTTAGAAAAATTAATCTGTTTATATTAATTTGTGGGGCTTTAGTGCAAATGTGTGACAAGCACATATACTTCTTTACTTGAGAATTTCACCGTGGCCGATGAGGCGCCAGTGATTATTGATATTTCTAGCTATTCCAACTTTATCTCCTTTGAAAGGAACTATCGGGATTTTTAGAGATATTTCAGCTTCGTCCTTGTTTAGCTTAATTATGTTTCCTACTGTTACTGAAGTATTAATTGATAACATTAGATTTTCTCCAGGTTTTAATGGAGGTATTTGTGTTCCTCCTATTTGTTCTTTGAAAGTACTTTGTTTTATTGTGATTTTTGTTGTTATTTCTGGAAGATTTCCTTCTGTTGAAACTACGCAACCTGATAGGGCGTCTGTTTTTCCTATTGACATATCAAGTTCTGTTTCGATTGCAGCATTTCCTCCTGGACTTATCTCTTTAGTTTTTGTTGAACCTTTGTATAGGGAAGTTATTTTTGTTTTGATAGTTTTGTATTTTATTTGATTCGCTTCTTTAATCATTATACCTGGCTTTAGTTCAATTGTATCTCCTACTTTTAGAACTCCTTTCTTTAGAGTTCCTCCAACTACTGCTCCATGTAGGTTTTGAGGTTTTGTTCCTGGTTTGTTTATATCAAATGATCTTGCTACTAAAAATAGGGGTTTATCGTTTGGGTTTCTTTTAGGAACAGGTACTTCGCATAATGCTTCGTAAATTCTTTCTAGGTTTATTTCTTGTTGAGAAGATACGGGGATTACTATTGCATTTTCAGCAATTGTTCCTTTGAATTCTTTTCTTATAGTTTTATAGTTTTCAATTGCTTTTTCCTTGCTGACAAGGTCAATTTTATTTTGGACTATAATTACATTTTTGATGTCTTTTGCTTGTAGAGCCATTAAGTGTTCTCTTGTTTGAGGTTTGATTCCTTCATTAGCTGCTACTACTAGGACTGCTGCATCTACTATTGCAGCTCCAGATAACATTGTAGCCATAAGCATTTCGTGACCAGGAGCATCAATGAATGTTACGTATCTTTTTTTCTCTCCCTTGCCTTGAATGTTATAATCTCCGTTTTTTGATATTGTAACATCAGCATATCCTAGTTTGATTGTAATTCCTCTTTTCAATTCTTCAGAGTGAGTATCGGTCCATTTTCCACTTAGCTTGTATAATAAAGTGGTTTTACCATGGTCAATATGACCTGATATAATAACATTAATTGTATCTAGTTCTTGCATAAAAATAGAGTAATTTGTAGGTTTTTAAAGATACTCTTATAGAAGATTATCCTTTATTAGTTGAAGGAATAAATGTTTCTTAAAATTATCAAAAACAATTACTTTTTCTGTCTGAATTTCTTCTTTGCTTAACCATTTTATTTCTTCAATTTCGTTGCAAGGTTTTGGAACACCTCTAAATGTTACAATATAGCTTTCTTCTTTTTGAGGAATTTTAAATTTTGTATGAACACATTCACGAACATAATATAACTCAGCCTTTTCTACCTCTATATTAAGTTCTTCTTTAATTTCCCTTTTTAAGGCATCAAGATTTTCTTCACCTTTATCTACTGCCCCTCCAGGAGTACCAAATATCTCGCCAGAGTATTCTTTTTCTAGAAGTATTTTCTTGTCTTTGATGATTATTGCTGCAACCCTTATTCTCATGATTTATTGAGCAGGTGCTTTAGCTTCTTTAGGCTTGTTTTGATCAGGGAATAATTCATGCAATGATTTTGAGCCATGCTTTGTAACTAGCATGTTAATTTGAATAGTTTTTTCAGATATTTGTTGTCCTCTTACTGTTTTTCTTAGTCTTAGGCCGTCAAATGTTTGTCTGTGTTTCTTTCCGCCTCTTCTAGGAACTTTATGCATACCCCAACCCTTTGATAATATTACTCTCTTCATTTCGCTTCCTTGAAGGCCAGGTTTATGAGGGAATCCTGAAGAATCTGTTCCTCCAGTGATTTTTAATGTATAGCCTGTTAGATTTTCAGATAATTCAGATCCATCTACTTCTTCACCTATTTTCTTACCGATAATTGTCTCGCTAGAAGATTCTACTTTCCAAGCTTTTCCCTTATCAGATATGTTTAATTTGAATACCATTAACTTGTGTTATAATTATGGGTTTTTAAATGTTATAGGTTACTCTTTTAGAACGATTATATTAGTCATTCCTCTGCGTTTTCTTTCTACCAGGCCTTTTCCTTCTAATCTGTCTATTATTCTTGTTATTTTTGCTTTATTGAAACTGGTCTTATCTATGATATCTGCTTGGAATATTGTTTTGTCTTTTATTATTAGGTTTAATACTAGTTTTTCTTCTTTTGTTAAATTGCTTGTATCTATTGGTTTTGACTGCTTTTTCTTTTCTATAGTTTTTATTACTAGTTTTTCTTGAGGTTTTGATATAATTAATACTAAAGATACGATTAATAAAATTCCTACTATTGCTAAAGAAAGATATGTTTGTTGAGATATAGTATCATACATGGGACAGTAATTTCCTCCATGTGCTAAAGTGCAGGAAGAGTCTACAAAACTAGTCAGGGCTGTTTTGAACATAAATATGATTAGGGTGATTAAAATAGAAATGCCTAGTAAGATGTAACCCACATTTTTGTTTTCCATAATAATATCGATAATCATCTATTTTTAAAACTACCTTCTGAAACTAGTTTCACAAAAGGGCTTTTATATCTGAGTTTCTTTTGTTTTTTATGAGTTTGAAAGAGTTTGGGGAAACGAACTTGAATAGTTTGGTAAAGACTATTTTTGTATCTTTAATTACTTCTTTTATTGTATTTTTAATAGCTTATTTTATTCGTTTGAGAAGTATTGATAACTTTATGCCTAAATACGGATTTTTTATTTTCTTTTCTATATTGAGTTATGCTATCCTTATGCCTGCTTTCAAAAAAATAAGAGTTTATGATGGTCTTGCATGCATGCCTGGAATGATGATTGGAATGACAATGGGAATGATTGCTGGGTTTTTGCCTGGTTTCTTTGTTGGATCTACTAACGGTATGTTTTATGGAAGTGTTTGGGGAATGATTGTAGGAATTACATTTGGGGCATGGTCTGGAAAATGTTGTGGTTTAATGGGTATAATGGAAGGAATGATGGCTGGTTTCATGGGTGGATTAATGGGTGCGATGACTGCGGTAATGATGGTTAATGATAATTTGAGAATTGCAGGGGTTGTTGTATTTATGGTTTCATTGTTTATAGTTACGGGATTGAATTTACTTATTTATAGAGAAACTAAGGAACATACTAAGAAGTTTGAGGGTGACGAATTATTCACTATGGTGCTTAGCTTCATTTTGGCTACAATTACTATATGGATAAGTGTGTTTGGTCCAAGGAGTGCTTTGTTCGGATGAAGTCGTATATATTTTACTTCATAGGCATTGCTTTGATTGTTTTATTATTTGGATTTATTATGGTTGAAAGAAACTCAGATAATTCTGAAGTATATATTGTTCCTATTGTTGATGGGGTTCAGGAAGTTACTTTTAGTCTAAAAGATTATAATTATTATCCAAATACTATCAAAGTTAAATCTGGAGTTCCTGTTAGAATATATCTTGATTCTTCTGTTGTAGGATGTTTGAGATCTTTTACTGTTAAAGAATTTGGAGTTAACAAGCATTTACCAGGTTCAGAAGATTATGTTGAATTTACTCCTACAAAAACAGGGAGATTTGCTTTTGCATGTAGTATGAATATGGGTACTGGAACATTGGTGGTTGAATAAGATGAAAATTCAAAGTGACTCTATTTTAATTGTAGCAATAGTTCTATTTTTATTATTCTTTTTAGGAGGTTCTGGTATGAATGGAATGCACAACATTTATGGAAATGCTTATTTGTGTTCTAGTGTTGGAGGAATATGGTGCTATTTGCCTTTGTTGAATCTTGTCTTTGTAATTTTCATGTTAATTGTTTTTATTATTTTGGTTGTTTTGATTATTAAGAGATTTCAAAATAGAGGTGCTAAATGAAGAAATTAAAGATTTCAATTGAAGGAATGCATTGTGCTTCTTGTGCTTCTAATGTAGAGAAAAGTGTTTCTAAAGTATCTGGAGTAAAGAGTTGTTCTGTTTCATTGATGCTTAAGAAAGGAAATATTGAGTGTGAAGATAAAATCAATATCGAAGATATAAAGAAAGCCGTTGCTAAAACAGGTTATAAGGTTGTGAAGGTAGAATGAAAATTTTAGAAGTTAATGTAAATAAGATTGATGATCTTGTTAACATTGAGATGTCTTCAGGATATCACGAAAATCCATCTAAATCTGAAATAACCAAACTATTTTTGAATTTTTTTAATTCTTCAAGACCTAATGCTTATGTTATTTATATGAATGAAAAGGCCATAGGATATTTTGCATTTAGAATTATTAGAAATAATTGCGAACTAGATTATATCGCAGTGTCTAAAGATTATCAAGGTAAAGGTTATGGTAAGAAATTAATTGATAAACTTCTAAATTTGTGTAAAAAATTAGAGATAGATAAAATTAAGCTTTCTGTCCGTTCTTCAAATAATATTGCTATAAATTTGTATAAACTTTATGGTTTTGTTATTATTAGAAATGAAGGAAATAAAACATATATGGTCAAGGAGCTAAAATGAATGGTGAAAATAATTCAAATGATGATTCTGAAATAGGGTCTTGGAAGAAAAAATTAATTTGGTCTTGGATTTTGACTATTCCTATAGCTTTGATAATGTTGTCTGAAAGGTTGTTTGGCTTTGAACTGATTGAAATGCCTTATTCTGTTATTGTTATGTTAGTTCTTGGTTTTCCAGTATTGTTTATTTTTGGTTATGATACTATAAAGAGCGGATTAAGAGGATTCTTTACATTCTACTTTAATATGGATTCTCTTATTGCTTTAGGTACCATAGTTGCATATATTACAGGATTCCTTTCTTTATTTGATTTCATTGCAGATTATTCCGGTGTAGCTGCGATGATTATGGCTTTCTTTACAACTGGTAAATATGTAGAAGCTAAGGCTAGAGGAAGAGCAAGTGCTGAAATAATGAAACTTTTACAGCTTGGAGCTAAGAGTTCTATTGTTATAAGAAATGGAAAAGAAATAGAAATTCCTATTGATGAAGTTGTTGTGGGAGATGTAATGGTTGTAAAACCTGGAGATAAGATTTCAACTGATGGCGTAGTCGTAAAAGGAGAGAGTAGCGTTGATGAATCGATGGTTACTGGAGAGAGCTTGCCTGTTGATAAGAAAAAAAATAGTTTGGTAATTGGAGCTACAATAAATCAAGACGGAATTTTATATGTTAAAGCTACTAAAATTGGAAAAGATACTTTTCTTGCACATATAATTGATTTAGTAGAAGAAGCTCAAGGAAGTAAAATACCTATTCAGAAACTTGCTGATAAAATAACCTCGGTTTTTGTTCCTTCTATAATCATTCTTTCAATTCTTGCTTTCTTAAATTGGTTAATTATTTTTAGGGATTTGAGTAGGGCAATTGGAGTTGCTGTTTCAGTTCTTGTTATTGCATGTCCTTGTGCTCTTGGATTAGCTACCCCTACAGCTTTGATGGTTGGAAGCGGAATGGGAGCTAAGAGAGGAATATTAGTTAGAAAAGGAGAGGCAATACAAACTATGAAAGAAATTAAGACGGTTGTTTTTGATAAGACTGGAACTATAACAAAAGGAAAGCCTGAAGTTACAGACATTTATTCTAAGATTAAAGAGGACAAATTGCTTGAAATTGCTGCTTCTTTAGAAAAGTTGAGTTTACATCCTATTGCTCATGCAATAGTTGTCAAAGCGAATTTGAAGAAATATAGAAAAGTTACTGGATTTTCAGTTGTTAGGGGCAAGGGAGTAATTGGAAAGATAGGATCTAAGGAAATAGCTATAGGAAATAGAGCCTTGATGAATGATAGAAAAATAAAATATTCTGATTTTAATTCTCAGATCGAAACTTTTGAGAATTCTGGAAAAACTGTAATGATTGTTTCTGAAGATAAGAAAGTCATAGGAGTTATTGCCGTTGCAGATGCTGTTAAAGATGATTCTGTTGAAGCTATTCAGAGATTGAATTCATTAGGATATAGAACTGTAATGCTTACAGGAGATAATGAAAGAACTGCCCGTGCAATTGCATCTCAGGTAGGCATTAAAGAGGTAATTGCAAATGTTCTTCCTGAAGATAAGGCTAAGAAAGTGGAAGAATTGCAGAAAGAAGGATTTGTTGCATTTATTGGAGATGGAATAAATGACGCTCCTGCTTTGAAACAGAGCAATGTCGGAATTGCAATGGGAACAGGAACAGATATTGCAATTGAAGCAGGCGATATTGTTCTTGCAAAAGGTTCATTATTAGGAGTCGTTCAATCTATCAATTTGAGTAAGGCTACATTTAGGAAGATAAAACAAAATTTATTTTGGGCATTTGCTTACAATATTGTTGCTATTCCTTTAGCAGTCTTTGGACTATTACATCCTGTTATTGCAGAGATCGCTATGGCTTTATCTTCAATTTCAGTTGTCACAAATGCTAATTTATTGAGAAGAGCTAGGGTTGATTAGAGAGTTATTATTAGAGTAGAAATAAATACATTAATTATTGCTGTTGTTATACACCATGAACAATAATTGTTTAGAACTCTTGTTTGAATTCCTATAAGTATTATTGAAACTGCAGATGCTAGAATTGAAATTAATTTAGTTACTAGTAGAATGCTTCCTGACTGATTTGTAAATATTATGTATAAGACTGCAATATAGTACACTAATCCAATAATTTCGTTTTTCACTCCGAAAGTCCTTGAGTATTTGCTGTCTAGAACTACATTACAGCTTTTACTGTTTACAGGACAAATAACTTTCTTTTTCAATGCGTGTGCAATCGCAATATAAGATGTTATTGCTATTCCTATTGCACATAATATTAAGATTATTATTTGTTGCATAAATGTAATTAGAATATATTGTTTATATTACTTGCCCCAATCAGACTTCGATTTTCTTTTGATTTCTGCTATCTCCATTAAGGCCTTGATTTCACTTTCTTTTAGAAGATCCTTATTTTTCTTGAAAGTTTTGAATTGGTTTTCACTTACTTGACTGTATAAATAGCGTTTGTCTGCTAATTGTCTTTCGAAATTTACTCCTGGTAATGATATTGCTAGTTCTTTGCCTTCTTCTGCTTCATCTACACTGTCTTTGTTCTCTTGTAATGCTTTAACTCTTGCTATATCTTCTCCACTTTCATCTATAAGGGGAATATTCTTCTTTAGTTTGCCTGCCAAGACTTTTATTCCAAATACCGCAGGATTTGAGTTTCTAAACTGATACTGGTGAAGAATTTCTAGTTTACATATAGATGCTAGTTCCATTAGCCTTTCTTTTTCTATTTCTCCTGCTTTTGACTGTCTCCATTCTTTGAGGTCTTCAATTAATTTGTAAACTACTTGATTTGTTAGTATTTTTATGTTTTTTTTGTCGTAATCTAGGCCTGTTTCTTTTTCTACATTGAATCCAAGAATTATTGCGTTTAACGGATTTAGTTCTAAGTTTGCTTTTGCTGCTACAATATCAGATTTCCCTATGTTTCCTATTGAAGCTTTTACTACTGGTATGTTTGCTTGCTTTAATAGAGTCAATAGAGCTTCTAGGCTTCCTAAAGAATCTGCTTTTACTATTATCCCCTCTGATTGTGTTTGGATAGTGTTTTTGAACTCCTTTGCGAATTTTTGTTGTATCTCTTTTTCATTATTCTCTATTTTTTGGAACGGCATTCCAGATAGTATCTCTTCTTTGTTTGTTAATTGTAATCTGATTCCGTTTGTTGCTATTGTTTCTTTTGTTGATTTAAACCTGAAACTTAAAGGCATTACTTCTTCTAAACATCTAATTTTTGTTACTATTAATTTTCCTTCTAAGGTTGCTATTCCTATTGTATCTCCTTCTTTTAATTGACCATCATATAGTATTGCTTCTGCTGTTTCCATTGCTCTTTCTTTTTTGACTTCTAATAGAATTCCTTTTGCTTCATCAGATAATTGTAGTCTTTCTCTTAGGAATTTTTGAGATAGGCCACATAAAACCAATAGAAGTTCTGGTATACCTTCTCCAGTTCTTGCAGAACATGGAACTATTGCTATTTTCTTAGTAAAGTCTGGAACATCATAGAACAAGTCTGCATTAAATCCGTGGTCTTGTAATGATGCTTGAAAAGTTGCTAAAGATATTTCAAATTCGTTTCTTGCATGAATTGGTAGATTCTCAAGCGATTTCTTTATGGTTTCTTCTTTTCTCCATCCAGATAATTTGTCTACTTTGTTTAAAGCTATAACAAAAGGAGTCTTATTTGCTTTTAAGATTTGAATTACTTCTGCTGTTTGAGGTTGAATTCCTTCTTTTATATCTACTACCAGGATTACTATGTCTGCTAAACTTCCCCCACGTTGTCTAAGGTTTGTGAATGCTGCGTGTCCTGGGGTGTCTATAAATAGGAATCCTGGAATTTTTAGGTCAATTTTGGCTTTTTCTATCAAAGGACAGACTTTCTTTATTTGTTCCAATGGATATTTTGTAAAAGAAATCTTTTGAGTGATTCCTCCTGCTTCTTTTTCTTGAACAGAGCTACCTCTAAAGTAATCTAGCAAGGAAGTCTTTCCATGGTCTACGTGACCTGCTACAGTGATTATTGGTTGGCGTATCATATATTTTTGAGTTTAGAGATGCTTTTAAAAGTTGATGGTATTCATTTTTATGAGAAAATTGCTTATTATTGGACTTTTTCTGATAGTCTTTACTTGTTCTTTTTTTGTTGCTGGATATTATGTAATGTTTGACTTGCCTTTTAATGGGAGTTATACAAAGGCAGTTTGCGAAGGAAATTTGTGCGCAGATTACGAATTTACTTGTTCTCAAGGTGTTATTGTTGATTCAAAAAGAATAAGCGGTTTTTTGGTTGTTGAAGATGATTGGATAGATACTAGAGATAAAGAAAATAAGTGTTAATTTCAAATATAGGATAAAAAGCAAATGAATTACATTTCCATTTCTTCATAATTGCTTTTTGCAGTCTTCTTTGCTACTTTTGGTCTTTCTTCCTGCTTTGTCTGTACCGGTTTTTGTTTTTGTGATTTTGATTCTTGGTATTTCCTTGCTTCTTCAATAGCTTGTTCTGAAACTTGGAAATCTGCCTCGTTTATTGAATTGATTGCTTTTTTGAAGTTTGCAAATTGCTCTGCTGAAATTCTTGTTCCTGCTTTAGTGAAACCAGTATATCTTTCAGATTTTACAAATTCTCTAATTGTAAGTCCTGCTTTTCCTCCGAAATCATCAATTCTGATAACTATATCTGTTTCTTGGTTTTTTGGGATGCGGTCAATGTCTTTTTCCATATAATTAATGGATTTGGATATGTATTTAAGGATTTGTGTCTGGATTTGTTTATGGCTTTGAAAATTGGAAATATAAAATTGAAGAATAGATTGTTTCTTGCACCTATGGTTGAAGTTACTGATTGTGCTTATCGTTTGCTTTGTCGTTCTGAAGGTGCCGCAATGGCATATACGGAGATGATTTATGTTGATGCGATATTACATGAGAATTCTAGAACTCAGGGTTTGATGAAGATTGCTGGAAAGAAGGATAGACCTGTTGGGTTACAAGTTACTGGAAATAATCTTTCTGAGTTTACTAAGTTTTCTAAGCTTAAGATTTTAGAAGATTACGATTTAATTGATATTAATTGCGGGTGTCCATCAAGTAGAATTGTAGGTAATGAGGCTGGAAGTTACTTGCTTAGAACTCCTGATAAAATTGGGGATATGATTAAGGTCCTTAAGGATACTGGGAGAATTGTGACTGCTAAAATTAGATTGGGATTCAAGAATAATAATGTTTTACAAGTATCTAAAGTAGTTGAGAAAGCTGGAGCTGATTTACTTACTATTCATGCAAGGACTGCTGACCAGAAGTATACTGATGCGCCTGATTGGAATTGGATTTCAAAAGTTAAACGGGAGATAGGAATTCCTGTTGTAGGTAATGGGGGTATTGTTTCTGGAGAGAGTGCTTCTAAAATGCTTGATATTTGTGATGGTGCAATGGTTGCTTCTGCGGCTATAGGCAATCCATTTATTTTTAGAGAGATTTTACGCTATCTTAAAACAGGTAAAGAAAATGAGATAACTAAGAAGGATAGAATTGATGGTTTTTCTGAATATGTTAAATTAGCTGAAAAGAATGAGGTCTTTGAGATGTCAAGAGTGAAATATATTGGAAGTAATTTCTTCAAAAGTTTTGAAGGAGCTTCACAAGCTCGTGTAAATTTGATGAAATGTAAGTCAATTAAGGATGTTAAAGAAATGCTTAATTCACTTTGAATTATATTTTTCCCATATTTTTGTATTAGAAATCCTTAAAACATAGATTATTCTGCTTATTTTATGGATGTAGAACTTTACAATACATTGACTAGAAAAAAGGAAAAATTTGTGCCTATCAAAAAAGGAAAGGTGGGAATGTATTCATGTGGACCCACAGTTTACTGGTATCAACATATTGGAAACTTTAGAAGCATGTTACTTGCAGATTTTATCAAAAGAGCGTTAAGTTATAATGATTTGAAGGTAAATCACATAATGAATTTTACAGATGTTGATGATAAAACTATAAAGGGTAGTCAAAAAGAAGGATTAAGTCTGAAAAAATTGACTTCAAAATATGAAGATATCTTTGTTCAAGACATGGATAGTTTGAATATAATCAAACCTAAGTTTTTGAGAGCTACTGATAATATTGAGGAGATGGTTAAAATAATTAAGGTTTTGATTAAAAAAGGAATTGCCTATAAATCTGACGATGGAATTTATTTTTCAATTTCAAAGTCTAAGAATTATGGAGGAATTGCAGGACTGCATAAAATAACCAATACTAAAGAAAGAATTAGAAAAGATGAATATGATAAAGATAATGCTCAGGATTTTGCATTATGGAAATTTTATTCAAATGAAGATGGTGATGTTTTTTGGGATACTGAAATAGGAAAAGGTCGTCCTGGTTGGCATATAGAATGTTCTGCAATGTCTATTTCTGCGTTAGGGGAGCATTTTGATATTCATACAGGGGGATTAGATTTAGTATTTCCTCACCATACTAATGAGATTGCACAAAGTGAAGGATATAGTGGTGAGAAATTTGTTAATTATTGGGTTCACGGAGGAATGCTTAATCTTAAAGAAGGAAAGATGTCTAAGTCTCTTGGTAATATTTACACCATTGCAGATTTGAAGAAAGAAGGATTTATACCCTTACATTATAGATATCTATGTTTGCAAACTCATTATCGCAAACCTCTTGAATTTTCATTAGAATCTCTTACTGCTGCTAAAAATGCATATGAAAAGATTGAGAGAAAAATTATTAGGTTACGCAAAGAGAAGAATCCTGGTAACACGGATGTTGAAGATCTTAGGAACGAATTTCTTGATGCTATAAACGATGATTTGAATTTGCCAAAGGCTCTTGATGTTTTTTGGAGTGTTATGGAAGAGGGGAATATGGAATCCAAAACTAGACTTAGTTTACTTGAAGATTTTGATTGCGTTTTAGGTTTGGGAATTAAAGATATGAAGGAGAAGAAAATAGTTATTCCTAAGGATGTTTTAGCTTTACTTGAAGAGAGACAGAAAGCTAGAAAGAACAAAATGTTTGCCGAGGCTGATGCTATTAGAGATAAAATAAAAGAAAAGGGATTTGTTATTGAAGATTTAGGAAAAGATGGTCCTGAGCTTAGACCGATTTGATTATTTACTTTTATTAAACTTGTTCGTGTTGTAGTTTTCTTACTGATTGTAATACCCTTATATCTGGAGATAGGATATAAACATGGTCTTCCTTGCTTCTTACCGCTCTATATATTCTTTGTAGGAATTCTCTATATGCTTTGTCTCTGTAGAAGTCCCAGAAGTGATCTGGGTGTGTCTTTTGAAGTATTTTCCAGAAAGTATCGGAGATATTAGGATTAGGGTATTTTGTGAAGACTACTGAATTACACATATTTCCTGGAAAGTCTATTCCTCTGGAACACTTTGTTGTAAATAGTTTGTCATTTAATCCTTGCTTGAATATCGCTATCTGTTTTCCACTTTTATCGTTTCTTTGTAAATCTATTAATGATTCTTGAGATGTTAGTTGAGATAAATTATACTTTGATTTTTCTTCTTCTGTTGGAAGGTCTTGAAATGCGTTTACATGTATTAAAGTCGGTCTCTTTGCTTTTTCTACTGCAATATTTAGAGCTTCTAAATACTCTTTTCTTGTATGGTTGTTTGTTGTGAAGTTTGAATATCTACAATCTTTCTCTCTTCCAGTCATCTGTATTTCTATTGCACCTTGCTGTAATGTTTCTGCTTGTATAACTTTAAAGTTTGATATCCCAAATATGTTTTTTATTACGCTTTGTGAATGTAGTGTTCCTGACATGAATAGTAAGGCTTTGCTTTTGTTTAGAAGTTCCTCAATTTTTTGAGATAGATTTGTGCTTACTAATTTTATGTAAAGACTTTCTTCCTCTTTTCTATAAGTTAGATATATTTCATCAGTAATTTCTTCTAGTGAATGAGCTATTTCTAAGGCTTTGTTTGCATAATTGTTGTCATCAACTAGAATTTCAGATTCTAACTCTTTGTCTTTTGCTAGAAGTTTGAATATCTTTTTAATTTTTGAATCATCTAAGTGGTATACTTCGTTTTCATCTATTCCTAAAGCTCTTTTATTTTGTTCTTCCATGCTTATTAAATCCAGAATAGACTTTATTGTTTCTCTGCTTTCTTGGGACTCTGGAACTATGGTGTTTAGATTGTTTGCTAGTCTTGTTAGATTTATTTCTTCTTGTTGAAATAGACTATCCAGGAATTCATCAGATTCGTCTATTATTTCTATCTCAGTTTCTGGTTTTCTTCCTATTGATAGTTCTGCTTTGTATTTTGCTCCATTGAATATTATTACATCTGCATTTTTGTAAGCTAAGTATTGATCATAGTACGAGCAACCAGACTTTCTATGGTAGAACGTGTATTCTCTGTTATCACATCCGATATATTTTATCTTTTTAGCATCTTTTAGTTGATTTAAGTCGTAACTGCTAGGCACGATAGGGCTCCAGTATGGATTTGAAGGAGCTATAGATAACCTTCTTATGTTTTTATGGTCTGGGACATCTTGTCCAGAAACAAATGGATTATTTCTAAAGTAGTCTGCTATTTTGTTGTAATTTTTTTCTGTGATTTTTATATTTTCAGGTAAATCGGGGTCTGCACATGATAGTCCAGGATTTATTATGGAATCGTGATTTTCTCTGCCAGTTAAAACGGCTATTTTCATTTTTTGTCCAGATGGTTTGTATAAAAATTTCTTTTCAGTATAATCATCTTCATATTGTTTCTGTAAAGCTTTTACTGGGACTATTATTGATGATTTTCCTAATCTTCTTGCTACGTTTAAAGCTATAGCAGATTTACCAGTTCCACAAGCTCCATGCAAAAAGATTATCCTATTTCCATGTTTTATTGTATCTAATATTTCATTTACTACATCTTCTTGAGTTTTTCCATTTGAAAACTTTAATGGAGGTATTTTTCCATTTTTATCATTTAGATCCCAATTAGCTCCTGCGAAGATATTTTCTGCTTTTTCTTCATTTTTTAAGAAGCTCAAACTGTTAGATGTTTTTAATGTGCCTTCTGTTAATTCTTCAAAATCTTCAGGAAGTATTACTGTTTCTTTAGGTTTCCATTTTTGCGGAGCGTTTGTTTGTAGACTTTGAAGTCTTGATTGATCACCACTTGACATAGATTGTTTTGAGTTGGCTTGCTTATAAAAGTGTTTCTTTACAAAGTCTTTTAAATCGAGCTAATTTGACTGATTTACGCGGGGATGCCAGAGTGGTCAAATGGGACACGTTAAGGCCGTGTTAGCTTAGTGCTTTCCTAGGTTCGAATCCTAGTTCCCGCATTTTTATTAATAGGATTCGAAGTCCTCACAAACTGATGTTCGTGGGAACTCCAATTCTTACGAATTGTAGTAATCCTAGTTCCCGCATTTTTATTAATAGGATTCGAAGTCCTCACAAACTGATGTTCGTGGGAACTCCAATTCTTACGAATTGTAGTAATCCTAGTTCCCGCATACTATTTTTAAATGAGATTAAGATTTAAATAGGATCGTGAATTAGTGTTTAAGTAAGGCCTATAACCTCACAAAATAAAAATTCTAAACTCTTAACGGAGAATTTTATGACTAATAAACTAACTAATCTATCTTTGGCTGCAATTTTAGGTTTAGGAGCTTGTGCTGGTTCAGGGCATAATTTTAGACCATGGGCTCCCTTTTTTAATGGAGAGTCTAATGTTGTAGCCGTTGAACCTGTTAAAGGGTCTGATGCCGGCCAGACTGGCCAGAAATCTCTTTATGGTCCAAATTCAAATATACTTTATAGTAGAAATAATGATTATGGATCACCAAATTCTATGAATAGAGATTTAGATAATTCATCTGTTCATCAAGCTAATTTTGATAGTTATATTACAGGATTACCTGTTCAGATAGCTGATAATTCCACTTCTGTAGATTTAGGAATTGCAAGACTTGCTCCTTCTTCTTCTGGGGAGTTGGTTTTATTAAGGCCGATTTATTCACATACCTATAAAATCTCTTTAGATAACGGTATAAATCTAAGAAGATATCAAGATAACACTACTGATTCTTTTCCAAATCCTATTTATTTTCAACATCAAGATTCTTTTATGACATTTGATGATGATCCTCAAAGAGTTGAGAGGGAAGAAGGTGTTGTAATATCTAGTCTATTGAAGTGGGTATGGGGTTGGGATGTTTTTTCACCTATAAGAAATACAGCTAATGGTGTAAGAGATTATTCCGATGGGGTTGTTAAGGATACTCTTGGTTCAAATTCAAATGTTGATTTTACTGGAAGAAGAGTCATCTTAGGTTATAATATCCCTATTTCTGATCGCTTTTATTTAGAGGTTCAGGGTTGGGCAGATATGGCTGATATTGATCAGAGCGGAATTGCTATTCAAATGAGTCTTCCTTTTGGAACCAATCGCTAATTAGTGCTAAGACTTGCTCTATTATTATCTTCAGATATTTCAGTTATTTGATTTTGATAGTCTATTACAAATTCTATATCATTTGCAGCTAGAGGGACTTTGAGGTTTTCTACATCAATTATTTTCTTTGCACCAACTGCTATGGAATTAAGCTCGAAATCGTCTACAAATTCTCCATCTGAATATAATCCGACTTTTACGTTATTTGTTTGTATTAATCCTTTATTTATTACTTCCATATGAAAGTTTAGATACCTTCCGCTTTTTGTAGCAGTTAATTCTTCAAATGCTAAATCAGGAGCTGAAGCTATTTCGTATAAATCGTTTATGCTTTCTATTATTTCTTCATCTATTATTTGATTGCAAGCTAATGTTGGATAGAGTATACTATTTTTATCTTTATTATGGTCAAATCCTAATGCGTGAAGTAATTCATGTATTGCTACATTTGCATTGTTACAACTTCCTTCTCTATATAGAGCTACTTTTCCTTCTAATATTACTGAATATAATGTGGAGTTAATCACCTTGGACGGGCCACCTTCTCCTGCAATGAAGTGGTTCTCCTCTTCAGCTTCAGGAGATATATCAGAACATAATATCTTTAGTATTGCGGTAGACTCATCTGAAGGATTGAATTCTAATATTGTCTTTTCTTCAAGAATTGAAAAAGCCTCTTTCATTATATTTTTTTTATTTTCCGGACATGATTCTGCTATATTATAGGATATTAAATTACTTGGATATCTCATATTTTCATAGAATTGTTTGCTAGGAATAGTATTAGTTGTTTTGACTTGTTCTGAATTTGTGTTTATTAGATTTATTGTATGTCTTGGAATATTTTGGTATAAGTAATACGCTGCATAAGCCATAGCTATTAGAAAGAGTACTACAAAAAACGCTCCAAAGAATCCTCTTTTGTTCATATTCATTTTAAATTTTCAGTGTATATAAATTATCTTTTTCTTATTTATTCTTCTGCTTTCTTTTTCATACTCTTGAAATTTAGTGAGCAAGAGTTTATGCAGAATCTTTTTCCCGTTTTATCTACAGGACCATCATCAAAAACATGACCTAAATGGCTTCCGCATTTGGTACAGACTACTTCTGTTCTTTTCATTCCCAGGCTATTGTCTTCTATGAATTTGACTGAACCGGGTATAGAATCATAGAAAGATGGCCATCCTGTTCCCGAGTCGAATTTTACCTCTGATTTGAAGAGTTTATTTCCGCAAGCTGCACATTCATACATGCCTTTTTCTTTGTTATTATAGTATTTGCCTGTAAATGGTCTTTCTGTTGATTTTTCTCTTAATACTTGATATTGTTCTTTTGTTAGTTTTTTCTTAAAATCTATTTCTTTCATCTAATTATATAGTTCCTTTAATCTTAAATTTTTATCTTAATATCTATGTAACTGTTCAGTAATTACAAATAGTAAGGTTTAAATAGCAAGTTTTTTGAATTTTTATATGGTAGATGCAACTCAATTTCAAGGACTTGGTATTTATCCTGAACCTAGAGGGTACAGACCAACTGATCAAAAATTTGATTTACTTGAGAGTATACAATTTGGACTTTTAGATGCTACTCAAAAAGTAAATAGAGCAATAGAAAGTGGAGTATCCAATTATGATATTCTTGGAACTTTAGAAGATCAAATGCGTCAGATGAGGTGCTTAGGAAAGGCTTTTGATGCTGGAATTATTTGTCATGAAGACTATGGTTTGGCAAAAAAAGACATACTTCAAGGATACGTTGCTTTAATTGAAGAACTCAAATTTGCAATGAATGGTGGAGATAGGCATACTGCTAGTCAAGGTGCTAGGTCTTTAGATGTCCGGGTTTAATATGGTAGACGCTGAAAGAATGACTCCTTTAGAAGAGACAGAATTTTTATTGAAGATTGTAGGGGTTAGAGTTAGAGATTTTTTTAGGAATGAGCAAATTGGTCTTGCGACTGATGAGGTAAACATGGCTTCCGCATTTGGTATGAGGTCTATTTTAGATAGGACTAGATATGCTGGTGCTTCAAAAGATGATATTTTATTAATTAGAAAGAGATTTGATGATGCTACGTCCTCACTTTATGCACAGATAGAGGAGCAGAAACGTATGCAGGAATATGAAAGTTTTGAGCGTGCAGTATTTGGATAAATCTTTACACCAAAGGTTTATATAGATTAAACGAACTCTAACAATATGAAAAATTACTCAAGAATTGCATTTTTTGTCTTTGTAGCTTTATTTTTACTAATTCTGACAGGTTTTGTAAGTGCAGCTCATCCTTATAATACTTATACCTACACAGATAGAGACTCATTTTCTTATTACGAGAGTAATAGCGGATTTAAGATTAGTAATGATGATAGCAATACGAATCGTTATAGCTATAGCAACAGAGGATATTCTCGTTGCGGAGATGTTTACAGTTGGAGGTCTTACGGATGTTCTTATCATTATGGAAATAGACCTTACTATCCAGATCATGCTTATTATGAAGATAGTTATGATAAAGATGCAGCGATAAAATATGCTTTTGACACTTATAGAGAAGGTAAGAAGTATGATTATCAGATTGAAAAATTAAGAATACAAGAAGAGGCTAGGCAATATAGATATGGTGGATGGGGTTATGGATACTTTGGTAGATTGTACAGTTACGGCTGGTAATTAGATAATAATAAAAAGAGGTTCTTGTTTTCTTTGTTGTGAGAATTGTGAATAAGTTTAGGTTTTATATTGGAATTTCTATAGTCTTTGTTCTACTTTTTGGATATTTTCTTAAAATAGAAGTTGATTCTGGAGCTAATTATGCTGTTAATGATACTCTGCTTGGAATAATAATATTTCACAATCTTTTTATTTTTATTATTTATTTACTAATTGCTTTATTTTTCATATTTACTGGTTTTAGGAAGGTAAGAATTTTATGAGTTTTATTAAAGGTCTAAAAGAGGTTTATTCAAAATCTTTCTATATTTTTGTTGCTTTAGCAGGAGTTTTACTTTTTTATTTAATAGATGTAATTTTATTAGACTTTTCTGACTTGAAGGCTATTTCTGATCAGGGTTCTTTGAAACTTTTATTTTATTATTTTGTAGGATATCCTTCAACAATTGATTCTTATTCTAATTTCTTTCTTTTTGCCATAGCTTTTTTATTTGGTTCTTATATTGCTCTTGCAACTTATAAGACAAGTCATGTCAAGACCGAAAAGGTATCTTTTTTTGGTTCTGTTGGTTTATTTTTTGGTCTTTTAGCACCCGGTTGTGCTGCTTGTGGTGTCGGGCTGGCTTCAGTTTTAGGTATTGGGGGCGCACTTATTGCCTTACCATTTAATGGAAAGGAAGTTTCTATTGTTGCTTTTGCTTTATTGCTTTATGCTAACTTTAAGATTGCTAAGAAAATAAACCAAAATACATGTTCAATAAGCTTTAAATAGGGATATTATTTCGTTTTTTTATGGTAATAAGACAGGCATTTGGAAGAGAACAATTGAAGAATATAGATTCCCTAGATCAAAATGGTTTTGAAACGGTTGAATACGTCGTTCAAGATACTTCTAATTTAGGAAGCCATAATTTAACTGTTCTTTTAAGAGCCGATGGTACTAAACTATCTACATCTGGGCAACATGCTTTTACATTTTTAGGTGAAAATGGGCCTTATATTACTGATTTTTTACATTCTATGGGGGTAACTAAACAATCTCAACTTAAAGGAAGAAGGGTTTTAGGGTACTTTAACGGATTAACGGGCTTAGTAGAAGCTTTATATCCTATTGCTAGATAGTTATTGGAAGTTAACAAAAGCTTTATTAAAGATTGAAATTAAATTTCTTGATGAATACTGAGAATGTGAAAGGGGGTTTAAATATGGAACAAAAAAGTGAAACAATTACAATAAGGAAGGATACTCTTTGGAAATATTCAACATTCATTTTACTAGGTGTTGTTATTCTCGGAGTTACATTTTATGTTTTACCTGGCGGAAGCATAACTGGTACTGTTGTACAAGAACCTGGACAGCAGGTACCTACAGGACCTGCTCAAGCAATAGAAGTTGATATTGAAGGTGCTCCTGTAAAAGGAAACGTTAATGCTGAAGTTACAGTTGTTGAATTTACAGATTATGAATGTCCATTTTGTCAAAGACACTATACTCAAACTGGTAGTGTTCTAGAAGATAGAATTACTTCTGGAGAATTGAATCTTGTCACTATGGATTATCCTTTACCTTTCCACGCTCAAGCACAGAAAGCTGCTGAGTCAGCTCATTGCGCTCGTGATCAGAAAGGAGACTCTGCTTACTATGAAATGCATGATTTGCTTTTCACTGGCGGAGTTGCTGGTGGAGTTCCTGCTTTCAAAGAATATGCTAAGCAGATTGGTCTAGATACTAAGAAATTTGCATCTTGTTTGGATAATGGAGACTTTGCTAAGACTGTTAGCGATAACATGGCTTATGGAGCAAGTATTGAAATACAGGGAACTCCTGGGTTCTTTGTCGGTAATGATAAGGAAGGATATAGAATGATAAGTGGAGCATGTCCTGTTTCTACATTCAATTATGCAATTGATGCAGTATTGGATGGTAAAGAGTGGGGAGTTGTAAACTGTCAACCTACAGCCTAAATTTATTTTTATTTTATTTTTCTTTTTTTCTGAATATTTTTATTAGAAACCAACTAGTTATTAGTATCATTATAAATTGAGCTATGAACCATTCTGCTATGTATGGAAGACCAAATGAGAAGTTAGCACAGTTATGGTATACACAATTCACATTCTTTTCATAATCTGTAGATAGTCTTGATACTATAAAGACTAGAGATATTTGTATGATGCTTACTATCGGAAATCTTATTGATTTTAATCCTATTAGGTGTAATGAATAGAGGCTTAATGGAAGATTGAAAATATGTTGTAGAGTTATTATTTTTCCACTCAATGGACCTTCTATAAAGAAGTAATCTGTTATTCCAAATAAGGAGTTTCCAGTAATTAAATGATGGAAGAAATCTAAATTCCAGAATATATATGGGATAAATATTATTGCTATCTGGCTGGCTACTAAAGATGCGTTTTTTCTTAATATTCCTATTCCTAGTAATATAAGAGATATATAACTCATCCATAAAAGTGGAGCTATCCCTGTGTTTATTTTGAATATATTATCTATAACTGCTGCTATGCCCCAGATAAAAAATAAAGACCCTATTAAATTGAGAATTCTTATATTAGCTATTGCTTTCTTGTTCATGTCAAAGTGTTTTTTTACTGATCTTTGGAAACATTTTGAGCATCCAAAAATCATTATTTACCATGGTTTTTTGATTTCTTTTTTAGCGTTTTGGACTTATTATGTTTGATTATATGGAAAATACCGTAAATTCCTATTAAAAACCAAATTATATTTGTTAGAAATGATGGGTATGCTTGTATTACTAAAGTATTTATCGCTAATAGGAGTGACCCTATAATGTTCATCCATTGATACATTTTAGAACGGCTATTTAGGTTTTTATGAATTAATAAGAAATAAGCTAGAAGAAGTAGGATTGCTCCTAACCAACCTATTAACGAAACTATCATGTTTAATTTTATTGATTTGGATTAATAAACTATTCTAATAAACTCTTGAAATTCTTTTCTATTTGTAATTCAACTTCTGTTAACTTCATTTTCTTTATTTCAGCTATTTTTTTGTAACTGTATATTACATTAGCAGGTTCATTTGGCCATTTTTTTAATGGGTGTAAGTACGGGGTATCTGTTTCACATAATAAATTTTCTATTGGAACTCTTTTGATTACATCTTGAAATTGTTGAGAATAATGAGAATTTGCAGGAATTGATAAAAACCATCCATTTTTTGCAATTCTCTCTGCTAGAGACATCTTTCCAGAGAAACAATGCATGATTACTTTTTTTACATTTAACTCTTCTAATAATTCTATTGTATGTAACTCTGCTTTTCTTGAGTGAATTATTGCTGGTTTGTTTAGTTTTATTGCTAGATTTACGAATTTTCTTAGATTAATTTTTTGTTTATCTAATGTTTTATGCAGTTCTTCCTCTTTTAGGTCTAAACCTACTTCTCCTATTGCTGCAATTTTGTCTTTGTTTTGTTTTATGAATTCTATTTCTTCATCTATCTCTGATTCTGATAACTTGAGAGCGTCAATTGGATATATTCCTAAGGCAGGAAGGACTTCTTTGTGTATTTTTGCTAAGTCTAAAATAATTTTATTTTGTTCATGGTCTGTTCCATTTACAATCATTCTTTCTACACCTTTCTTTTTAGCATTTTTAATAGCTTTATCTGTTGGTACACCTTCATCAATTAGTTTGTCTAGGTGGCAGTGAACATCTATGAACATGTTTTATTTTGGTTAGGCGGGTATAAAAGATTGGTGTTTTGGTTAATTATTAAGAATATTATTTCTTAAGTAGAAGGCTAAATTTAAAATATCTAGTTTATCTATTAGAATAGGGGAAGATAAAGATGATAAATATAAGAAAATACTCTAATAAGGACTTTAGTGAGGTTTTTAAAATAATAAAGCAGGAGTATGGAAAAGAACCGTATAATGAAAAGTGGACAAGAAATAATGCTCTAAAAACTTTAAATCATTATTCTAAGGTTGGAAAGATTTATGTTGCCGAGATAGGAAAAAAGGTTGTTGGGTTTTTAGTTCTTCATAAAGAATTTTATAACACTGGAGCTCAACTTGATCTAAAAGAAATTGCAGTTAATTCTAGATTCCAAGGCCAGGGAGTAGGCAAGGCATTGATAAAGAAAGCTGAAGAATTTGCGATAAAAAATAAAATAAAACAAATCTATCTTACTACTCACTTAGATGCTCCAGCATATCTCTTTTATGTTAAACACGGGTTTATTCCTGCTAAAAAAACTGTATTTTTTAGAAAGGAATTAAAATGAAAAAGAAAAAAGTGATGGTATTAATTGGAGATTGGCCAAGACATTTTATAGAAGACTTAAAATTCTTTGAAGAGGTAAGTAAAAGGTTTAATAGTCCAGTAGTAAAAGTTAATAAGTTTAGATATAAAATCTCAATAGGAAATAAGGAAATAATCTTTCAGTTTTGTTTTGGTCCAGATGATGATGAGGTTTGGCATATACGAAGCGCAACAAGAGGTAAAGAAAAAGGAGGTTAAGATGAGTAATAGAGATTTTGCAGAAATAGAAAACACTATCCGTAACTTAGAAAGACAAGCAAGAGAAACAGTTAGAAGAGTGGAAGCTGAATCAGGAATGGTTATGAATGGAACTAATACTAAACACGGAGGTTTATTCTTTTCACTAAGAGATTTAGAATTAGGATAACACCGACGATAAAGGGTTAATGATAATGCCTTAACTTCTTATTTTTCTTTATTGTAATGGCTTCTAAGTAGAGCAACTCAAGTATTTGGTGGCTAATTTGAAAACGATTATTTAATAATTATAGATTATTCTAATTTAAATGATAAATACAAAATTCAAAAAAGGACAAATTCCACATAATAAAATAAATTTTAAAGAAGAAGATATTGAAAAAATTCTAAATTTATATTTTAATTCTAAATATTCTCATTCAGAAATTGCTAGGATTTATTCGATTAACGCCTCAACAATAGGTGATTTATTAAAGAGACTGGGAAAAAAATCCAGGAAATCTGGAAAGCGTTTAGGAGTAGCAAAAAAGTTGACTAGAAAAGAATTAGAAGAGCTATATATTAATCAAAAGAATTCTGTAAATAAAATATCTTCAAAGCTTGGAGTCTCAAAAGATACTATTAAGCATTGGATAATTTCTTATAATTTACATTATCGTGGAATTGGTAATAGGAAGTTACCGAAACTTTTTCAGAGACCTTCAAAAGAAGAACTAGAAAGATTACATCACATTGATAAAAATTCAAAAAATAATATCGCTTTAAAGTTTGGGGTTTCTAAGACAACTATTTCTAGATGGTTCAAAGAATATGAAATTACTCCAAAACTTTACACCAAACATTCAAATATAGAGTTAATAATGAAAAGTTTGCTGGAAAATAATAATTTGATAGAAGGTCTAAAAGAGCAATATGTGATTAAACTTTCTAAAGGATATACCAGAGCAGATTTTGCCTTTCCAAATCAAAAAATAGCAATCTATTGCGATGGAGATTATTGGCATGGAAATTGGCATTCAATTGGAAAAAATAAAGATTTAATTAAAGAAGGTCCAAGAAAAAAACACATTTTTGAAAAAACAGTAGTTAAAGATGGAAGAATTCATTTCGAGTTAATGAGTTTGGGATGGGTTACACTTAGGTTTACTGAACAGGATATTAAAAATAACGGTTCAAGTATTATGGAAATAATAAAAAAGAATCTCTTTGACAAAGAATTCATAAAAAATAGAAAATTAGAAATAACTAAAGCATTATATATTAGGAAGAAGCAGGGACTCTAATTAAAAGTATTAAAAGTGATAGGCACTACTATTAATTTTTCAATTAGACGATTTAAGAATAATTATAAGCTTATTAAACTATCAAGGGTATACGGTTAAAAAATATCAAAAATAAAATCCCCTCACCAAGAGTCGAACTTGGGTAACGCGGGTACTACATATTTACCAATGATTTCTAGCGAAACCATTCTGATTGTGTTTCATCTTTTTTTCCCGAGGAAGGGAAAAATCCA